>NZ_AP022570.1:3908778-4209453 GCF_010728325.1 Mycolicibacterium poriferae
GAAATCTCGCACCCCCTTGATTTCAGGCCACTTTGGCCGACTGAGAACGCCGGAGCAATTTATCACGAAGCGTGCCGTGAACTCCTCACCATTAGCGCTGGTCAAACGCCATCGTGTTGCGTTCTCGTCGAAACAAGCCTCGGTAATGGTTGTGTTTAAACGAATTTGATCCCGGAGCCCATACTTTTCAACACATCGTTCGGCATAGGCTTTGAGCTCATTGCCGTGGGCGTACGTGCGCGACCAAGACGGCCGCATTTCGTATGAGAATTGATAACTATACGATGGTATATCGACAGCGATACCCGGGTAGGTGTTCCAGTGCCACGTCCCACCTACGCCATCGGCGTCATCAACCATCAAGAAGTCAGTAAATCCCGCCTTCATTAAGCTAATGCCAGACCCGATGCCGGAAAATCCAGCTCCTATGATGATTATCTCGTAATTACGGTTGGACTTGCGATCCATTGCTGTTTTCACCGTTCTGACGGTCAGCCATGCAAATTTGTATTCAGAGTTATTGCGTCAGCTCGAGGTTTGTATCGTCGCGCCGGGTTATCACGTAATCATGAGTATCCAAATGGGATAGTTCTCTCATAAACTGGGTCGCGAAACCTGGGTACATCGTGCCGTTGTAGCCGTCCTCGGTCAAATACCAACTGCTGCACCCCGAATTCCAAGTCGTTCGTTGAAGGCGGCGCTGAATTTCGGAGTGATAGCGGTCCTGGCAATCCTGCCTCACATCCAAAGTGCCGATGTCAGCTTGCTGAAGGAGCTTGATCGCCTTGACTATATAGTCAATTGCGGCCTCCATATATACGAGCGCCGAGTTGTGGCCCGGCCCGGAATTCGGTCCGAAAGTGAAGAACAAATTCGGATACCCGGCCACGCTCACGCTCTTGAAGGCGAATGTCCCCTGAGACCATTCATCGCCGAGCTTCCGACCACCGAGGCCGCTGATCGGGAACGGGGTGCCACGTTTGGCTACATCGAAGCCAGTGGCAAACACAATACAGTCCACCTCGTGCTCCACACCGTCAGCGGTCCGAATACCGTTCGGTGACAACGTGGCGATCGGCCAGCTGATCAGTTTGCAGTTATCCGCCTGCAGCGCCGGGTAATAATCACTGGTCATGAGCATACGCTTGCAGCCGGGTCTGAAATGGGGCGTCAACTGACGTCTCAACCAGGCGTCTTTCACCTGCCGACGCAGATGAGCCTTCGCCGCCAGCTGTATCGCCGATGTCGCGGCGGTGTTCCAGACCATACCCACTGCCATCACTTCGTGGGTCCAGAACCAGGCGTCGCGGAGCGCTTGTTCGCTCATCGGCAGTCGTTTGAAGGTCGAACGCGCCCAAGCCGGATGCTTAAAGTTCACCCTGGGCAACACCCAGCCGGGTGTTCTCTGGAAGACTTTGACCGACGCAGCCGACTTCACGAGCTCAGGAATGATCTGAACCGCGCTCGCGCCTGTCCCGATGACCGCAACCCTCTTACCGCCGAGATCGTAGCCATGGTCCCACCGAGCGCTGTGGATCTTCTTTCCACCGTACGAGTCGATACCCCGAATATCCGGAAAGCTGGCGTTGGCAAGTGGTCCACTGGCCATTACAACTGACCGGGCTTGATACCGCTTTCCATCTGCCGTGTCGGCCACCCAGATGCCGGCACCCTCATCGAATTCCAGGCAAGTCACGTCCGTATCGAACTGAATGAACCTGGCAAGGTCGTACTTGGTGACCATATCGTCGATGTACCCGAGGATCTCAGCGCTCCCCGAGTAGGTACGAGTCCAGCCCGGATTCGGCTCGAACGAGTAGGAGTACAGAAGCGAGGGAATATCGCAGGCCGCGCCGGGATAAGTATTATCTCGCCAGGTGCCTCCGACGCGATCTGACCGTTCCAGGATGACGAAGTCATCCGTGCCCTCCTGAAGCAGTCTGATCGCCGCACCGATACCTGCAAACCCGGCGCCGACGATCAACGTCGTCATGGCGCCTGTCATTTGGCCACCGGTTCGTAGGTCAGTTCGTCCGTCCAGGATGGCGGCCGACCGAAAATCTGAACAGGGAAAACATCGATCGCATTGCCAAGGCGCTGAGACACGAAGTGCAGAGGCTGGGACCGCTTGATGGAAGACGACATGTGCGCCTTCAAGATGTGATAGCCGGGCACCCTACGCGTATGTTCACTGCGATCGCCGACATTGGCATACCGCGTCACTGCATTGTATAACTTCTCCTCGGACAGACCCATAGCGTTGAGATTCATCAACATGCGTGTCAGGAGCGGGATATACAGCAACGCGCCGGTGAGAATGCGCGGGTCGACCAGAGCACCCGCAGTTTGAATGGCGTGGATTCGCATCGGGCTAGCACCCAGGTCATTCAACACCTGGAAGCCAACCGCCAGATGCCTTGATTCGTCGCTGTTGACCTTGTTGAACACCTCCCCGCACACAGGATCGTCAACCTCATCGAGGAGAAACTTCAGCAGCGCTCCATCGAGCGCAGTCTCCAGTGCCGGAATCGCGGCCCCGATGACGGTAAGAGGCAGGGCTTCGGCATAACGGTCCAGCCATTCGATCACCAGCCGAATATTCTTGTTCGGGACCGGTTTCTCGCCTTCATCGAGCATGCCCCACCGGCGCATCAGGGCAAGTTCGGCATTCGCGTGGCGCTGCTCCTCGGCGTGAAAGTAACGGTAAATGTCTCCGAGCGCTTCGAATGGCGCCTTCGGAGCCATCGCGGCGAAGGCACGTGCTCCAACATGCTCAATCCACACCACGTCGGACATGAATTGCTTGAGTTTGGGGCGCTGTTCATCGGTGATCAGTTCCGCGCCAGGGGCGTCCCAATCGATATCGGCTAGAGCCCATTGCTTGTTTTTGATTGTCTCGAGCATGTCGCTGTATGCGAAAGCCATTTTTCCTTCTCCTCTACTCGGCTGAATCGTTCCATGAGGCCATGCGCTCCACGAGGCCCAGCGTGCGTGTAAAAGGACCGGGTAGGGCTCTCTTGAGTTGCCACAAGACTTTGGCATCGAGTTGGGGCACTACATAAATTTGTCCGCGATCATGCGCGTTCAACGTCGTTCGAGCAACGTGCTGTGGCGAAATGCCAGTCCATTTCATCAGGTTGGCCGCGAGCCTCGCAGCCGCCTCGTCGATTTGAGGATTTTTGACGATGTTCGTCTTCACGAAGGTGGGGCAAAGCACTGTGACCTTGACGTCAGTACCGCTCAGTTCGGCCGCCAATGTCTCCGACAGAGCGAGGACTCCGGCCTTGCTCACGTTGTAAGCCGCCATTCGAGGGGCCGAGCCAAAGCTCGCTGCAGACGCCACATTGATGACTCCGCCACGCCCACTGCTGCGGAGCCGCGGCACAAAAGTCTCGCAGCCGTAGATAACGCCCCAGAGGTTGACAGAAATCGCCGCGTTCCAGTCCTCGATTGACGTCGCGCCGATTCGGTTACCACCTGCACCGATTCCGGCGTTATTGATGACGAGGCTCGCAGCCTTCCCGAACCAGTCTTCGCTCACATCAGCGAGTTTGCGGATCTGCTCAAGATCGGTGACGTCGCATGCGATGTCGAAGCCTTCGCCGCCAGCCTGCCTCACCAACTCTGCCGACTCTTTTGCGGTGACGGGATCTCTGTCGGCGCACACCACGCGTCCGCCTCGGCGTGCAAGCTCCACGGCGAATGCGCGGCCGATACCGCTTCCTGCGCCCGTGACGACTGCATCGGCTCGGTGCGTTCTGCCGGGTGCGCCGCCGAATGGCAGCAATCTCATCTGTCTGCCTTCCGGGTCGCGACATTGACGTGTGATGTGGGGGAACTCTCATCTGGGGGCATCAGCCACCATTGGTGTCGCATGCCACCAGTTTTGTCGTGCACCGAACGCTTTGTCAAGATGGAGAGGTGCGGTCGAGAAGTAAGCGCTGGGGTGGTCGGACCGGGGCCGAGCGTCGTGCCGAGCGACGGCAGCAATTGATCGAGGCCGCAACCGAGATTTGGAGTGAGAGCGGTTGGGCCGCGGTCACTATGCGCGGAGTATGCGCCCGCACAAGCCTGAACGATCGGTACTTCTACGAGGACTTCAAGACGCGCGACGAGCTGCTCGTTGCTGCGTGGGATGGCGTCCGCGATGATATGCTCGGCGAGGTCGCTGCGCTCTTCACCGAGCGTGCGAATCGGCCGCCGATCGAGACAATCACCGCAGCGATAGCCATCGTGGTCGATGGGATCGCACGCGATCCCGGCCGAGCGCACATCCTCCTCGCTCAGCATGTCGGTAGCTCACCGCTACAAGACCGCCGCGCGGTGGCGCTCCAGGAGGCAACGCAGTTGGTCGTTGAGGCAAGCCGGCCACACCTCCGACACGATGCCGATGAGATGGCCCTTCGCATGGACACCCTGATCGCTGTCGGGGGGTTCGTCGAAGTCATCACCGCCTGGCACTCGGGTTTGCTTGCGGTGACCGAGAAAGAAGTGGTCGCGCACACCGGCAGACTTGCTGAAACCCTGGCTCAACGCTATTTAGTCAGCGACTGATCAGGCTCACAGCGCCAGCCATCTCCGTGGCGGTCGCTGCCGAACCGCGTTCGTGGTCTTTCCGCCGCCTTCACCGTCTACCGAGTGGCGCGCCAGTGAGGCTGCCGGCGCGCACGCTATTCGGAAGGAGCGACGCGGGAACGGTGCTCCTGCGTCGCCGCCTTCCGCACCTTTGCTATCCCGACGAAGCGATTACTCGCTGTGAACCGTCTTGGTCGAACAGTTCTTTGCTCCAATGCTCCAGGACCGCAGCGCTGTCCCAATCATCAGGATGGAAACCCGGGCGATTGTAGGAACGGAAACGCCGCAGCGCATCGGCGGTGAACATCGGGGTGCGACTAAAGCGGTGCAGACTGCGCACCAAGGTGACCGGGTTATATGAGGCTCTATCAGCGGCCATGGACAAGGCAGTCTGCAGAATGAGCTCGCCGAACAGAATTACTGAAGCGATCCGCATGCCCCGTACACGGGTGCGCTCGGTTCCTCCAATCAGCTGATAGACATCGAAGGCAACCGCTTTGTGCTCCGACTCCTCGAAGGCATGCCACAGCAGAATCGGTCGAACCTCTGTCTGGCCGATGAGCTTCTGGGCGTCTTCGCTGGTAAGAATGATTTCTGCCAGCGTAGCGGTGTAGTGCTCCAACGCGGAGGTCATGGACAGCCGCATTTCCGGCGAAAAGCGCCGTTCCAATCGCTTGATCAGGCGTGCGACATGACGGTCGATTCGCGCGGTCGGATACCCCATGACCTGGAGTCGCTCGTTGAGGAGACGATGCTGGTGTCGATGTGTGGCCTCTTGTCCGATGAAACCCTTGACCGCTGTCTCCAATTGGGGATCGTCGATGGAACTCTGGAAGTTCCTGACCGAGCGGATGAAGAAATCCTCGCCTTCCGGGAACGTCGCAGAAAGCACCGCGATGAAATGGCTCATCACCAGGTCGCCATCGACGAAGTGTTGCCGCTTCGTGGAGGTCGGCATCGGAAACCGAACACGCCTGGGCTTTGGCAGCACCCGGGTCCGGGTCGGGGCTTGATCGTCCGACATTTGAGGTCCTTCCTTGAAATTTGGATCTGACTTTATACCTTGTCAGATAAGACTGCCAGACTGTAGGACATGAGTCCAGCACGTGTTTATGGCGGGCTGTCCGCAACTCAACGCGACGCACAGCGCCGCGTGATGTTGATTGATGCCGCGGTCTCGATCATGGGCACCCACGGTGCTACCGCGTGCACCGTGACCGCGGTGTGTGCGAAATCAGGAGTGACGAGCCGGTACTTCTACCAACAGTTTCGCGATCGAGACGCGCTCTTGCGTGCGGTATTTGCCAAGATCTCCGCCACCTTCCAGGCGGTGATAACCAGCGCCATTCCGGACGACACGGTTGCTCCTCAAGAACTCGCTTACGCTCCGATCAAGGCCCTGGTTCAGGTGATCGAGAACGATCCCAGCATGGCCCGCATACTGTTTGTCGAATCGGGCGCAGAACCCCTCCTTCGGCAGCTGCGAAGCGAGCTGATGACCGATTTTGCGGAGCTGGTGCTCAGAGAGGCCCGCTTGCACCTCGATATACCCAGCGAGGTGCTTCAAGTCGCAGATCTCGCCGCCACCTACGGTGTCGGGGGTCTGTTCGAGATTCTCCGTCGCTGGATCGACGGACAACTGAACCACTCGACAGAAATGCTTATCGAGCACGGTGCGGGTTTTCTCGGCAGTCTCGGCCTGTATACCCTCGGACAGGCGCCTGGTCAGGCCGCTCCGCGGCTGGCCGCAGTTGACGAGAACCGACCCGGCGTTGATATAGATCGAGTTGGTCCTTCTCAAATGCCTCCGGAGGTGTCAGGAAGGGATCTGTAACTGATTCCTTTATGGGATCAGCGTGTTCTCGCACGTGTCCTCCTGACACAGCCCGGAGGTGTTTGTGTCTGTGCAATGCGCTCCAGTCACGTCGTCCTCGATCGTCGTTGCTGTTGATGTGGGCAAGACCGCGGCTTTGTTCTCGGTGACCGATGCTGCTGGTCATTGCTGGTCAGCCCGACAGAGTTCAGGATGAACCGCTCAGGCCTGGGTGGTGCGGCGGCGAGCGTGATTGCGGCGGTTCCGGTGTCGGGGCAGGTCAAGGTAACTGCGGAGGCTGCTGGCCACTATCACCGCCCGGTGCTCGACCACCTCTGGCCCGACGGCTGGGAGGTGTTGGAGCTCAATCCCGCCCATGTCGCCCAGCAGCGCTCGCGTACAGGGCCGACGCCGGGTCAAGACTGACGTGATCGATTTGGAGGCGATCACCGAGTTGGCGCTGGCCGGGCACCGACGCGCGATCGCCGACCACGATGTCGTGATCGGCGAACTCAGCGCCTGGGCAGGGCACCGAAGCCGGCGGATCACCACGCGCACGGCGACAAAGAACCAGTTGCTCGGGCAGCTGGATCGGGCGTTTCCCGGACTGACCTTGGCGCTGCCGGACGTGTTGGGCACCAAGATCGGCCGGCTGGTCGCCGCTGAGTTCTCCGACCCCTCCCGGCTGGCCGCCCTCGGAGTGAATCGGCTGATCCGGTTCGCCGCGTTAACCCGGATTTTTCGCGGCTTGTCGCTGGTGGGGGCGTGCAGAGAAGCGAAAGTGCATGTCCTGCAAGGGATAATTGGACTTCTCTACGGTTCAATAGTTCCCACGAGAAGGCACTTCGCAGGTGAAGAATATCGCGGTCGCACCACGGGTGAAAGTGTCCGCCGACGGCCATGGTGTCGTGTCGCATGCCGGGATGGGCATGCTACGCGAGCTCGCCGACCGAACCGGGCTATCGGCGCAGGTCACCGCCGCGTTGGCCGACACCTACCGCGGCCGTGGTTGTACGCACCCGGCGAGGTGTTCGCCGATCTGGCGGCCGCGGTCGCCGACGGGGCGGACTGCATCGACGGCGTCGGCCAGTTGTGCGGTGACCGCGAGCACGCCTTCGAGGCGAAGGCCTCCACGACCACGATGTGGCGGCTGGTCGACCAGCGCATCGACGCCGCGCACCTGCCGGCGATATGGGGCTCTTCGTGAATGAGGGTGCACTGATAGCTGCGGATATTCGCGCGCGGGTTGATCGTGTCGGTGAGCTGAGGCGGGGCCTCGGTGGGTGACGATGCGGGTTCCTACACACGCCCACCACGCCACCGAGGGGTCCCGTTGTCCGAGGTTACTGCCTGCCCGCGCTCTGTTGTTGCCGACACGATCATGCGCACCATCGAGTTGGGGGTCACGATCACCGATGCCGCGGTCGACGAGAAGCAGACGACGATCTTCTGCAGACCGGTGGTGCGGGATCCGCGTTGTCCGGACTGCGGCCGCGACGGCGCATATCGCGACACCGTGGTCCGGCCGTTGACCGATCTGCCGGTGGCCGGCTATCCGCTGGTGCTGCAGGTTGCCGTCCCGCGCTATCGCTGCCTCACCGCGGCGTGCGGGCGCATGGTGTTCAACCAGGACCTGGGCAAGCTGGCCGCACCGAGATCGTCAACGACGCGCCGCTGCGCCCGGTATGTGTTGCGGCGGTTGATCAACGACCGCACCACCATCTCAGCGATTGCCGCTGAACTGGGGGTGTCCTGGCACACGGTCAGCACGATCGCCATGCAGGCGACCGCAGCCCTGATCGAGGCCCACGGCGCTGCTCGACTTGACGGCGTGCGGGTCATCGGGGTCGACGAACACCGCTGGGCGCCCCGCCGGCGCGGCACCGAAGGCTTTGTCACCTTGATCATCGACCTCACACCCGTCGATGACGGCACCGGGCCCGCACGGCTGCTTGACCTGGTGGCAGGGCGCTCGGCGGCCGCACTGGCGACCTGGCTGGCTGAGCAGCCGCCGGCGTTTCGTGACCAGGTCGAGGTGATCGCCATGGACGGCTTCGGCGGCTACAAGACCGCCGCGACCGACGAGCTGCCCGAGGCCACCGCGGTGATGGATCCCTTCCACGTCGTTGCGCTGGCCGGCGCCAAACTTGACCTGATCCGCCAACGCATCCAACAGGCCACGTGCGGGCATCGCGGCCGCACCGGTGATCCGCTCTACGGGTGCGGCGCACCCTGCGCACCCGCTTTCCGCTGCTCACCAGCCGCCAACAGACACGGCTGGAAGCGGTGTTCGCCGACGACAACCACCTCGCGGTCCAGGTGACCTGGAGCGTCTACCAGCGCATCATCGCCGCCTACGGCCACCCCGACCGGCGACGCGGCAAGACCATGATGATCGCGATCATCGACTCCCTGCGCCGCGGCGTCCCCGAGGCCCTCGAAGAACTCGCCCAGCTCGGCCGCACCCTGCACCGCCGCCGCCACGACGTGCTGGCGTTCTTCGACCACCACACCTCCAACGGACCCACCGAAGCGATCAACGGCCGCCTGGAAGCCCTGCGCCGCAACGCGCTCGGATTCCGAAATCTGGCCCACTACCGCTGGCGCTCACTACTACACAGCGGAGCCCTGCACGCACTGGTCAATGCACTCTGAATTACGAAGAGCCCGATATGGGCGGCGCGAGCGACCGCGCGGGCAGCGGCCTGGACGGCCGGAGCGGGCCCGGCCCTGCACGGGTGGTTGCCCATCGATGTCGATGCGACCTTGGTCATCGATCACTCCGACAACAAGCAGGGCGCGGCGTCGACCTGGAAGAAGACGTTGGGGTACCACCCGCTGCTGGCGTACCTGGACCGCCCCGAGATCGCCGGCGGGGAAGCCCTGGCCGGGCTGCTACGCAACGGCAACGCCGGCTCCAACACCGCCTCCGACCACATCATCCTGCTGGCTCGGGCCCTGGCATCGCTGCCGCCTCGATGGCGGCCCGACCCCGACAACCCCGCAGACCCGGACAAGCCGCGGGTGCTGATCCGCAGCGACACCGCCCGAGCCACCCACCGATTCGCCCAAGCGTGCCGGGCCGCCGGGGTGGGAATCTCCTTCGGCTACCCCGTCGATGCCCGCGTGCAGGATGCCGTGGGCACCCTCAACCTCGCCCAGGGCTGGTACCCGGCCATCGACAGCGACGGCGGTATCCGCGACGGAACCTGGGTCGCCGAAGCCACCGACCTGGTCAACCTGTCGGCCAGGCCGGCCGGAACCAGGCTGCTCCTGCGCAAGGAACTGCCCCCATCCCGGCGCGCAGCTGCGGTTCACCGACACCGACGGGATGCGGGTCACCGCCTTCATCACCGACACCGAAGCCGGTGCGGTACCCGGCCAAGTCGCCGGCCTGGAACTACGGCACCGCCAACACGCCCGCGTCGAAGACCGCATCCGCGAACTCAAGAACACCGGCCTACGCAACCTGCCCTGCCAATCCTTCTGGGCCAACGCCGCCTGGCTCGAGATCGCACTCGCCGCCGCCGACCTGGTCACCTTGGCCCGACTGCTCGGATTCAGAAACGATCCCGCACTGGCCCGCGCCGAGATCACCACCTTCCGCTACCGCGTGCTGCACGTCGCCGCCCGCATCACCCGCAGCGCACGACAAACCCGGCTACGCATCGACGTCACCTGGCGCTGGGCCGCCCAGATCGCCACCGCCTGGCAGGCAGATCCGCACCGCCTTCGGATGACCAGCCAGCATCCGACCCGCCGACCACGAAAGACCCACCGACCCCAGGAAAGCCCGCTCCACCCGGCGACACGGGACAGATCAACCACGCCGACACACGAAAACCACTACTCAACAACACAACTCGACATCTAGCTAGGCGGCCCGGTGGTTCGCGTGGCGGCAACCCACCCCCCCCGCCCATACGTTCGCTACATATAGTAGCGTAGCGCTACTAATAGTATCGCTACGCGTGGAGGTCTGGTGGCCAGGAACCCTGATTCCCCGCGCCAGGCCGCGTACGACTCCTGCTATCCGCAGCACAACCGCGAATACAGTGCACGTCTGGCGGCGCTGGGCCGGTTCACTCTGCGGCACAAAGCCCTGGTGATGGGGGCGTGGCTGGGTGCCGCGGTCGTCTTGGCGCTGCTGTTTCCCCAGTTGGAGACCGTGGTGCGGCAGCAATCGGTGGACCTGATCCCGCGTGATGCTCCATCGCTGCAAACGGTGGAGCGGATGAGTGCCGCGTTCGGCGAGCAAGGCTCGAAAACCCTGTTGTTCATCGCGATGGAGGACCCCAACGGTCTGACCGCGGCGACGCAGGAACGCTACGACCAGCTCGTGGCCCGGTTGCAGGACGAGAAGGACCATGTTCTGCAGGTTAACGACCTGCTGGCAGATCCCGTCACCAAAGCCCAAGCCCTCAGCGCCGATGAAAAAGCCTGGTACTTGCCGGTGGGAGTGGCCGGCACGCTGGGAGATCCCACCGCCGCCGAGTCGGTCAAAACTGTTCGCAGCATTGGCGCCGACGTGTTCGCCGGATCGTCGACGACCGTGCAGGTGACCGGACCACCGGCGACGTTCAGCGACATGATCGCCTCCGCCGAACACGACCTGCTGCTGATCTCCATCGCCACCGCCGCCGTCATCGCCGTGATTCTGCTGATCGTGTACCGATCCGTGTTCACCGCATTGTTGCCGCTGCTGGTGATCGGGCTGAGCCTGGCCGTCGGACGCGGGGTGCTCTCAGCGCTCGGCGAGATGGGCATGCCCGTGTCCCAATTCACCGTGGCATTCATGACCGCGATCCTGCTGGGCGCAGGCACCGACTACACCGTGTTCCTGATCAGCCGCTACCATGAACAGCGCCGCGCGCAAGTACCCGCAGAAGCGGCCATCATCCACGCCACCGCCAGCATCGGGCGTGTCATCCTCGCGTCCGCGGCGACGGTCGCCTTGGCCTTCCTAGCCATGGTCTTCGCTCGACTCAGTGTCTTCGCCGCCCTGGGTCCGGCGTGCGCCATCGCCGTGCTCTTCGGGTTTCTGGCCACCGTCACCCTGTTGCCGCCGGTGCTGGCGATGGCCGCCAAACGCGGCATCGGCGAACCCAAACCCGATCGCACCCGCCGCTACTGGAACAGCGTCGCGGTCGCGGTGGTCCGCCGTCCCGTCCCGCTACTGATCGTCAGCCTGGTCATCCTGGTCGCACTATCGGCGGTCGCAGCCACCATCAAAATCAGCTACGACGACCGCAAAGGCCAACCAGCCACCACCGCCAGCAACCAGGGCTACCAACTGCTCGACCGCCACTTCCGTAAAGACGTCGTCATCAGCGAGTTCCTGGTCGTCGAAAACCCCACCGACATGCGCACCGGCAAAGGACTGGCCGACCTCGACGAAATGGCCTCCCGCGTCTCCCAAATCCCCGGTGTCACCAAAGTCTCCGGCGTCACCCGCCCCACCGGGGAGCGCCTCGACCAAGCAGAACTGGCCTGGCAGAACTGTGGTTCCCCCGAGATCGTGGAGGGTTTCTTAAGCCGCTTCGGGCTTCGGTTGGTTTTCCCTGATCTCATAGTTGACGGGTGAGAGTCCGTCTGCGGCGCTGTGTCGTCGTTGGTGGTTGTAGAAGGTGTAGCACCAGTCGATGACGATGGCCCGCGCTTGGATGGTATCACTGAAAGTGTTGCGGGACAGCACTTCCCATTCCAGCGAGGAGAAGAACGCCTCCGCGGCGGCGTTGTCGAAGCACGACCCCACTCGTCCCATCGACTGACGCACACCCAGCGTGGTGCACAGCGCCCGGAACGCCTGGGCGGTGTAGGTCGACCCGCGGTCGGTGTGGAAGATGACCCGCTGAGCTTCGTCGTCGCACCAGATCGCCTCCCGGCCACCACGGGCGACCACGGCCATCTCCAATGCGGCACACGCCAGCGTGGCGTCCGGATGCCGAGGGTCGCCGCCCCAGCAGTCGGCGGCTGTACAGATCGATCACCGTCGCCAGGTACAACTTGCCGCAGGCGGTGGGAATCTCGGTCATATCCCCCACCCATTTGGTGTTCGGCGCCGCCGCGGTGAAGCCCCGTTTGAGCAGGTCAGGGAACTTCGGCGCGGTCTTGTCCTGCCGGGTGAGCCCGCCGCGGCGGCGGATCCTGCGGGCAACCAGACCTTGGCGGCGCATCGACTCGGCGACCGTATTCTCCGAGACCGTCCAGCCCAGATCACGCAGATCGGACACCAGCCGCGGCGACCCGTGCACCCCCTTGGCCTTGGCGAACGCGGCCCTGACCGCGTCGTCGAGGGCGGCGCGGCGCCGATCGGTGTCGGTGTGCAGCCCGTCGGGGTCGCCGGCACGCGCCAGCCACTTGTAGAACCAGGACACGCTGATCCCCAACAAGGCGCAGGTCAAGGAATGGGGCACTCGGTAGTTGGTCCTCTGGTCGGCGACAAAGCGTGCCACGCTCACTTCGTCGCCTCCTTCACCCACAGGACCACCGATCGCTTGAGGACATCACGCTCCATCCGCAGCTCGGCGACCTCCCTGCGCAGGCGTTTCAGCTCCTCGAGGTCATCGCGGGTCAATTCACCGCGGCCCTCACGGGCCTCCCGCGCACGAGCCACCCAGTTACCCAGCGTGCCCTCATGCACCCCGAGATCCCGCGCGACCGCCGCGATCGGCTTGCCCGTCTCCTCGACGATCCGGACAGCACCCTCACGAAACTCCCGGTCGTACTTCTTCCGTTTCTCTGGCATCTCGACCCCTATTGTCGATGCCTCCACGCTTTCGGGGGAACCTCAATCGGTATGCAAGAACGCCGTGGCTGGGCGCCGGTACAGTGTGGCGACGTGTTGGTCGCTGATCTGCATCACTTCCTCGACATGCCGCACGACGCTTCGGGTCCCGCGCGGCGCCTCGCGCAGCACTTGGGCGACATAGTCCGGGCGGGCACCGCCGGCGAGGTCGGTGATCGGTGGGTATCGGCATTGCCGTGTCGGCGCCGACCGGCCCACCGACGCTGCCCCGGACGGATGACCATCGCCATCGCCTCGGCCGAGGCATCGGCGCCGATCCGATGGTCGTGCAGCGTCTGCGACGACGAGGGGGTGATCAGCAACTGGGCAGATTCCCCATACGACCTGCGCCGCCGCGGACTCAGCCTTGCCGACGCCCTCGAGGAGGTCATCGTCAGCGACAAGACCGCCGCCGTGTTACGCGACCTGATGCTGCTTGACCCCAACTGCGAGCGACTGGTGTATGGCATGCGCGCCCACCCAAACGGCGCTGCCTTACTGACCAATGCCGACGAACTCGAAGAGCTGATCGGGTTCGTGGCCGCCGAAGCCAACCACGAACCCAACCGCCGCCGCCAAGACCGCCTCGACGCCGCGTTCAACGTACTGACCGACGCCGCCCAAACCCTCTCCAGCTGAACATCTCTGGGACCTACCGCATCAGCCCTGGGCGTGCCAAAGCATTCCGCAGCCAAGCTACCGAACCCGCTGCCCGTTGTCCCCGACACCATCAGCGGCAGCTGCAAGAGGCCTGTCGCTTGAGTCCCCCAACCCGTATGCTCACGACGAAGCCGCGAACCGGCCGGTGCTTTTTACACCCACTTTCGGACGCGACCTGCGATCAAGGCGCGCGGGCACTTCCCCTCCGAGCAGGCCGCGCTCAAGTGCCTCTACTTGGTGACCCGATCGCTGGACCCGACCGGCGTTGGCAGGGCACGATGGACGATGCGGTGGAAACCTGCCCTGAATGCGTTCGCGATCACCTTCGCCGACCGATTCCCGGCAGCAGAAACCTACTGATGAAAACCGCCGGAAACACCGTTAGCGGGACTGTCGCAGTAAGGGTGTAAACGGCCTGATCGGCCCCGGTGTGTCGGGGCCGGAAAGGTCGCATGATGACCGAAACTGTCGTGGCTGTGGAGCTATCACAGAATCCCGATGATGAGGCCGCCGCAGCGGCCATTGCAGTCCCGGATAGCCGTGAGGTCGACGAGCTCGAGGTCGCCCGGGAGCTGGTGCGTCAGGCCCGCGAGGCCGGCGTATCGCTGACCGGTCCGGGTGGGTTGCTCAAGGCGATGACCAAGACGGTCATCGAGACCGCCCTGGACGAGGAATTGTCCGAGCATCTGGGCTATGACCGTCACGATCCGGCCGGGTACGGCTCGGGCAACTCCCGCAACGGAACCCGTGCTAAGACCGTGCTCACCGATGCGTGCGGGCAGATCGAGATCGATGTGCCGCGCGACCGGGCGGGGCAGCTTCGAACCCGAGATCGTCAAGAAGCGTCAACGCCGCCTGACCGATGTTGATGAGGTGGTGTTGTCGTTGTATGCCCGCGGGCTGACCACCGGCGAGATCAGCGCCCATTTCGCCGACATCTACGGTGCGGCAGTCTCCAAGGACACGATCAGTCGGATCACTGACCGTGTGGTCGAGGAGATGACTGCCTGGCACACCCGCCCGCTGGAGCGCGTGTACGCCGCGGTGTTCATCGACGCCCTGCACGTCAAGATCCGCGACGGCCAGGTCGGCCCCCGCCCGGTCTACGCGGCAATCGGGGTGGATCTGGCCGGGCACCGCGACGTACTGGGGATGTGGGCCGGCGAGGGCGACGGGGAGTCGGCCAAGTACTGGCTGGCCGTGCTGACCGAGTTGAAGAACCGCGGGGTGGCCGACATCTTCTTCCTGGTCTGCGACGGACTCAAAGGGTTGCCGCAATCGGTAGGCGCGGCGTTTCCCGACACGGTCGTGCAGACGTGTGTCATCCATTTGATCCGCGGCACGTTCCGCTACGCCGGGCGCCAGCACCGCGACGCGATCGCCAAGGCGTTGCGACCGATCTACACCGCGGTCAACGCTGAGGCTGCAGCGGCGGCGCTGGACGCGTCGAGGCCGAGTGGGGTAACCGATATCCGGCAGCAATTAGGTTGTGGCGCAACGCCTGGAGTGAATTCATACCGTTCCTGGACTACGACACCGAGATAAGGAAGGTGATCTGTTCGACCAACGCCATTGAATCGTTGAACGCCCGCTACCGGCGCGCTGTCCGGGCCCGCGGTCATTTCCCGACCGAGCAGGCAGCGCTGAAATGCCTATACTTGGTCACCCGGTCACTGGACCCGACCGGGACCGGACAGAAGCGATGGACCATGCGCTGGAAACCAGCACTGAACGCCTTCGCGATCACCTTCGCCGACCGCATGCCGGGCAGCGAAACCACCTAACCGAAGATGCCGCTTACACCGTTAATCTGACGGACCCCCGTTAGCGAGATAGTCCCTCCGGACATGCCGGGGCGGTTCAGTGTAGAGGTGGGCGGTGGGCGGTGAGGAATTTGTCGATGAGGGTGGTGCAGTCGTTGTGGGTGATAGTGCGAAGGCCGGTCATTCGTGCAAAGGCGAGGGGTCCGACGAGTTGGCAGATGGCGAGTTCACGGTCGAAGTCGGTGAACTCTGCTTGGGCTTGTGGGCTGGTAAGTAGTGCGTCGAAGGGTTGGCGGTACTGGTCGACGACTCGGGCCTTGAGCGCTCCGGAGGTGTTGTGGCGGTCTTCGGTGTCGGCTCTGGCCCCGGCGGGGCCCAGTGAAAGCCAGGCGAGGGTGGTGACGTGCAGCGGGGCGTCGTTGAAGAGGGCGGCTTGGCGGCTAAGTAGTTCAATGAGTTGATCGCGTAGGGAACCGCTGGTCGGTGCCGGGGTGCTCACTTGGGGCAGCAGCCGTTCGAATGTGGCGGCGAGCAGATGCGAGGAGCTTTGGAAGTGGCGATACAGGGTAGTGCGGGCCACTTTGGATGCTTTGGTGACGGCGTCGATGGTGACGGCCTCGACGCCGCCGGTGCTCAGCAGTGTGGCAGCTGCATCGAGTAGCCGGTTGCGTGATCGGATTCGCCGGGGGTCGATGTCGTCATCGTCGTAGGGGGATGGCTGACTGCTCTCGCTCACGGGGTCACCTTCGGCGGTCGATTTCCGGTGCTGACGTGCCTGGCAGTCTAGCAGTTGTGGTACTAAGAGTTTCGTACCGAAACCGATCGTACCGGGAGCGTCTTAGTGTCAGAACGCACGGCGTCGCCAGAACGGCTCCCTTCGCATACCCGGACGTGTATGGGCTGCGGCGCGGACAACGCCCACGGCCTGCATTTGGAGGTCTACCGCAGCGGCGAGTCGGTGTTTGCCGATGTGACGTTCGACGAGCGACACATCGGCGCTCCGGGCTTGGCCCATGGTGGGGCGGTCGCTGCTGCCTGTGATGACGTGCTGGGTTTCACGTTGTGGATTGCGGCCACCCCGGCGGTGACACGCAGTCTGACGGTGGAGTACTTGCGGCCGGTGCCGCTGCATCAGCCCCATCGGATCACCGCACGCATCACCGCTCACGAGGGGCGGGCGCTGCATGTCTCGGCGACCGGCACCGGGGAGGGCGGGATCGTTCGGTTCACCGCGAAGGCGGTGTTCGTCGTGGTCGGCACCGAGCATTTCGCCGCGCACGGTGACGTCAGCGGATTCGCCGACCTTGTGGAGGAGCTGTCGCGCCGGCGCGGCCTCCACGGCGGACCCGCATGACACGCCCCCCCGCCCGGCTCCGCGCCACAACCTCGCCGCGGGAAGCAAATTCAGGTGCTGGCCAAAAACGGAGCGCTGCGCCGTCGCGCGCGCGTTCCTCTGCGCGTCGACGGGAAGCCATTCTGGATGCGGCTCTGCTCGTCGCGGCGACAGGGGGCTATGACGCGGTGCAAATGCGGGTAATCGCCGAACGCGTCGGTATCGCCGTGGGCACGCTGTACCGCTATTTCCCAGCGAAGACCCACGTTTTGGTAGCGGCACTGACGCGGGAGTTTCATCGACTCGACGAAGCCGGCGACTGGGGGGTCGGTGCAAGCACACCCGTGGAGCGGCTGGAACGGCTCACCGCCCAGCTGCACCAACGCTGGCAGTGCGACCCGCTGCTGACCGAAGCCATGACCAGGGCCTTCGCCGTGGCCGATGCGCGCGCCGCCGCCGAGCTCGATCGGGCAGCAGCAGTCATCCAGACACTGCTGGCCCGCACCCTCAGCGGCGGTGAACCCGCCCCCACTGACCTGCACATCGCCGGACTTATCTCCGACATTTGGCTGGCCAATCTCGTGGCCTTCAGCGGCCACCGCGCCTCGGCGGCCGACACCCGCGACCGCATCGACCGAGCCACCAGACGCCTTCTCAGCCGCGCAGAAGAAACCGAGGTCGCAAAACGCTACTTCTAGTAGCGCAGCGCTACTTACAGTACTCTTACTGGTGCGACTCAATGGTGCGTCGAAGGAGCTGCCATGTACACCCAATGGATCGAAAATTGTGTCGTGCAACGCGTCTCAGTACGAGACGGACTGGTTCTCGACCTCGACGATTACAACGAAATCGTCATCTCATGTCCGCTACTGCTCACCTTGCCCGCAACAGAGACCTTTCCTGTCGAATCTGTGCGCATCGATCCGTTGCGGATCACCCTCGGCGAACGACCGCTGCTCAATTTCGCCGGCGCGGTGCGCACGAAGGCCTGGTCCGACGACGATGTCGGGCTGCACCTGAGCTTTTCGCGCGGACATCGCATCGACGTCGATCCCGACGCTGAACAGACCGCGTGGGAGCTGTACGGCAAACGTCACGGCTATATGGCATGCCTACCCCGAGGCCGCGTCCGCGTGGTCCGCCACGACGTACCCGAAGACGACGACGCCACCATCGTCAACAGCGCCACTCACCACTAGGTGTATGGGGCCATGACCTTGGTGACGCGTTGATCGAGCGTGGCGGCCGGTGGCCTCCCGCCGGCGGCACCGTGAGGTCGGTGGCAGTTGTAGTGGACGTTCCATACGCCAACAGCATCGGTGCGTTGCTGTTCTCAGGTCCAGGTGCGGGCATAGAGGAACTCTTCGGCGAGGATGCGGTGAACTACCCCAGGTGTTGTTCCTACTGATCTGTACCCGCTGTTTCGAGCCGCGATCATGCGAGTTGAGGGATCGAATACGTGGACGTCCAGAGCGTTTCAAACTCTGTGGGGCTGATATTACCGAGGTAGCTGTGGCGGCGCTCGACGTTGTAGAAGTTGTCGATGTAATCGGCCATGGCGGCAGCCAGCTCGATCGTGGTAGACCATCTGCGAGTGTTCAGTAGTTCGACCTGCATTCGTGCCCAGAATGACTCCATGGCGGCGTCATCAAAACAATCGCCTACCGTGCCGAACGAACCGTCGTTCGGAGCTGCTCGGGAAGCTTTGTCATTGATGCTACGAGCGCGTCGTTCATCGCGACGGCGCCGTCGCCGCCCAGCGCGGGAGCGTTCTTGACCGGCGGTATCTCGCCATAGCCTTGCAGTCGCGGCAGGTGCACCAACAGGGTCGAGCGGCTCTTGCGTTCGACGATCGTGCCGATCGCGGACCGGCCTGTGCCGATGATCAGATCGCCCTCCGTAAGACTGTCGACGGCCCAGGAGAGTCGGGTGTGGCTGAGGTCGCCTTGCGCGTTGGTCGCTAATTGGGAATGTTCGCCCGGCTCTCCGGGGCGCCTTGGCTGCTAATTGAGATCTGCGCTCGGTCGCTAGTTACGGATGCGTCAGCGAGGTGTTCCACGGGCCACGGTCAGGTGTCTCGATCAACGGACGGAGATCAGTGTGGTGGCAAAACTAGACATAGCCTGGGTGGGTATCGACGTCGGCAAGGCGCACCACTGGGTGTGCGTGGTCGACACCAACGGAACGGTTCTGCTGTCGCTCAAGGTCGCTAACGACGAGGCAGAGATCGATGCATTATTGCTCAGAGCGGCTTCCCTGGCCGCGCATGTGATCTGGGCGGTTGACATCATCGGAGCACCGTCGGCGCTGCTGCTGGCGCTGCTGGCGCGAGCCGGCCATACGGTGCGCTACGCGTCAGGCCGGATCGTCGCCGCGATGAGCGCCGGCTATGCCGGGGAGGGCAAAACTGACGCCAAGGACGCTTACGTCATCGCCGAAACCGCGCGTCTGCGCCGAGACTTGACAGTCATCGACACCAACACCGATCAGGTCCGCAACCTCGCGGTTCTGACTGGTCACCGGGCCGATCTGATCGCTGATCGGGTACGGATGATCAACCGGTTGCGCGACCTGATGACCAGCGTGTTCCCCAGCCTGGAGCGCGCGTTCGACTACTCGGCGCACAAGGGCGCTCTAGTTCTGCTGACTGGATACGCCAGCCCCGATCGAATCCGTCGCATCGGCCAGACACGCCTTTCGGACTGGCTTCGTAATCGACGAGTACGTGGTTCTGCTGACGTCGCCGCGCGTGCGATCACCGCGGCCAAGGCGCAGTCGGTCGTGCTGCCCGGACAAGATCTGAGCGCAGCTGTCATTGCCGAACTCGCGAGTGCCATTCTCACTGTCGACGAGCGCGTGAAGACCCTCGATGGCCAGATTCAGGAGGTATTCGTCGAGCACCCGCAGGCTGAGATCATCGAGTCGATGCCCGGATTCGGCCCCATCCTCGGCGCCTCACTGTTGGTCGGCGCCGGTGACCTACGCGCATTTCCCACCGCCGGCCATCTCGCTGCAGCAGCCGGCCTGGTGCCCGTCCCGAACGACTCCGGCCGGCGGACCGGTAATCTGCACCGCCCTCTGCGCTACAGCCGTCCGCTACGACACGTGTTCTACCTTTCGGCGCAGACCAGCATGATGCGCGACGGACCCAACCGCGACTCTACCTCAAGAAGCGCGGCCGAGGCGCCACACACAGCCAGGCGGTCATCGCGCTGGCTCGGCGCCGCATCGACGTTCTATGGGCTTTGCTGCGGGAGAACGCACCTGGAGCCCAGCGCCACCATCACCAGCGCCTCAGGCGGCTTGACAAAACCATTGAGATTCCCAGTGCCCGGGGACGGCGCGGTCGGCTGCCTCCGCGGGGCGCTGGGAGAACACGACG
This sequence comes from Mycolicibacterium poriferae, assembly GCF_010728325.1. Next base: position 3,929,092 of record NZ_AP022570.1, read on the forward strand.
TCGGGCGGTGACATGGCCTTGTGGGTGGTTCTGCGTGCGAGCCCGTGGCTGGCGCAGTGCGCGGCCCGTTCGCAGGCAGGTGACGAGTTCACGCTTGAGCGCACCACGGCCCTGGATGAACAGCGACTGGTAGATCGCCTCGTGGCTGATGCGCATGGACTCATCATCGGGGAAGTCGACCTTCAGCCGGTGCGCGATCTGCTCCGGGCTCCACGCAGTCGCCCACCGCCGGTCCTGGCGGTGGGGTTTGTTCAGCCCCTTCCACGCGGGCGGCTGCGGCCCGACAACGATGCTCCCGTCCAGGCGGTGTACGTTTCCGGCGAGCCGTTCCTGGACGTAGTCGCGCAGCTTGTCGTTAGTCGCGAGCTTGGCCGTTTTCGGCCGCTTCGCCGTCTGCTGGGCCTTCCACTGCGCCACCAGCGCCCGGTATTCCTGCTTGCCGCTGCGCGTGGCCGCGTTGCGGCGCAGTTCGCGGGATATCGTTGCTGGGTCGCGGCCGATCCTGCGCGCGATCTCGCGAACGCCGATCTGCTTGGCACGGAGCAGCGCGATCTCCTCGCGCTCCTCGAAGGACAGGTAGCGGCCGGTGGGCACGGCAAGCGAGATCGGTGGCATGCCGCCGGCGTGTCGCAGCCGAGTGATTGAAGGTCATCGCGTGATTCTTCGAGAGACCGTCCAAAGTCACTCGAGCAAAGGAATCGACGCGATGACCACTGCCCACAATATCGACCTGCCCACCGTGCTCGCCGAACGACTCACCACCGCCCATCCCGATGTGCTGCGCGAGCTGCTGGCCACATTCATCCACACCCTGATGGGCGCCGAAGCTGATGCCCTGTGCGGGGCCGGCTACGGCGAGCGCAGCAGCGAGCGCACGAATTCGCGCAACGGGTATCGGCACCGCCAGTTCGACACCCGCGCCGGTTCGTTGGACCTGGCGATCCCGAAGTTGCGCCACGGTTCGTACTTCCCGGACTGGCTGCTGGAACGCCGCAAGCGCGCTGAGCGGGCGCTGACCACGGTGGTCGCGACCTGCTACCTGCTCGGGGTGTCCACGCGGCGGATGGACAAACTCGTCGAGACCCTCGGCATCACCAGCTTGTCGACGTCGCAGGTCAGTGTGATGGCCAAAGAACTCGACGCCGCGGTCGAGGCGTTTCGCACCCGGCCGCTGGATGCCGGCCCGTACACGTTCGTGTTCGCTGATGCCTTGGTCCTCAAGGTGCGTGAAGGTGGGCGGGTGGTCAACGTGCATGCCCTGATCGCCGTCGGGGTCAACGCCGACGGCTATCGGGAGATCCTCGGTGTCGAGGTCACCACCGCCGAAGACGGGGCCGGCTGGTTGACGTTCCTGCGGTCGCTGACCGCACGTGGGCTTTCGGGGGTCAAGCTGGTCACCAGCGACGCGCACGCCGGGCTGGTCGCCGCGATCGGCGCGACCTTGCCTGGGGCGGCCTGGCAGCGCTGCCGTACGCACTACACGACCAACTTGATGGCCCTCACCCCGAAGTCGTCGTGGCCATGGGTACGCACGCTGTTGCATTCGGTGTTCGACCAGCCTGATGCTGATCGGTTGCTGCCCAATATGATCGGATCACCGACGCGTTGGCCGACAAATTGCCCAAGGTCGCTGAGCACCTCGAAGCCGCCCGCGCGGACCTGCTGGCATTCACCGCGTTTCCCAAACAGATCTGGCGCCAGATCTGGAGCAACAATCCCCAGGAGCGGCTCAACGAAATCCGGCGCCGCACCGACGTCGTCGGCATCTTCCCCGATTGCGACGCGCTGATCTGTGGTTCCCCCGAGATCGTGGAGGGTTTCTTAAGCCGCTTCGGGCTTCGGTTGGTTTTCCCTGATCTCATAGTTGACGGGTGAGAGTCCGTCTGCGGCGCTGTGTCGTCGTTGGTGGTTGTAGAAGGTGTAGCACCAGTCGATGACGATGGCCCGCGCTTGGATGTTATCACTGAAAGTGTTGCGGGACAGCACTTCCCATTCCAGCGAGGAGAAGAACGCCTCCGCGGCGGCGTTGTCGAAGCACGACCCCACTCGTCCCATCGACTGACGCACACCCAGCGTGGTGCACAGCGCCCGGAACGCCTGGGCGGTGTAGGTCGACCCGCGGTCGGTGTGGAAGATGACCCGCTGAGCTTCGTCGTCGCACCAGATCGCCTCCCGGCCACCACGGGCGACCACGGCCATCTCCAATGCGGCACACGCCAGCGTGGCGTCCGGATGCCGAGAGGTCGCCGCCCCCAGCAGTCGGCGGCTGTACAGATCGATCACCGTCGCCAGGTACAACTTGCCGCAGGCGGTGGGAATCTCGGTCATATCCCCCACCCATTTGGTGTTCGGCGCCGCCGCGGTGAAGCCCCGTTTGAGCAGGTCAGGGAACTTCGGCGCGGTCTTGTCCTGCCGGGTGAGCCGCCGCGGCGGCGGATCCTGCGGGCAACCAGACCTTGGCGGCGCATCGACTCGGCGACCGTATTCTCCGAGACCGTCCAGCCCAGATCACGCAGATCGGACACCAGCCGCGGCGACCCGTGCACCCCCTTGGCCTTGGCGAACGCGGCCCTGACCGCGTCGTCGAGGGCGGCGCGGCGCCGATCGGTGTCGGTGTGCAGCCCGTCGGGGTCGCCGGCACGCGCCAGCCACTTGTAGAACCAGGACACGCTGATCCCCAACAAGGCGCAGGTCAAGGAATGGGGCACTCGGTAGTTGGTCCTCTGGTCGGCGACAAAGCGTGCCACGCTCACTTCGTCGCCTCCTTCACCCACAGGACCACCGATCGCTTGAGGACATCACGCTCCATCCGCAGCTCGGCGACCTCCCTGCGCAGGCGTTTCAGCTCCTCGAGGTCATCGCGGGTCAATTCACCGCGGCCCTCACGGGCCTCCCGCGCACGAGCCACCCAGTTACCCAGCGTGCCCTCATGCACCCCGAGATCCCGCGCGACCGCCGCGATCGGCTTGCCCGTCTCCTCGACGATCCGGACAGCACCCTCACGAAACTCCCGGTCGTACTTCTTCCGTTTCTCTGGCATCTCGACCCCTATTGTCGATGCCTCCACGCTTTCGGGGGAACCTCAGATCCGTCTCGTCGGCGCGGTGCTGGCCGAACAACACGACGAATGGGCCGAATCCGGGCGCTACCTCGGCCTCGACGTCCTGAGCAAATCACGCACCGTCAACGACACCCCAACCGAACAGGAGGACACCCCCGCGGCACTAACCGCCTGAACCATCACCACGAAGAATCACACGACGACCTCGTACACCACGTCCCTGGACTTGACCAAGCGTCTATCTGGAGCCGTAGGGACTGTCGCAGTAAGGGTGTAAACGGCCTGATCGGCCCCGGTGTGTCGGGGCCGGAAAGGTCGCATGATGACCGAAACTGTCGTGGCTGTGGAGCTATCACAGAATCCCGATGATGAGGCCGCCGCAGCGGCCATTGCAGTCCCGGATAGCCGTGAGGTCGACGAGCTCGAGGTCGCCCGGGAGCTGGTGCGTCAGGCCCGCGAGGCCGGCGTATCGCTGACCGGTCCGGGTGGGTTGCTCAAGGCGATGACCAAGACGGTCATCGAGACCGCCCTGGACGAGGAATTGTCCGAGCATCTGGGCTATGACCGTCACGATCCGGCCGGGTACGGCTCGGGCAACTCCCGCAACGGAACCCGTGCTAAGACCGTGCTCACCGATGCGTGCGGGCAGATCGAGATCGATGTGCCGCGCGACCGGGCGGGCAGCTTCGAACCCGAGATCGTCAAGAAGCGTCAACGCCGCCTGACCGATGTTGATGAGGTGGTGTTGTCGTTGTATGCCCGCGGGCTGACCACCGGCGAGATCAGCGCCCATTTCGCCGACATCTACGGTGCGGCAGTCTCCAAGGACACGATCAGTCGGATCACTGACCGTGTGGTCGAGGAGATGACTGCCTGGCACACCCGCCCGCTGGAGCGCGTGTACGCCGCGGTGTTCATCGACGCCCTGCACGTCAAGATCCGCGACGGCCAGGTCGGCCCCCGCCCGGTCTACGCGGCAATCGGGGTGGATCTGGCCGGGCACCGCGACGTACTGGGGATGTGGGCCGGCGAGGGCGACGGGGAGTCGGCCAAGTACTGGCTGGCCGTGCTGACCGAGTTGAAGAACCGCGGGTGGCCGACATCTTCTTCCTGGTCTGCGACGGACTCAAAGGGTTGCCGCAATCGGTAGGCGCGGCGTTTCCCGACACGGTCGTGCAGACGTGTGTCATCCATTTGATCCGCGGCACGTTCCGCTACGCCGGGCGCCAGCACCGCGACGCGATCGCCAAGGCGTTGCGACCGATCTACACCGCGGTCAACGCTGAGGCTGCAGCGGCGGCGCTGGACGCGTTCGAGGCCGAGTGGGGTAACCGATATCCGGCAGCAATTAGGTTGTGGCGCAACGCCTGGAGTGAATTCATACCGTTCCTGGACTACGACACCGAGATAAGGAAGGTGATCTGTTCGACCAACGCCATTGAATCGTTGAACGCCCGCTACCGGCGCGCTGTCCGGGCCCGCGGTCATTTCCCGACCGAGCAGGCAGCGCTGAAATGCCTATACTTGGTCACCCGGTCACTGGACCCGACCGGGACCGGACAGAAGCGATGGACCATGCGCTGGAAACCAGCACTGAACGCCTTCGCGATCACCTTCGCCGACCGCATGCCGGGCAGCGAAACCACCTAACCGAAGATGCCGCTTACACCGTTAATCTGACGGACCCGAGCCGTATCAGGGCGTTGCAGGTGGAGGAGCTAATCGCGCTGATGGATGCCGATGATCGGCAATCCCTTGAGCGTCTCGTCGCAGCAGTCGGCGTCGGTGAGTTGCGTGTGTTCACGGGCCAAGCGTGACGGGTCGCCGCGCGGCGCCAGCCAGATCCGGAGTGGCGACTCGTATTGCGGCGACGCGGGCTGGTCGTGACGTTCGTCAGCGAGGAGGGCACTCAGTCGAAGGACTTCGACTTCGGTTCTCTGCCGTGTACTGATGGAATCCGCCACGATTTTGCGAGCGCGTTCGAGGATGCCACTGGTGTGCTGGGCATGTCCAAGCGGATCAGGGGTGGCGGGGCGCCGTGGCGGTCCGCCCGGCACGCTTGCTGCTGGCTCGCCGAAAACCGGCCACCAATAAGAGGACTGGCAGATTTATCGGCCCCAATGCCCGGCTGCTCGCCTTATCGTGTCGGGTACCCAGCGGCCCTGGCCCGGCACTGAGCCTCAAGACGCTGCTCCGCTGTAGCCCGGTGGTTTCCGACGAGGCGGGTCAACCGCTCGCACGCGAGTGAGCCGCCTGTAAGTATTTGCATGGCTGGCCCGGTGCTGGCTGGCAGGATCGGTGTCGCCATGCAAATACTTACAGGCGGTTCAGTCTCCGGACACACCGGGGCGGATCAGTGTGTCGTGCGCCGCCGTCAGCACGCAGCGGTGTGCTCGTTCAGCTTCTCAACCGGCGCGACAGTCAGGTCCGGCCGAGGAACACCGTTCGTTGTCGAGCCATTGCCGGAACCGCCCGTAATGCTCGGTGGGGTCTCGTTCGACGAAGCGCGCCCGAGCATGGCACAGCACGGTGTCGGAGTCCGGCAGCAGGATCTCCGCCCGGACAATCCAGTGACCTCGCTCGTCACGTGATTCCGGCCAGGCACGGATGCGCAGTTCACGCTCCAAAGGGACTGGCCGACGGAACTTGACCTCCATTTCGGCGGTGACAGCCAGCACTGCCGCGGCGATCGGCACCGCGCCGCACGCCTCGTCCAGCGCACCCATCACCGAGCCGCCGTGCACGACGCCCCCGGCTCCTTCGTGCTCCGGTGTGAACCGCGCCGTGCCTTCGACCGCATCGCCCTCAGCGACGCGGTGCAAACGCATGCCGAATCGGCACCGGTTCATGGGCCGGCAGCCCATGCAGAGGAGTTTGCCGTACTCGAGGCTGAACAGTGGCTCGTTGGCCTCGGACCGCGTCGGCGTATTCATGAGCGAAAGGTATCAACCAAGTCGCTCACTCCGCTCGGCACGCGTCGTGATGTTAGTCACGGTTAACCTTCGATAAAGCGCGGCACCGTCGCCCCTTGTCGAAAACCGCCCTCTGTGCGCTCAGCTCCCCGATACCGATGGGAACTTCGGCGCGCGTTTCTCCTTGATCGCCATCGCTCCCTCGATGACGTCGTCGTCGAAGAAGTTGAGCATCTCGAATCCCAGGGAGGCCTCGAAGATCGGCCCGGCGTTCCGGATCCAGTGATTCAACGCGCGCTTGGTCCAGCGCAGCGCGTACTGCGGGCCGTTGGCGAGTCTCTCCGCGATTTCGAGCGCAGTCGGCAGCACGTCCTCTACCGGACGGCACAACGACACCAGTCCGATCCGCTCGGCCTCCTTGCCGTCGACGAAATCGGCGGTGAGGAGGTAGTACTTGGCCTTCGCCATGCCGCACAGCAACGGCCAGACGATCGCTGCGTGGTCGCCGGCACCGACCCCGAGCCGTAGATGGCCGTCGGTGAAGCGCGCGTGCTCTGCGGCGACGGAGATGTCGGCCATGAGAGCGGCCGCCAGGCCGGCGCCGACCGCGGTGCCGTTGATCGCCGAGATGATTACCTTCTCGCAGTTGACGATGTTATAGACGATGCCGGCGGCCTCTTTCGCGATCTCCGCCATCTGCTTGAAGTCCTTGGCCTGGTCGAGCACCATGTCGAGGTCGCCGCCCGCAGAGAACGCCTGACCAGCTCCCGTGATCACCGCTACGCGGGTCGTCGGATCGTCGTCGACCGTCTTCCACACCACACTGAGCTCGTGATGTAACCGCTTGTTCGCGGCGTTGAGTCGCTCGGGACGGTTGATGGTGATCAGCAGAACGCCGTCCGACGGGCGTTCGAAGATCAGGTACTGGTAGTCGTCGTAATTCACCGATGTTCTTTCTTGTAGGAAGGGCGACTTGGCGATGTACGCGCGTTCACAGGCCGATGTGTTTGGCGATGATCTCCTTCATGATCTCGGTGGTGCCGCCGCCGATGCCGAGGATGCGCGAATCGCGGTAGTGGCGTTCGACTTCGGTCTCACGGAGGTAGCCCATGCCGCCATACAGCTGAACGGCGGTATCGACTGCGAGGTCGCATGCCGCGACGGCGGCATTCTTAGCCATTGACACCATGCGCACATCGGTATCGCCTGCGACGATGCGGTCGACGGCGGCACGGGTGTAGGTGCGTGCCACGTCGACGGCGGTAGCCATGTCGACGACCTTGTGGCGAACCACCTGACGGGTTGACAACGCCCGCCCGAACGTCTCGCGCTGCTTCACCCACTGCAGGGTGAGGTCGAGGCAGCGCTGCGCCGTGGCATAGCACTGTACGGCGATGAAGGCGCGCTCGACTTGAAACTGCTGCATGATCTGGATGAAACCGCTGTTCTCGGGGCCGACGAGGTTGCCTGCGGGGACCCGCACGTCGGTGTAGCCCAATTCGGCGGTGTCCGAGCACCACCAGCCCATCTTCTTCAGCTTGCTTGAGACGGTGAATCCCGGTGTTCCGCGCTCGACGACGAGCAGCGAGATTCCGCCTGCGCCAGGGCCGCCGGTACGCACGGCCGTCGTCACGAAATCTGCGCGGACCGCCGACGTGATGAACATCTTCGCTCCGTTGACGATGTAGTGATCGCCGTCGCGAACCGCGGTCGTGCGGATCCCCGCGACGTCGGAACCGGTGTCGGGTTCGGTCACGCCGAGGCTGCCGATCTTCTCGCCGGCGAGAGTGGGGGCGACGAACCGGCGGACCTGATCTGGATCTCGGTGGGCGGCCATGTGCGGCAACGCGATGTTGTGTGTCAACAGGCTCGCCAGTACCCCAGACGAGCCTCCGGCCATCATCACGCCCTCGGTGAGAAGGACGAGGTCGCGCAGGTCGCCGCCGGCGCCGCCGACGTCCTCGGCGAACCCGATGCCAAGCAGGCCCGCCCTAGCTGCGCTGCGGTGCAATTCGCGTGGTAGCTCTCCGGCCTCCTCCCATTCGGTGACGTACGGGACGATCTCCTTTCGTGTGAAAGCCTGCACGAGATCGGTCAGGGCACGGCGCTCAGGTGTCTCCCACGGGCTTACCACCTCGGTACCCGACTGCTCGTCCAACTGGGTCATCGCGATGCTCCTCCTGCTCGACCCGAGGCATGTCCTGCCACGGTTGTCACCCGACGTTAATTGTGGCTAACATTACCGCGTCAGCAGATCGGCGTCGATGCTCGCTCGGAGGAACACCTTGGTCCACGTCCTACCCGATAACGTCGATGCAACGGCTCCCGGCTACCTCGAGAACCGCGACGGCCTCAGCGCTCAACTCGACGCCGTAGCGGAGCAGCTGGCGCAGGCCAATGCTGGTGGCGGACCGAAGTACGTCGCGCGACATCGCAAACGGGGCAAGTTGCTCGTTCGAGAACGCATCGAGCTCCTGCTCGATCCCGACACGGCGTTCCTCGAACTGTGCCCCTTCGCCGCATGGGGCACCCGGTTCCCCGTCGGAGGCAGCGTGGTGGTCGGCATCGGCATCGTCGAGGGAATCGAGTCGATGATCATCGCTCACGACCCCACCGTGCGCGGAGGCGCATCGAACCCGTACACGTTCCGAAAAGTGTTCCGCGGCATGGCTATCGCGCGGGAGAACCGACTGCCCATCATCAACATCGTCGAGTCCGGCGGTGCCGACCTGCCCACACAGGCGGAGATCTTCGTGCCCGGCGGACAACTGTTCCACGACCTGACTCAGCACAGCGCAGCAGGGTTGCCGACCGTGGCGTTGGTCTTCGGCAATTCGACCGCCGGCGGTGCCTACATCCCTGGCATGTGCGACTACGTCGTGATGGTGCGCAACCGCTCCAAGGTGTTCCTCGGCGGTCCGCCGTTGGTGAAGATGGCCACCGGAGAGGTCTCCGACGACGAATCGCTCGGCGGCGCCGACATGCACGCCCGCACTTCGGGGTTGGCCGATTTCATGGCCGAGGACGAGCAGGATGCGATCCGCATCGGCCGGCGCATCATGGCGCGGCTCAACTGGCGGAAGTGCGGCACCGGGCCCACACTGCCGCCGCACCCGCCGAAGTACGACCCCGATCAGCTGCTCGGTATCGCGTCGGTTGATCCGAAGGTGCCCTTCGACCCGCGCGACGTCATCGCCCGAGTGGTCGACGGCTCGGCCTTCGACGAGTTCAAACCGCTGTACGGCACGTCACTAGTCACCGGCTGGGCCTCGATCCACGGCTTTCCGGTAGGGATCCTCGCCAATGCGCGGGGCATCTTGTTCAGTGAGGAGGCCGAGAAGGGCTCGCAGTTCATTCAGCTGGCGAATCAGATCGACACGCCCCTGATCTTCCTGCAGAACACAACCGGATTCATGGTTGGCGCCGAGTACGAGCAGGGAGGCATCATCAAAGACGGCGCGAAGATGATCAACGCCGTGTCGAACAGCACTGTCCCGCACGTGACCATCACCATGGGCGCGTCGTACGGTGCCGGGAACTACGGCATGTGCGGTCGGTCGTACTCGCCGCGGTTTTTGTTCGCGTGGCCCAACTCGAAGTCGGCGGTCATGGGTCCGGCCCAACTGGCCGGAGTGCTATCCATCGTGGCGCGCGAGTCCGCCGCAGACCGGGGGCTGCCCTTCGACGAGGACGCCGACGCCCAAATGCGCACCGCCGTCGAGGAACAAATCGAGCGGGAATCGGTGGCCCTGGCCAACAGCGGTCGCCTCTATGACGACGGAATCATCGATCCTCGCGACACGCGGACGGTTCTCGGTTTCTGTCTGTCCGTCATCCACAACGGCGAAGTTCGTGGCCAGCGCGGCTACGGCGTCTTCCGGATGTGATGACGATGCCGAAGATCTCCAAGGTACTGGTGGCCAACCGTGGTGAAATCGCACGGCGAGTGTTCCGCACTTGCCGCGATCTCGGGATCGCCACGGTGGCCGTCTATTCCGACGCCGACGCCGACGCGTGGCATGTTGCCGACGCCGACGAGGCGGTACGCCTCCCCGGCTCATCCCCCGCCGAGACCTACCTCGACATGTCACGGATCATCGCCGCGGCCTCGCTTACCGGCGCCGACGCCGTTCACCCCGGTTACGGCTTCCTGTCCGAAAACGCCGCGTTCGCGCGGGCCTGCGCCGCCGCCAACCTGATCTTCGTCGGCCCACCGGCCGAGGCGATCGACGCGATGGGCTCGAAGTTAGCGGCCAAGAAGATGATGACCGACGCAGGCGTTCCCGTCCTCCCCGGTGGCGACACGACGGGCCTGTCTGCCGAACACCTCGCGAAGTTGGCCTCCGACGTCGGCTACCCGGTCCTGGTCAAGGCCAGCGCTGGCGGTGGCGGCCGGGGTATGCGCGTGGTCACCTCGCCAGATGAGCTTGAGGAGGCGGTGGCCTCCGCCTCGCGTGAGGCCGCTGCCGCGTTCTCCGATGGCACCGTCTTCATCGAGCGATACATCCAGCGCCCGCGCCACGTCGAGATCCAGGTCATGGCCGACACGCACGGCAACGTCGTCTCCCTGTTCGAACGCGAGTGCTCGGTGCAGCGGCGCCACCAGAAAGTCATCGAAGAAGCACCGTCCCCGGTCGTCGATGAGGAGTTGCGTGAACGGATGAGCGAGGCCGCCGTCGCTGCCGCGCGCGCGGTCGGGTACGTGGGCGCGGGCACGGTCGAGTTCGTCTACGACGTGGGACGGGACGGCACAGGCGGCTCCTTCGCCTTCCTCGAGATGAACACCCGGTTGCAGGTCGAGCACCCCGTCACGGAGCTGATCACGGGCCTCGACCTGGTGCGGGCCCAGCTCCTGGTTGCGATGGGGCGAGCGCTGCCCGACGAGATGCACGACGTGCGAGTTCGCGGTCACGCAGTCGAGGCCCGTCTGTGCGCCGAGGATCCAGCCGACGACTACCGGCCCTGCACGGGGACCCTGCGCACCATGGATGTTCCAGCGCTTGCCGGGGTGCGGATCGATTCGGGATTCCGCGCCGGTTCGGTCGTCGGCCACCACTACGACTCGCTGCTCGCCAAGGTCATCGCGTGGGCACCAACGCGCGAGGAGGCTCTCTCCAGTCTCTCGGCGGCGCTGGCCGGTGCCCGTATTCACGGCGTCACCACCAATCGCGACCTGTTGGTGCGAACCCTCCGCCACGACGAGTTCGCGGGACGCGGCACGGACACCGGGTTCCTGCAACGGCACGACGTCGCCGAACTCGGCGCGCCTCTGGCAGACTCACACGCTGAGAGTCTGCACGCCATCGCGGCGACCGTGGCCGGCGTGGCCGCTCGTCGTGCCGTCGCGCCCCTGCAAGCGTCACTGCCCGCCGGCTGGCGAAACAACCCCTCGCAACCGCAAACAACCACCTGGCAAACGCATGCCGGGCGCGACATACGCGTCGGCTACACCTTGCATCCGACGGGAACGTCGTTGAGCGTCGATGACCAATCGGCGGCTGACGTTGAGGTGGTCGTGGAGAGCACCGATCGCGTCGTGCTGAGCGTGGGCGGAGTGCGCCGAACGTTCGACGTACTCATCGGCGACGACCTCGCCCATGTCGACTCGGTTCTGGGCTATACCGCCTTGAGAGTGGTGCCGCGCTTCGTCGACCCGAGCACGTTGACCCCGCCGGGTTCGCTCACCGCACCGATGCCCGGATCGGTGATCCGACTACCAGTCGCCGAGGGCGAGACGGTGTCGGCCGGACAAACGCTTGTCGTCCTCGAGGCGATGAAGATGGAGCACACCGTCGCCAGCCCGATCGACGGCGTGTTGAGCGCCCTGCCGGTCGAAGTCGGCCAACAGGTTTCCACCGGTGATGTACTCGCCGTGGTCGAAATGGTGGGCGGCGATGACGTGGCGTCCAACGCCACACAGCCCTAATTGAATCCGGCGCGCTGCCGGTCAGTGGCGCGTCATCAGCGATGTGAGGAGCGTCATGGAACTGCACGAAACGGTGGAACGCCAGGATCTGCGCAAGGCGGTTGCCGAGGTCGCCAAGGATTTCGGACACGAGTACTACCTCGAGAAATCGCTGGCAGGCGAGAAGAGCACCGAGCTGTGGCAGGCGGTGGGGAAGCAGGGTTTCCTCGGCGTGAACCTGTCTGAGGAGTACGGCGGCGGCGGCGGAGGCATCTACGACATGCAGATCGTCGGTGAGGAACTCGCCGCGGCAGGCTGCCCGCTGCTGATGACAGTCGTTTCGCCGACCATTTGCGGAACGATCATTCAGGCCTTCGGCAGTGAGGAACTCAAGCAACGGTGGCTGCCCGGTATCGCGAGCGGCGAGACGATCATGGCATTCGCGATCACCGAGCCGGACGCGGGCTCGAACTCGCACAACATCTCCACGACCGCGAAACGCGACGGCGACGACTGGGTCATCAACGGCACCAAGTACTACATTTCTGGCGTCGACGAAGCCGAAGCGATCCTGGTCGTCACCCGAACGTCTACCAACGACAGTGGTCGCGGACTACTCAGCTTGCTCGTCGTGCCCACCGATGTCCCCGGGCTAACCAAGTCACTCATCCCGGTGCAGGCGGTCACTCCAGAGAAGCAGTTCACTCTATTCTTCGATGACGTCCGCGTGCCGGCCGCCAACCTTATCGGCGCGGAGAACGAGGGCCTGCGCCAGGTCTTCATGGGCCTGAACCCGGAGCGAATCATGGGGGCGGCGCTCGGCAACGGCATCGGTCGCTACGCGCTGGATAAAGCCGCCGATTACGCCCGCAACCGCCACGTGTGGGGAACGCCGATCGGCTCGCACCAGGGCGTATCGCACCCGCTCGCCCACGCCAAGATCCAGGTTGAGCTGGCCCGGTTGATGACTCAGCGTGCCGCCTCCCTGCACGACGCCGGCGATCCGGGGTCGGGTGAGGCGTCGAACATGGCGAAATATGCCGCAGCCGAGGCGGGCATCCTGGCGCTCGACCAGGCGATTCAGACCCACGGCGGCAACGGCATGGCCACCGAGTACGGCCTCGCCACGTTGTGGGGTCCGGCCCGGCTCATGCGCACCGCGCCGATCAGCCGCGAAATGATCCTCAACTTCGTGGCGCAGCACAGCCTGAAACTGCCCGCGTCCTACTGAGTCGCCGCGGAATGAAAGGGAATCGAATGCAACTCGGCATCGGTCAGTGGGTGACCCGGCGCGCCTTCCTCAACGGCGGGCGCACCGCGTTGATCAGCAACGGCGCGCACATCACCTACGCCGACCTCGATCGGCGCACCAACCAGGTCGCCGCCGCACTCATCGCCGTCGGCGTGCGCAAGGGCGATCGGGTCGCACTGCTGCTGGTCAATTCGACCGAGTTCATCGAGGTGCTGCTGGGCTGCGCCAAAATCGGCGCACTTGCAGTTCCGCTCAACGTGCGCCTTGCCGGACCCGAGATCGGCTACATCCTGGCCGACTCAGGCGCCGATGTTCTGGTCTTCCACGAGCCGTTCGCCGCCCAGGCCAGGAGCGCCGTCACCGAGTCCGGAGTCCGCGTGCGCCATGTCGTGCGCGCCGGTGGAGTGCCGGCGCCGGGCGAGCTCGGCTACGAAGACGTCGTCTCGGGCGCCGCGCCCGAACCGCTCAACGGTGACGTCGACGGCCGCGACCCCGCGTTCATCATGTACACGTCGGGGACGACGGGCCGACCCAAGGGCGCGATCCTCACCCACGACAACCTGCTATGGAACGCGATCAACGTCCTCGGCACCGACATCGGCCTGCGGGGCGAGGACGTCACAGTCGCGGTGGCGCCGATGTTCCACATCGGCGGGCTGGGAGTACACACCCTGCCGCTGCTCTACGTCGGCGGCACCAGCGTCATCATGCCGTCTTTCGAGCCGCGAGCGACGCTGCAGGCGATGGCCGACCACCACGTCACGGTTCAGTTCATGGTGCCGGCCATGTGGACCGCTCTCACACAGGTGTCCGACTTTGACTCCTTCAACCTGTCTGCGTTGCGTTTCGCCATGGGCGGCGGGTCGCCCGTCCCCCTCACGGTCATCGACTTCATGCGCGAGCGAGGCGTGCCCTTCACCGAGGGCTTCGGCATGACCGAGACCGCTCCCCTGGTGACCGTCCTCGACGCCGAGAACATCAGCACGCGGGCCGGGTCGATCGGCCGCGTCGCGATGCATGTCGACGCCCGCATCGTCGACGACGACGACCGCGACGTCGCGACCGACACCGTGGGCGAACTGATCGTGCGCGGTCCGAATGTGTTCACCGGCTACTGGATGAAGGCCGAGGCGAGCGCCGAGGCGTTGCGCGGGGGCTGGTTCCACACGGGCGACCTCGGGCGCATGGACGCCGAGGGCTTCATCACCCTCGTCGACCGCAAGAAGGACATGATCATCTCCGGCGGCGAAAACGTCTACCCGATCGAGGTCGAGCAAGTTCTTTTCCGCCACCCGGCGGTACTCGACGCCGCCGTGATCGGCGGCAAGGACGCAAAGTGGGGCGAACGCGTCGTCGCGGTCGTCGTCGCCGACCCGGCAACACAGGCACCGAGCGCCGACGAGATCGTGGCGTGGTGCCGGGAGCGGCTGGCGCACTTCAAGTGTCCGCGTGACGTGCACTTCGTCACCGAACTGCCGCGCAACGCCACTGGCAAGCTGCTCAAGACCGAGCTGCGCGCGCAGTTCACGGGCATCGAGGGCGGAGTCGTCTTGCGCTGAGTCGTGCCGCTGCACATCGCGGGTTCGGAGCAGGCCCCCTTAATCATGAACTGAGAGGGATCGAGAGCATCGGCGGGGGCTAGCGGTTTCGTTCACCTCCCTCTATTCGGTGCGGCGGGTGCCGACGCAGGCAACCCCAGCGTCGGTAGGATCCCAGCCCAGCGGATCGGACGGCAAGCAACGTAACCACAGATCGACAGGAGGCCTGAAAGTGGCCGGTTTGCGCCGCAAACTGCTCCTCGAGGCCGCCGCCGACCTGTTCGCGCGGCAAGGCTTTCACGCCGTGGGCATCGACGACATCGGTGCCGCAGCAGGGGTGAGCGGGCCGGCCGTCTACCGGCACTTTCAGAACAAGGACGCGATCCTGCGCGAGCTATGCGACGCCGCCATGACTGAGCTGCTGGCCGGCGCCCGCCGCGCCACCACGGCCGGCACACCGGCGGAGGTCCTGCACGCCCTTGTCGACCTGCACGCGGCCTTCGGCGCGCGACGACGCGGCCTGTTGGCCGTCTACGCCCGCGAGCACCGCTCGCTGTCGCCGCTGGCGACCCGTGCCCTGCGACGCCGACAGCACAGCTACGAGTCCTTTTGGGTCGAGGCACTCGTACGAGCACGGGGCGATCTGGACCGTGAGCGCGCACAGGGCCTGGTCGCCGCCGTGCTGTCATTGCTCAACGCGTCCGCGTACATGCCGGCGTCGCTGGACGACGCGACGATTGAGGCGATGCTGGCCGCCGCGGCCGTTGCGGCACTGTTCAGCGGCGCGCCGCGACCGGATTCGCGTGGCGGGGCTGCCGACTGAGGCCGCTCAGGTGGTGAAGCCGCCTCCGCCTCAGATCACGTCATCGTCCTGGCTCGGGCACCGGCTGCCTCGCCGGCGCGCTACCGACCCGATCCCGATGATTCCTGCAAGGTGGCGGGTGTTGGTGCGCTGCGACACCGCCGGGGCCACCCACAAAATCGCCGACGCTTGCCGGGAAACGCGCGCGCAGTTCGTCAATCAACCCTACGATCAACGTGATCGGGTTGACACCGTGCGGAGCACCTGTCCTCTTGCCCTTGCCGCTTGCCCTTGCCGCGCGGTGTGCAGATCGCTTCCTAGATGTACGCGTGCGTAGTGTAGATGTACGCCTGCGTAGTCGCGTCCGGTTCTTCTCCGCGCTACTCACAACGAACGGCTGATGATTTCCTTCATGATTTCGCTCGTGCCGCCGTAGATCTTGTTCACCCGGGCGGCGGCGTAAGCGCGGGCGATCGGATACTCCATCATGTAGCCGTAGCCGCCGAAGAACTGCACACAGCGGTCCACAACGGCGACGCCCCTGTCCGCCGCGATCAACTTGGCCATCGACGCCGTCGCCGGGTCGTTATTGCCGTCGATGTACTGCTGAATGCAGTAATCGACCGTGGTCTTGATCGAGAGCACCTCGGCTTTAAGCTCGGCGAGCTGGAATCTGTTGTGCTGGAACCCGATCAGCGGCTTGCCGAACGCCTCGCGTTCCTTGGTGTAAGCGATGGCCTCAAGCACCGCCGCCTCGGCCATGCCGGCGCACTGCGCGGCGATGATGAGCCGTTCGCGGGCCAACTGCTGCATCAGTTGGTAGAAGCCCTGGCCCTCCTGCTCGCCGAGCAGATTCGCCGCCGGCACCCGCATGTCGGAGAAGAACAACTCGCGAGTGTCCTGCCCGTGTTGGCCGACTTTTTCGAGCACTCTTCCCCGCTCGAACCCCGCCAACTCCTCATCGGTCTCCGCCACGATCAGTGATACCCCGGCTGCACCCTGCGACAGGTCGGTCTTGGTGACAATCACCAAGAGGTCGCAGAGAGTTCCATTGGAGATGAACGTCTTCGAGCCGTTGATCACGTAGTCCTCGCCGTCGCGAACCGCCGTCGTCTTGACGGCCTTCAGATCGGAGCCGGTGCCGGGCTCGGTCATTGCAATTGCCAGCACCTTCGTCCCGCTGATGATGCCAGGCATCCAGCGCTGCTTCTGTTCGTCGTTTGCGTAGGTGTTGATGTAGTGCGCGACGATAGGTGCGTGCACGAGCCACCCCGACGATGCGTCGTGAGCCAGCGCTAGTTCTTCAGCGATGACGGCAGAGAACCCGAAGTCGCCGTTGATTCCGCCGTAGCACTCGGGCAGGTCCACGCCGAGCAGGCCGGCATCGCCCAATTTGTTCCAGAAATCGCGATCTACCTGGTGCTGCGCAGCCCATCGCTCTTGGTTCGGGGTCGCCTCTTTGCGAAAGAACTCAGCCGCGTGCATCCGCAATTCGCGGTGTTGGCCCGTCTCCCACGTGGCGCGGTAGTCGGGAAAGAGCTCAGACATGATTTACCTCGCTGCTTTCAGCGGTTTGCCGGCTTGTGCTGCAATCGATTCCAGCTCGGCGGCGGTCTTGTCGCCAAACGCCGCTCGAATGCTCTCACGTGCCGTTCGCGCCGAATGTTTCGAGCCGGCGCCTGAAGAAATGCGGCTCGATTGCCCGAGAACGACATGCCCGTCTGCCGATGCATGGATGCCGTAGCCGGGCAGCGTGCCCACCAGCATGGCGATACGAATGTGTACCCAGACTGTGGGCACATGAGGCTCAAGTGTTGAAGCCGCCACCGCAGATCACCACCTGTCCGCTGATGTAGTCCGACTCGGGGATGCATAGCAGGTAGACGGCACCCGCGCCGTCTGCTGGCGTTCCGGCCCTGCCCAGCGGGATGGCGCGCTCCATCGTGGCGAGCAGTTCGGGGTTGACGCCCACCGCTAGTTCGCGACCCTCGATGTCGATCGTCCCGTCACATCCGGCAGGAGTCTCGGTGAGGCGGGTGCGGATGAGCCCGAACGCGACCGCGTTGACCGTGACGTTGTAGCGGCCCCACTCCTTCGACATGGCCTTCGTGAGCCCGAGGACGCCGGCTTTTCCCGCGGAGTAGTTCGCCTGACCGGCGTTGCCCCCAGTGCCCGCGATCGATGAGATGTTGACGACCTTGCGGCAGCTGACGTTCCCGGCCTCGCGCTCCTTCTTCACGGCTGAGCTGATCACGGGCTGTGCAGCCCGCAGAATGCGGAACGGCGCCTTCAGATGCACGTCGAGAATCGCATCCCACTGCTCGTCGCTCATCTTCTGCACCACCGAGTCCCATGTGTAGCCGGCATTGTTGACGATTATGTCCACTCCGCCGTACTCATCGACGGCCGTCTGCACGAAACGTTCGGCAAAACCGTCCTCGGTGACGCTGCCGGCGCACACGACCGCGGTGCCACCGGCAGCTTCGATCGCGGCAACCGTCTCCTTCGCCGGCCCGGCGTCGAGGTCGTTCACGACCACCTTGGCGCCGTCGCCGGCAAGCTTCTCGGCGATGGCGCGTCCGATGCCACGCCCCGACCCGGAGACCAGCGCGATCTTGCCGTCCAGCTTGCCCATGTTGCATCCCAACTTTTAGGGGGTATCGGTCGTTGCCCTACCGGATTGTTCAGCGTGTGTCGAGCAGCGACTGGGGAATGTCCACCATGCGGGACCGCACGTATTCCCCGAGCCCCTTGGCCTGCGCGTCCAGCCGAGTCGAGGAGGCCACCCCATCACCGAGCAAGCCGTGCACCACCACGTTGAGGGCGCGCAGGTTCGGCAGTTCGAAGCGCTCGATGGGCAGGTGCGCCGTCTCCGGCCCGAGCAGTGTGCGCAGCCGCTCGACGCTGAGGTAGTCGCGCGCCCACGCGTACCCAGGGTCATCGCGTGCCCACAGGCCGAGGTTAGCGTTGCCGCCCTTGTCTCCGGACCGCGCGCCGAGTACCGACCCGAGCGGCGCGCGACGTGTCGGCCCGGTCGGCACCGGCAGCTTCGCGGGCGGGGCGATCCCAGCCGGCGGGAAGGCACCGGTCGGCGGGTCGGGGATCACGTGCCGTGTGCCGTCGGCGTCCACGAGTACGTGCGTGAGGGCCGAGCGCGCTACGTAGGCCGGCCGGTAGACGCCGAAGGCGGTCTCCGACGACGGTGGCGTGGTGGTGTGGAAGCCGGCGAAACCGGCCAGGGCGATCTCCATGACCCCGCCGGAGAACGCCCGGCCCACCTTACGCGGGTCGGCGTCCTTCACCGTCACACGCAGGTGAGCGCAGGCTTGCTCGTTCGTCGGTGCGTCGGAGACGTCGAAACGCAACAGCCTCACGTCGACTTCGTCGAAGGCGTCGCGTCCGCCAAGAACGTCGAAGAGCTGCTGTTCGGCGAAAGCCGCCTTGGCCTCGATGTCGAGGCCGGTGAGCACCATGGTCATTGTGTTACGGAAGCCGCCCACCTCATTCAACGCCACCTTCAACGTGTCCGGCGGCGGACTGCCTTTCGTACCGCTGATCGCGACGCGGTGCTCACCCTGTTGAGCCAGCCGGATGGTGTCGAAGTGGGCGACGACGTCGGGGCCGACGTAGGCAGGTTCAGCGATCTCGTAGAGCAGCTGGGCGGTGACCGTGCCGACTGAGACCAGTCCCCCGGTGCCGGGATGCTTCGTGATCACCGAAGAGCCGTCCTCGGCGACCTCGGCGATCGGAAACCCCGGGTAGCGGCGGTCGGTGATCTCGTCGAGGAACGCGTAGTTGCCGCCCGTCGCCTGAGGGCCGCACTCGATCACGTGCCCGGCGACGACCGCGCCCGCGAGCCGATCCCAGTCGGCGGGTGCCCAGGCGTGCCACCAGGCGGCGGGACCGACGACCAGGGATGCGTCGGTGACCCGGCCGGTCACGACGACGTCGGCGCCCGAACGCAGCGCCTCGGTGATGCCCCAGGCGCCGAGGTAAGCGTTGGCCGATACCGGTTTGATGTCGCCGACGGGCGGCGTGATTGCGTGGAGGTCGCCACGTAGGTCGTCGCCCTCGACGTGCGCGACGCGCGCGGTGAGGCCGAGACGTGCGGACAGCTCGCGCAACGCGGCGGCCAAGCCGGCGGGATTCAGCCCGCCCGCGTTCGCGACGACCTTGATGCCACGATCGAGACAGGTGCCCAGCACCTGTTCCATTTGGGTGAGAAAAGTCCGCGCGTACCCGCCGGACGGGTCTTTGGCCTGGGCCTTGGCCAGGATGAGCATGGTCAGCTCGGCCAGATAGTCACCGCACAGGACGTCGATCGGTCCGCCCTCGACCATCTCGCGGGCTGCGGCGATGCGGTCGCCGTAAAAGCCGGAGCAATTGCCGATGCGAACCGGGACGCTCACTGCTGACCCCCTGCGAACTGGCCCGCCACGCGCCCGCCGCCAGGGGGCCCCGCGAAGGCCTGGGCGATCGCGAGCCACTGGTCGGCCAGCGGTCCGTCGGCGACCAAAGCGGTGTCGTCGCGGTGGCGGCGTTGGGTCACCAACAGGCAAAAGTCCAGCGCCGGCCCGCTCACGCGGTTGGCGGCGTCGGCTGGCCCCCACGTCCAGAC
This sequence comes from Mycolicibacterium poriferae, assembly GCF_010728325.1. Next base: position 3,949,180 of record NZ_AP022570.1, read on the forward strand.
GCTGCCGTCTGGAGCGGTCAGCTCGACGCGTACCGGGTCCGCGGGGAGGTCCAGACCGTTGGCCAGGTAGCTGAAAGCGCGCGCACCCACCCCGATGTGGGCCACGTGCCGCAGCCGTGCCGTGGCCTCGCGGGTCGCGCCGAGCGCGTCGACGATGTCCTGGCCGTGCGCCCAGGTCTCCATGAGTCGCGCTGTCAGCGACGAGACCGCGCTCATCGGCGGCCCGAACCACGGCAGGCGGGTCGCCGGGGCAATGTCCGCGAACGCCGCAACGAGGGCTGCACGCGACGTGTCGAACCACGCGAGCAGGTCGGCAGCCGGCATTTGACGGTAGCGCTCAGCGATGACGTCGGGTGAGATGCTTCCGTCGGCCATCATCGGCAGGTAGTCGCTGCTGAAACCGTCGGGGTCGGTGGCCGAGCGCACCGCCACGTCGTCGAAGAACGCCAGATGGCTGATCTGGTCGCGGATCGCCCAGCCCACGGCCGGAGTCGGCGCGTCCCAGCCGCGCGGACCTTCGGGCAGCGGTGCGATGAGTTCGCGCAACGCGGCCGTTTCGGCTTCGATGTCGGCGATTACCGACTGCATGCTCACCGCCACGTCAGCATCCCTTCCACTGTGGTGCGCGCTTCTCGCGGAACGCCGTCGGGCCTTCCTGCGCGTCGTCGCTCAGATAGACCGGCTCCCATATCTCGTCGGCCAGGTCGTAGGCGGCGGCGAGGTGGTGCTGTGCCGAGAGGTACACGGTGCGCTTGGACGCAAGCACCGATAGCGGTGCGTTCGCGGCGATGCTGAGCGCCAACTGCTGGGTACGCTCGCGCAACTGATCGGCCGGCACCACCTCATTGACTAAGCCGACCTGGTGGGCGCGCTCGGCGGTGATCGGGTCGCCGGTCAGCAGGATCTGCATGGCAACGCGTGGGGGCACCAGCCACGATAGCGGTGCCGCCCACGGCGACCCGCGGCCGACTTTGACCTCGCTGACGGCGAAGGTCGCGTGTTCGGCAGCCACGACCAGGTCGCACTGCTGCGCGAGCAGGAAGCCCCCGGCGAACGCGACACCGTTGACGGCCGCGATCGTCGGCTTCGCGACATCGATGTTGCGGCCGAACTGCGGAGCGAAGTCCTTCGGGGGCACCTTGAGCGCGTTCTGCGCCATCTCCTTCAAGTCCCCGCCGGCGCAGAACGCCTTATCGCCCACGCCGGTGAGGACGAGCACCTTCGCCGCGTCGTCGTCATTGAAGCGGCGTACCGCGTCGAAAAGCCCCGTGCGCACAGCGTTGTTCAGCGCGTTGCGCGCCTCGGGCCGGTTGATCGTCAGCCAGGCCACGCTGTCGACGACCTCGTAGCGAATCGGTTGCTCGGCCACCGAGCCTCCGTCCCTCACCGTCGCCTCGCATGTGAGTGGCAGTTCACCCCGGCACCTCGACAAACGGGTCGGCCAGCTCAACGGTGGCTTCGCTCGGCACGCACGGACCATCTTCGCTCGAGACGAGCAACTCGAGGTCGACGAGGCGCCGTCCGCCATCGTCGCGTTTGGCCACGACCTTGCCGCTCAGGGTTGCGGTCTGGCCCGGGTAGATCGACCGGATCATTGAGATTTTGCGGCGTCGGATGAGCGCGTCGGGTCCGGCCCATTCGTTGAGGCCGCGGTCGATGAAGCCATGGAAGAAGAGGGTTGACAGGTAGATTGTGCGCTGGCCCTGGCTGCGCGCGTAGTCGGGGTCGTGGTGACCGGGGAACCAGTCCCATGTCGAAGCCGCGTTCATGCAGATGCGCTTGTAGCTGATCTCGATCGAGAGGGGCGTCAGGGTGTCGCCGACGGCGATGTCCTCGAACCGCACGGGGAAGCGGACCATGCTGTGCTCGGTGGATCCGTTCATGATGCGCCTTCACTATCGGCGGTGTCGTATCGGAAGAGCACGTTGGTGTTGCGGCCGATGACCTCACCGTGCTGGTCGGAGAACGTACTCACCGTGGTGATGAACACGCCGGTGCCCACCCGCGTCGTCTTCGGCTCGGAGATCGAGGCGATCTCCTCCACGATCGACACGTGATCGCCTACCCGGGGCCGGCGTTCGAACTCCGTCGTCGTTGAGGCGTTGATGATGTGGTGGCCCGGCAGCGGCACGCTGAGGGCCAGCAGCATGTCCGTGCGTGTGAGGTGCTCCGGCGCCCACTGCGGCGCGAAGCCAAGGGTCATCAACAGCCCGGGCGGGCAGTCCTCACCCTCCCAGTAGCTGGGATTGGCATCCTCGACGAGCGAACAGTAGTACAACACCATCGAGCGGTCGATCGGGAACCACGCACGCCGCGGTTCCGTGCGATGGCCGACCCACGCCCGGCCCTCGTCGAAGGTCCCGAATGTCATCCCGAGGCCGGTGACGTCGCTCGTTGGCGCGCTCACCGGGCCACCTGCACGACGGCGCTCCCCTTTATCGCGGGTTCGCCGGTCTGGCGCGTGACCACGAATTCGAGGTCTGCCACCTGCTGCCCTCCGGCCTCGCGCACGCCGGTGACCCTGCCGCCGAAGCTGAGCAGGTCACCGGGCCATACCTGACCGGTGAACCGGATGCGGAACGAGCGGATGTTGGCCAGCCCCACCCAGGCGGTCAGCCGCTGGGCGAGCACACCGCCGTGCAGCAGTCCCATACCGAACACACCGGGCATGCCGGCCGCGCGGGCGAACTCCTCGTCATGGTGGATCGGGTTGAAGTCGCCGCCGGACCCGGCGTAGCGGACGATGTGCGAGCGCGTCAGCGGGCCGAACTGTGAGCTCGGCATCTCGTCGCCGGCGGCCAACGCCACCGGCGCCGGGGATGTCGTCATTGGGTGGAGCCTCCGGTTTCGATCAAGACGTCGGTCTGGCGCACGACGAGTTCGTCGCGCTGGTTGGTGAAGTCGGTCTCGATCGTCACGATTGTCATGGTGCCGCCGCGCTTGCCCTCGCGGCTGGTCACGTTCGACACCCGACGCGTCTCGGTGAGCTCGTCGCCGACGAACACCGGCGCGAAATACTCCCAGCCGCACTCACCGTGCAGTACGCGTCGCAGGTCGAGCCCGAGGGCGCCGAACATGTCGTCGTCGGCGCGCCAGTGAGCCGAGGAGACGACGAAGGTCGGAGGAGCGGGGATCGCGCCGAAGCCGGCGGCGCGGGCGGCCGCGACGTCCTGGTAGATCGGGTCGCGGTCGCCGAGCGAAAGTGCGAACTCGCGCACTTTGGACCGGTCGACGGGAAACGTGGTCCTCCCGAGTTGCGTCCCGATGAGCGATGCGTCAGCCACTCTGGTCACTTTTCCCGCCGGCGAAGGCCGGCGCACAATCGCGGATGAGGTTGCCGAGGTTCTCGGCGATGCGCTCGGGCGCGAGGCCAATCGAGGGTGAGTAGAGAACGATGTGGTCCAGCACGCCCTCGTAGCGGCGCAGCCCTTCTCGGACCTCGGCGGCGGTGCCGGCCACCGCCATAGCGTCGATCATGTCGTCGGTGACCGCGGCGAACATGGCCGGCAGGTCACGCCGCGCGAACGCGTCGCGGATGGCCGCTCCCTGCCTGGCGAAACCGCTGACGTCGAGCACGTGCTCGTAGGTCTTCACCGAGGAGTAGAACGCGATCTGCTGCGCGGCCTCACGACGTGCGATCTGTGGGTCGTCGTGCACCGCGCAGATGACCATCGAGACGATCTCAATGTCGGCGGGATCGCGTCCGGCCCGCTCCGCACCGCGCACGACGGCTGGGCGGGCGACCTCCTCGACGTAAGCCGTGGTGAACAGCGGATGACCAGCCAACCCGTCGGCCACGCGCCCTGCCACCTCGCACATCCGCGGACGCACGCCCGCGGTGATGATCGGGATCGCTCGCTTCGGCGGCGCGACGTCGCCGGTTGGGACGAGATTCATCCGGTAGAAGCGCCCCTCATGGCGCACGGGGCCCTCGTGCAGGTTCCAGATCCGACGCACGAGCGGGACCAGCTCCTCCATGCGCAGAGCGGGAGCGGAGGTGTCCTCCACGCCGTGCCAGTCGCTCATCATGCGGCGTGTGCCGTTGCCGAGCCCGAGCACGACGCGCCCGCCTGAAAGCTCGTCGAGGTCACGCGCCTCGGTGGCGAGCACGAGCGGGCTGCGCCCGACGCCATACAGGATCGACGACCCGATGCGGCAGCGCTTTGTGCGCGCGGCCATCGCGGCCATCGAGATCGAGCCGGAGCGCGAGTAGAACTCCGAGGCCCAGGCGGCGTCGAAGCCGGCGAGGTCGGTAGCCTCGGCGGTCTCGACAAGGGTGGCCAAGTCCGCGCCGAGCACCGAGACCCCGTACGTGCTCACGACGCCGCCGGCCTGAATCGGACCAGCCCAAGGTCCTCGTTCACCCGCTCGAACACTGCGCGCACTCTTGCGCCGATCGCAACTTCATCGGGGGCCACGCCCTCGAGACTGGCCAACAACTGCGGCCCCTCGTCCAGACGAACGAGCACGACGACGTACGGCTCGCTGCGCGGGAACGAGTCCCACGGGGGGCGGTACACCGGCGCGAAACTGACGATCTCACCAGTACCCGCCGCGGTCTCCCAGGCCAACTCACCGTCATGGCAGACGGGACACACCAGCCGCGGGTAGAGGAACGGGTGGCCGTTCGCGCACCGCTGGAAGACGAGTACGCCGCGGGCCGCTGCTGCGAAGTAGGGACGGTTGACATCGGTCAGCGGCGGCAGCGCCTCAGGATCGTGCAGACCGTCGAGGGAACTCGAAGCTGCGGTCATGACGCTCCCTCCATCACCATGCTGACGTGACTGCACAGCATCGAGCCGTAGCTGTGCACGAACGCGGTGTCCGCCCCGAAGACCTGACGGCCCTCGGCGCGACCGGACAACTGCCAATAACCCTCGAGGATCTGCGAAATGCCAGAGGAGGTCCCGGTGTGCCCGAACCGGATCAGGCCGCCGTCGGTGTTCACCGGAAGGTCGCCCCCCGGATCGGCGCGGCCGTCACGGTAGAAATCGCCTGCCCCGCCGGGCTTCACGAAGCCCGCCTCCTCCAGGATCATCGCCGGGTTTGAGGCGAAGGCGTCGTAGAGCAAGGCGATGTCGATGTCGGCCGGCGCCCGTCCGGAGCGCTCGAAGGCCATCGGACCCGAACGGGCGGCCCCGGTACGACCCGGGCGGGCCAGCGAGGTCAGAAAACCGTGGGTGTGACCCTCTCCAAACCCGAGCAGGTGTACCGGCCGGTGTTTGCCCGCGCGAGCCCGGCGGGCCGAGCCCAGCACGAGCGCGCCACCGCCCTCGCAGGGAATCGAGCAGTGGTAGAAGTGGAACGGCCCGGCGATCGGGCGGGACGCCAGCACGTCCTCCACAGTCAGGCGTTGTGAGCGGTGCGCGATCGCCGCGGGATTCAGCGCGGCCCACCGGTCCTGCGACGCGGTGACCTCGGCGATGTCCGCCTTGCCCTGTCCCGTCTCGTGCATCCAGGCCTGCGCGATCAAACCGTACAGCGCCGGCACGGACGGTCCGTAGGGCATCTCGAACGCGTGGTCACACACCAGCGCCATCAGTTCGCGCCCGCCATCGCGGATCGGTGGAAACTTGCCCGCCGACACGACCAGCACCGTCTCGGCCTCGCCCCGGGCGATGACGTTACTCGCCATGCGCGTCATGGCCAGATGGGTCCCGCCGCCAAGCTGACAGGTCATCTGAAGTTTCAGGTTGTGCAGCCCGAGATAGTCCATGAGGTCCTCGGACAGGAAGATCGAACCCTCGTTCGTCATCGGCCCGGCGCACACGAGACCGTCGACCTCGTCTGGGACCACCCCTGCGTCGGCGAGAGCCGCGACCGCGGCGCGCACATGCAATTCAGTGGAGGTGTACGGAACGTTTCTTCCTGGAGCGAGTTCGGCGGCACCGATGATGGCCGGCTGGTCATGTGGCATCCGGACTCCTTCCGACCACGCGTTCAACGCCGGTCCCGACGTGAACGACGGTTAGCATAGCGTGACTAGGGGGTCCGCGTCACCCCCGGCCCGCACCCGCCGCCAGCGCGGTATGGATTCTCTGGATGTCGTTGCGCCTCTTCCCAAGAGGGTGCTGCGATGACCGAAACCCGCGCCGATCGTGTCGTTTCTCGACGATGTCCAGGTGACAGATGAGGCCGATCGCGAAGCCCGCTGGTTCCGGTGGACGCCCGGCACGCGCCCGGGCGGAACTTTGCGCGCTCAGTCGCGCGTTTTTCTGAAGTGGCGCGGTGACCGACCGGTCCACCGTTTGAAGGCATGTGTGAAGTTCGTGAGGTCCGCGTACCCGAGTTCTGCCGCGATCTCGCTTACAGACACCGATCTGTCGAGAAGTCGCAGAATTGCTCGCTCCTGCAAGAACGACTGACGTAATTCTCGAAAGGTGGTCCCCTCTTCGCTGAGGCGCCGCTTCAACGTGCTCGGGGATATCGAGAGCTCGCCCGCCGTCCGGCTGATGTTCGTTTTTCCGGGATCTTTCTCGAGCAGGTCCCTTACTTTTTCGGAGACCGACGTGTCACGTCGTTGATCGAGAGTTCGCTGCAAATCGGTGACGCCAATCCGGTACGCCACAGGATCGGAGAATCGACAGACCTCCTCCAGCGTAGCCGCGGGAACGTGGACGAACGAGCTGGGGGCGTCGAAGAAGATCCGACCCGCCAACACTTCGTCATGAAGAACCCACGACTCCGGCGCTGAATGACTCAGATGCAGTTCAATATTCGGTACGGCACCCGCGAGCATGTCGAGCAGACGCAACAGCGCCAGCCCACCGTAGGTGACGGCCAGGCAGTTCAGGCCCGCATCACCGGTGCGACCGGTGAGCCCGATCGTGAGGCCGCGTTCCGTCGAATGGAACGACGGGCTGAGGGCTGTGGTGATCACCGGCAGATAAGCAAGCAACTCGACAACCTCGGCTACCGAGCCCGCGCTGACCAAGGGAACACTGAGTGCCCCAAAGGACGTCAGTTTGGCGTGTTCAGCGAACGCGAAACCCAGACGGGTTCCCTGATCACAATCGAAATCGGAATATATCTCCCTGAACCACCGTAAGGGGACCTGCGCGTCGCGGCCCACCAACATCGACTCGGTGACGTGCTCGCGAACCATGATGCTGCGCAGCGCAATGCTGGCGTCATGCCCCAGCGCCTCACTGTCCAGCATCTGCAGGAAAGCCAGCGCTGGCATACCCGAGTCGTCGAGTTTCACGTGCCTCCCTGCGCGTGAGCTAAAAACACAACTCTTTGACTCCTGCGAGCCTAGCGACGCTGGTCACGCGCGACAACACTAAAAAGAGAAGTTCCAGATTGAGGAGAGTTAATCATGGCAGTCGTCACCTTCGTCTCTCATGACGGCGAGAAGTACGAAGCCCCCTTGGCCGAAGGGCAGTCCTTGATGCAGATTGCGGTCAACAACGCGGTGCCCGGCATCGACGGCGATTGTGGAGGGGAAGCCGCATGCGGAACGTGCCACGTGATCGTCGCTCCCGAGTGGTCGGACACGGTGGGACTCTGCGGCGCCAACGAAGAGGAGATGCTCGCGATGAACCCCGAGCGTCAGCGGACGTCGAGGCTGTCCTGCCAGATGGCCGCCTCCGAGGCATGGGATGGCTTGACGGTCGAGCTACCTGAGTTCCAGCTCTGAAACAACGCCATGGATTTGGAGGAAACAATAATGAGTATTCCCGCGGCAGTGGCCGCCAAAGCCCAGTCTGCCGTGCCTCTGGAGCTGCAAATCCGCGGCGCACACCTCTACGACAAGACACGCCGGTGGGTAACCGGAACCAATGGTAAGAAGATCTTCACCGAGACGCCCATTCCTCCGGTCGAGGACATCGATATCGCCGACATCGATCTCAGCAACCCGTTCCTCTACCGCCAAGGCCGCTGGAAGTCCTACTTCGAACGCGTGCGCAACGAGGCGCCGGTGCACTACCAGGCTCACAGTCCGTTCGGCCCGTTCTGGTCGGTGACCCGCCACGCGGACATCATCGCCGTCGACAAGAACCACGAGGCTTTCTCCGCAGAGCCGTTCATCATCATCGGGAGACCGCCTCGCTTTATGGACATCGCCATGTTCATCGCGATGGATCCGCCACAACACGACTTGCAGCGCGCTTCCGTCCAAGGGGTTGTCGCGCCGAAGAACCTGCGCGAGATGGAGGGGCTGATCCGCTCGCGTGTCCAGGAAGTGCTGGACGATCTACCGGTGGATCAGCCGTTCAATTGGGTGCACCACGTCTCCGTCGAACTGACAGCGCGCATGCTCGCGACCCTGCTGGACTTCCCGTACGAGCAGCGGCACAAGCTCGTGGAATGGTCGGACCTCGCCACCTCCATGGAGCAAGCCAATGGTGGTCCTTCCGACAACGACAGAGTGTTTCGTGGCATGGTCGACATGGCGAAGGGGCTCAGCGCTCTCTGGCATGACAGGGCGGCCCGTACCGCCAACGGGGAGCGACCGGGCTTCGATCTGATCACGATGCTGCAGGCCAACGAGGACACTAAGGATCTCATCGACCGCCCGATGGAATTCCTCGGCAATTTGGTACTGCTGATCGTCGGGGGAAACGACACGACTCGCAACTCGATGAGCGGAGGGGTTCTCGCCTTGAACCAGTTCCCCGATCAGTTCGAGAAGTTGAAGGCGAACCCTGACCTGATTCCCAACATGGTATCCGAGATCATTCGCTGGCAGACCCCGTTGGCGTACATGCGCCGAGTCGCGAAAAAAGACATCATGTTGAACGGGCAATTCATCCGCAAGGGCGACAAGGTCGTGATGTGGTACGCCTCTGGTAACCGCGATGAGCGTGTCTTCGAGCGGGCCGATGAGTTGATCATCGATAGGAGCAACGCCCGCAATCACATCTCGTTCGGGTTCGGCGTGCACAGGTGCATGGGAAACCGACTTGCTGAGTTGCAGCTTCGAATCCTGTGGGAGGAATTGCTCCCTCGCTTTGAGAACATCGAGGTGGTCGGCGAACCCGAGTATGTGCAATCGAATTTCGTCAGGGGTATCAGCAAGCTGATGGTTCGCCTCACTCCCAGGCCAAGTGCGTGACTCCCGAACGAGCGGTGATCGTCGGCGCGAGCCACGCCGGCGCGCAGTTGGCAGCTAATCTTCGAAGGGAGGGGTGGTCTGGGGAGGTCGTGCTCATCGGCGACGAGGGGGGACTGCCCTACCACCGGCCTCCGTTGTCGAAGGGATACCTGGCCGGCAAGAACGGCCTCGACGACCTCCTGATTCGCGGCGCTGATTTCTACGAAAAGCAGCACATTCGACTCTTGAATGCGACCGTGGAGGCGATCCACCGGTGTGCCAAGCGTGTGTCTCTGAGCACCGGCGACACGCTGGCCTACACCAAGCTCGCGTTGTGCACCGGCGCAAGGCCCAGACGACTCACCACACCAGGGGTGGATCTGCCTGGAATTCACTACCTGCGTACCGCTGCAGACGTCGAGTTGATCCGTGCCGCCGCTACACCGGGTCGGAGGGTTGTGATCGTGGGCGGCGGTTACATCGGGTTGGAAACGGCGGCCTCGCTGTGTTCGCTCGGCTTGAACGTCACTGTCCTCGAAGCAACCGAGCGTGTCCTCGAAAGGGTCACCGCGCCGGAGGTTTCCGCGTTTTACACGCGAATCCACCGCGGCGAGGGAGTGGAGATCCGAACACACGCTCTCGTCGAAGCCTTCTCGGGTAACGGTGGGGTGCAGGAGGTGGTGCTGGCTGACGGCGAATTGATCCCCGCCGACTTGGTGATCGTCGGCGTCGGTGTGGTGCCGAATACCGAGCTCGCCTCGGCCGCAGGATTATCCGTCGACAACGGCATCGTGATTGACGACCAGGCCCGCACCGACGACCCCGACATCGTGGCCGCCGGCGACTGCACCAGCCACACCATGGCTCGATACGGCTCGCGTATTCGTTTGGAATCCGTATCGAGCGCCGGCGAGCAGGCCAAGATCGCTGCGGCGACAATCTGCGGAAAACACCGCTCAATCGCTGCGCTTCCGTGGTTCTGGTCCGACCAGTACGACCTCAAGCTCCAGATCGCCGGCCTCAACGCCGGGTACGACGAAGTGTTGCTCAGTGGTGACCCGTCGCGTGACCGTGACTTCAGCTGCTTCTACTTCCACGACAGTCAACTCATCGCCGCCGACTGCGTCAACCGTCCTCGCGATTTCATGTCCAGCAAGCGGGCCATCAGCCAGCAACTTCGGGTTGACCGCTCAGAGCTCCTCGCGGGCTCGATCTGACATCCTGCGACGGCAAAACCCTGCGCTCGAAACTCCGCAGATTCCGCCGTCGGCTCAGATGCATAGGTCGCGAAAGCTTGCTGGTCACAAACTGTGGACAACTCCCAGATACCTGAGTGCTACCCGGGAGATCCGCTCACCAGTGGTGGTGAGGTCCGCGGCTGGGAGTACAACATGACTCACTGTCAGTCGCACCAGAACATCTGCGACCTCCTCGACGTCTTCGGGATCGAGATCGGCGAAGTGGTCGTTAAACCACGTGATCAGAGCCGCGGAGCAGAGCTGAAGCAGGGAAGCCGAGGTCGGCAGAAGAGGAAGGACCCCCGTAGACGAGGAGCCACCGCGATCATTCCCCGAAGGGTTGGACGTCAGAACTGCCTTGAGGAGCGGGCTGTCTTCTGCTTCACAGAGGGTGAATTGCACCGCTGCGGTGATGCCGCCCTGCACGTCGCCCACGTGTTCGGCAAGGACGGCACGAATGCCTTCCAGAAAGCGCTGGCCCTCTGACACCACAAGCGCGTCACCGAGCCCCTGTTTGTCGCCGAACTCTTTGTACAACGTCGGGCGGGAGACGCCGACCGATTCGGCAACCTCGCTCATCCGGACCTGATCCCAGCCCTTCTCGATGGTGAGTTCTCGTGTCGCCCTCAAAACCTGTTCGCGCACATGCCGGCGGAAAGACATCCGCACTGGTTCAGTTGGCATAGGAGCAGCATAGGCGCCAGCCCTACAAGGGCAATCAACCGACAGCAGGGTTCATATGGTCCTGTCGAGGAATTCGACGACCGCCGTCGAGAATGCGTCGTTGTTGTCGCCGGCAATCATGTGTCCCGCGCCCGACACGTCAACGGTTTGCGCGTGCGGAACGACGGTGAGGAAATGCTTTACTGTCTCTTCGGAGACCATGTCAGATAGTAGGCCCCGGACCAGCAGCGTTGGCGCGGACACCTGCCGCGCACCATCAAGAAGGAATGCGCTCATCATGTCGAAGTCTTTAGCGCCTTCGTCTGGATCACCCTGCAGGAACTGGAAATTCGACGTCACGAAGGCTGGATCCCATCGCCAGGCCCAGCGACCGTCTTCACGACGTTGGAGGACCTTTCGGAGGCCGTCGAGGTTTTCGGGGCGAGGGCGGTGCGGGTTGTAGGCGGCGATCACGTCAGCGGCCGACTCTAGGCTGTCGAAACCCTCGGGGTGTGCCGACATGAACGCTACGACTCGTCGGGCGCCTTCCATCTCCATTCGCGGAGTGACGTCAACCAGCACGACGGCCTGCCATAGGTCCGGCGAGGCGAGCAAGTGTGTTCCGAGAATGGTCAAGCCGCCCAAAGAGGCGCCGATCGCGGCGACGGGGCGGCCGGAATCGGCGTATGAGTGCACGGCCAATAGGTCGGACCCCAGCCGGTCCCCGTCATAGCGTCCGTCAGGGTCCCAGTCGCTGTCCCCGTGCCCCCTCGCGTCGTACGCGGCCACCGTGTAGCCCCGCTGGTGCAGGCGTTGGGCGGTGACGTCCCAGGCGTGTCGGCTTTGACCTCCGCCGTGAAGGAGCAACACGACCGCCCGCGGCGCGTCACAGCGGTAGAGGTCGACCGCCAGCGTCAGCCCGTCCGCCGTGGGCATGCGCTCGACCACAGGAGCCGACGAATCGCCTGTTCTCTTTGCCGACATCAGGAGCTCGTCTTCGGTGCGACGACGGTGACGGTGCCCTGGGCCGCACACACCGCTCTGCCGTCGTTGCAGATGTCGATACGCGCCACACCGCTGGTTCTGCCCAGCGAGATGATCTCGGCTGTGGCTACACAGGTGCCGCTGGAGACCGGACGAAGCAGATTCAGTTTGAACTCCGTTGTCGCGACCCAAGATCCCATTGGAATCACGGGATAAAACACCACTCCGAGGCAGTGGTCGACCATGGCCGATAAGCAGCCCCCATGCAGGTTGCCGAAAGGCGTCTTCAGGTCGTCGCGTGCGTCCATCTCCGCGACGAGCCGTCCCGCAGTGAATTCGGTGTGACGGAAGCCGAGGTAACCGGCCAACCCGCCCGTGGTTTCTGCTGCGCTCTTTAGTTGCTCAGCGACCTGTTCGTTGAACGTGGTGAATTGCACAGGCCCTCCTACCTCATCTGCCGTCGAGACATTACGCCATCCATGTCACATCGGTCGAGCGTGGTCATCCGCCAGGATCGCAGGAAGGAGAAACCTCGACAGAAACGCCCGGAGTCCGTCACGACTGCGCTCCCGCGGCCCTCGAACAGTCAACAGGCTCAATATCGTGCGGACAACCCACTCGGCGGCGTCGTCGACGGAGACGCCCGGTTCCACGCAACTCCAGTGTCTGGTGAAGATGGGACGCAGAAATTCGGTGACGATTTCGAAGAGGGACGTCGAGGTCCCCGCCGCGAGACCCACGCCGGCGAGTTCCTCGTCGCTGCCGAAGAACAATCCGATGATCTCTTCGCGGCGCGCGGCCTCAACCGTGTATTCCACGAAATCGACGAGCGCGGAGCCCAGGTCGGCGTGCGCCGCGATCCGCGGGCTGATGCGGTCGAGATAGCGCTCGGCGGCGCGAATGATGACACCCGACATCACCGCCTCCCGACTGGGGAAGTAGCGATACACCGTTGCCCTGGACACACCCGCTGTTCTGCCGATGTCCTCCATGGTCGTGCCCACCACACCGCAACTCTCGAGGCACCGCTCGGCAGCATCGAGCAACCGGTCGCGAGCGGACCCACGATCTGTCGGCGCGGCGGCGCCCCATCTCAACAACCTCGTCGACACACAGCCAGTATGCCGCGAGCGCACACCATTGTGACTTGCCCACGCACATGACACCATCGCAGTTATGTCTCAAGTCAGCCCCGTGGCCCTGAGCGGATGCCGATGCCGATGCCGATGTTGGTAGAGGCGCGTACCCCGGTTGTCGTCGGCGTGGGCGAAGTTACCCATCGCGGGAACGACTTCGTGGACCCGATCGACTTGGCGGTAGAAGCCGCACGCCGCGCGGTCAAAGACGCAGGTCGCCCGGTCGAGCGGCGCATCGACACCGTCGCGACTCCCGGCATCCTGGTCATACCGCGCGACAATCCCGCCAGCAGGATCGCCGAAGCGATGCACATCAGTCCCGCCCGCCGCATCAGCTGTCCCGTCGGCGGAAACACCCCGCAGTATCTCGTCGAAGTGTTGGGTGGCGAAATACGCGAAGGCCGTGCAGATGTCGTCCTGGTCGTCGGGGCGGAGAGCGGGCATTCCGCACGCAAGCTTCAGGGCAGGGCACTTCTCGACTCGCCGCCCTCACCCCGCTCCGGCGACGAATCCCTGGGCGACGCCCGCCCCGGGCTGAGTCAAGCCGAATTGTCGGTGGGTCTGAGTTGGCCGCACGAGGTGTATCCCATCTTCGAGTCCGCGATCGCCGCGCGCCACGGCCGCGACTTCGATGCTCAACGGGAGTGGCTGGGCACGCTGATGGCACCGTTCACAGCCGAGGCGGCACGCCATCCGGAACAGGCCTGGTTCCCACGCGCACGAAGTGCCACCGAACTCAGCGAAGTCACCGCGGAAAACCGCATGGTCTGCTTGCCCTATCCCAAGCTACTCAACAGCATCATGTCCGTCGACATGGCTGCCGCCTTCATTCTCATGGCGGCCGAGGTGGCGGACGAATTGGGCGTCGCGCGCGATCGTTGGGTCTTTCCCTGGTCAGCAGCGACTTGCAACGACGTGTACTTCCCCGTGGAACGGCCGGACCTCAGCCGCTCATCGGGTATCGAGGTAGCAGCACGGAAGGCTCTCAATGCGGGCCGGTTGACCATCGACGACATCCGGTGGTTCGACCTCTACTCCTGCTTCCCGTCGGCAATTGAGATGGCTGCCGAGGCTCTCGACTTGGACACCCTCGACGACAGAGGCCTCACAGTAACCGGAGGCCTGCCGTATCACGGCGGTCCCGGAAACAATTACGTCAGCCACTCGATCGTTGAGATGGTCCGACGGTGTAGACGCGACCCAACCGATGTCGGACTCGTCACCGGCCTCGGGTGGTATTCGACGAAGCATTCGGTCGGTCTGTGGTCGGCCACCCCGCCACCAACCGGGTGGCGACTGCTCGACACGGCGGTCGAGCAAGCTCAGATCGATTCATCGAGGTTGGGTGTCGCAGGCGTCGACGAGGCGACCGGTTGCGCGACAGTGGACGGATACACCGTCGTCTACGACCGAGACGGGCAACCTCGATGGACTCCGATCATCGCGCACCTGTCCGACGGGCGAAGAGTCGTCGCACGCAGCGACGATCCGCAGATTGCCGAGGCGATGGGCGGGGAAATGTATGTAGGTAAAACGGTGTGCCTCCGAAACACAGGGTCGTTCACCGGATTCGAGCTTCCATGATCGCCGAGGCGATGGTGCTGACCGGACCGCGGAGTCTGCAGCGGCGCCAGATGACCATCCCCGACGTCGGCGACCGGGGTGCGATCCTGCGAGTTGAAGCATGCGGTCTGTGCGGAACAGATCACGAACAATTCACCGGACACCTGCCTGCCGGCTTCTCATTCGTTCCAGGGCACGAAATCGTCGGCATCGTCGAACATGTCGGCGCTGCGGCCGGCCAACGCTGGGGTGTACAAGCCGGCCAGCGCGTGGCCGTTGAGGTGTTCCGGTCCTGCCGAGACTGCCCCGAGTGCCGCCGCGGCGAATACCGGCGGTGCGCGGTGAACGGCATCGCCACCATGTTCGGGTTCGTCGACGTGGAGATCGGCGCGGGCTTATGGGGCGGATACGCCACCCATGTGGAGCTTCCCTGGGACGCGATGCTGCTCCCGATTGCCGAAGACATGGACCCCGTTCTCGCCACGTTGTTCAACCCTCTCGGGGCCGGTATCCAATGGGGGGCGACTCTTCCCGACACCAAGGCCGGGGACGTCGTAACGATCCTGGGGCCCGGCATCCGCGGAATCTGTGCGGCGGTGGCGGCCAAAGAGGCGGGAGCCGCGTTCGTCGCGATGACCGGCGTAGGCCCACGCGACGCACAACGACTGGCCATAGCCAGATCATTCGGTGTCGACCTGCCCATCGATGTATCGCAGGACGATGCAGCGACCGCGCTCCAGCGTGAGACAGGCGGACGGCTTGCCGACGTGGTCGTCGACGTCACCGCTAAAGCACCCTCCGCGTTCGCCGATGCCGTCGGCCTTGCCAGGCCCGGCGGCACAGTTGTCGTGGCCGGCACCCGCGGAGGAGGCGGCGCGCCCCGGTTTGAACCAGACTTGTTGGTCTATAAAGAATTACACGTCGTAGGCGCACTCGGCGTGGAGTATCCCGCCTACCGGGCAGCCCTCGAGATTCTCGCCATGGGCCGCTGGCCGTTCGACCGGATCACCAGAAAATCAACCGGATTCGCTGGGCTCGCGCAGCTGC
Source organism: Mycolicibacterium poriferae (assembly GCF_010728325.1). Next base: position 3,964,848 of record NZ_AP022570.1, read on the forward strand.
TCACTTCGCTTGCAGATGAAAGTGCCCGATCAAGTGGGGCGCTGCACAACGTCTTTTTGCCCACGCCCTAACGGCGTGCAGAGGTTCAACAGAGAGGGCCACCCGTGACCATGGCGGAACGCGTACCGATGCTCGACCGTGAGCAGGCCCAGCTGCGAGCTGCCGAATGTGGGTTGCCCGAAGAGTTGGCAGACCTGTCGGTATTCCGCGTGGCACTTCATCAGCCGCGTGTGGCGGTTGCGCTGTATGGGCTGCTAGACGCGTTACTCTTCCGCGGTTCCCTTGACGCGCGGCTACGCGAGCTGGTCATCATGCGCATCGGCTGGATTACTGGCTCCGAATACGAATGGACTCAACATTGGCGAATCGCCACACTGCTCGGCGTGCCTGAGCATGATCTCCTCGCGGTGCGCGACTGGCAGAATTCCGAAAGCCTCGGGCCAGTCGAGCGTGCGGTCCTCGCAGCGACCGATGATGTGGTGCGCGACGGGGTCATCTCCGAGGAAAACTGGGCTGGGTGCCAGAAGGCATTCAATAGCGATCACGCCGTTTTGGTCGAACTTGTCGGAGCAATCGCCAATTGGCGGCTCTTTTCGATCCTGCTTCGATCTCTGAATATTCCGCTTGAGTCCGGTACCGACGGCTGGCCGCCCGATGGGCGAGCTCCTCAGCGTCGCGATTGAGCGAAAAACGTGGACCGGTGCTTGACCGAAGCGGTCAGCGCCCCAATCTCCAGACCACGACCCGTGTCGTAGACGGACAAGTCCCCCCTCGGACACACAGTCAGCACAGCGCATCAGCGCAGCTGGACCGCAGAGGTCGATCGATTCCGACAGCGGTCGACCCACAGCCCGAACACTGGGGCCGATCATCGCTTCCAGACCCACGGCTGCGGGGTCGAGTCCGTTACCGAACGGCCGGCGGAGTCAGTACACGTCGCGCACGTAGCGCTTGTCGGCCACCAGGCGCCGCTTGTAGTCGCGGGCCGCATCCTCGCTCATGCCGCCGTGCTGCCGGATGATCGCGGTCAGCGCGCGGTCGACGTCCTTGGCCATCCGGGTGGCGTCGCCGCAGACGTAGAAATGTGCCCCGTCCTGCAGCCAGTCCCACACATCGGCGCCGTAGTCGAGCATCTTGTGCTGGACGTACACCCGCTCGGCCTGATCACGCGAGAATGCCAGGTCCAGGCGATTCAGGTGCCCGTCGTCGACCATGTCGCTCAGGTCGTCGCGGTAGTAGAAGTTCTGGGCGCGGTGCCGGTCGCCGAAGAACAGCCAGTTGCGCCCGGGGTGGCCGAGCGCGCGCCGCTCTTGCAGGAACGCACGGAATGGGGCGATGCCGGTGCCCGGTCCGACCATGATCATCGGGGTCTGCGGGTCCTGCGGGGGACGGAAATGCGGGGACCGTTGCAGGAAAATCGGCACCGGGGCGCAGTCGGGCAGCTCGGCCAGATGGCTGGACGCCACCCCGGCGCGCGGGCCGCCGTCGGCACCCACGTAGCGCACCACCGACACCGTCAGCTGCACCTCGTGAGGACTCACCAGCGGGCTCGACGAGATCGAATACTGCCGCGGAGTCAGCCGGACCAGCACGTGGGCCCACTCCTGCGGATCCGCGCGCACCCCGAACTCGCTCACCAGGTCGAGTCCGTTGCGCTGTCCCAGCCACGCCTGCAACTCGTCACGGTCACTGCGGAGCCTCTTGAGCTTCGCGTGGCGGGGGGCATGCTCGGCGACGAACCCGACGAGGCCGGGGGTCACCTTGCACACGTCGAAATGCCCGCGGATCGCCTCCCGCATCGGCATCTCGACGCCGTCGACGACGACGGCCGCATCACCGCGCAATCCGGTTGCGGTGAGCCAGTTTTCGACGACGAAGTCCGAGTTGGTCACGTAGACGCCCAGCGAGTCCCCGGCCGCGTAACTGACGTCGTGGGCGCTGATGTCGAAGCCGAACTGCCGCACGTCCTTGGCGGCTCCGGTCGGCGTGAGCCGGATGTTGCGGCACAGCGGCGCGTCGATCGGGCGGTCCCGGGTGAACAGCGTGTATTCCGGATCTGTGGCCGGCGCGATCGTCGCGGCGGTGTCCGTCCTCACCACTCCCGGGGGTGCCTCCTCCGACGTGGCCACGAGATCGACGACCGAGTCCGCCCACTGCGTCATCTGCTGTTGGTCGTAGGCCTCACACTCGGTGCGGTCGAGCATCCTGGTGGCATCGAGCTCCGCCAGCCGCGCATCCAGCGATCTGGCGTGGCCGCAGAAGTTGTCGTAGGACCGGTCGCCGATTCCGAGCACCGTGTACTGCACTCCGGCCAGCGACGGCGCCTCGGGCGCCGCGAGCCGCTCCCAGAAGTCGGCGCCGTTGTCCGGGGGGCCGCCGTCGCCGAAGGTGCTGGTGACCAGAATGATTCGGTTCGCAGCCGCGAGCTCGGACAGCGGCGTGTCGTCCATGGCCTGCAGCCGGGCACCCGGCAGCCGATCCCCCAGCGTGCCGGCGAACTCCTCGGCGTTACCGGTCTGCGACGCCCACAGCACCAGCGGAGCATCGGCCGGGGCCGGATCCGCCGCGCTGTCGGCTGCAGTTGGCGGCAGGCGGGAGAACCGGCCGGCCAGCAGGCCGTCGGCCCACACCCGGACCCTGGCACTGACCGGGGCGGCGTCGGGCAGCACGGGGATCCCGGGCAGCCCGCCATCCAGCCCGGCCAGAAAGCCTGACAGGTAGAGCTTCTCGTCGTCGGTCAACGCGGGGGCGTCCGTCGAGACAGGCAGGGCTGTCGCGACGGGAACGGGGGTCAGCCGCACCGCGCACACCTTGAACTCGGGCTGCAGCGACACCGGGTCGACGGCGTCGTTGGTGACGGCGTTGACGGCCAGGGCGTCGCCCTGCTCGTCGTTCCAATGGAACGGCACCCACGTGTTCCCGGGGCGCACCCGGTCGGTGACGACGGCCGGCAGCACGGCCCGGCCGCGGCGGGAGGACACCTCGACCTGACGGCCGTCCCAGATGTCCAGGGCCGCCGCGTCGCCGGGGTGAATCTCGATCGACGGGGCGCTGTTGAGCTTGTTCAGCTTGGCCACCTTGCCGGTCTTGGTCATGGTGTGCCACTGGTGCTGCAGCCGGCCGGTGTTGAGAACCATCGGGAACTCGTCGTCGGGCAGCTCGGCGGCGTCCATGTGCGGGCGGGTGTGGAACACCGCCCGGCGCGACGGGGTCGCGAACGCCAACCGCGGCCGGCGACCTCCGTTATCGGTGAACAAGTCCTGGGACACACCGTCGTTGACGTAGCGCAGCGGATTGCGGTCGGCGCAGCCCGGCGGGGCCGGCCATTGCACCGGGGTTTCGCGCAGTCGCTCGTAACTGACCCCGCGCAGGTCGTAGCCGGTTGCGGGGTTGTGGAAGCGGCGGATCTCGTCGAAGACCTCCTCGCTGGTCTTGTAGCTGAACGCGTCGCCGAAGCCGAGTTGGTGGGCGACCCCGCAGATCAGTTCCCAGTCCGGGCGGGCATCCCCCGGCGGCGGGATCGACTGCGCCAGCAGGGTCAGATTGCGGTCGGAGTTGACCATCACCGCATCGGATTCGGCCCACAGCGTCGCCGGCAGCACGATGTCGGCGTAACGGTTGGTCACGGTGTCGGCGTAGGCGTCCTGGGTTATCACGAGCTCGGCGGCGCGCAGGCCCTCGATCACCGACGCCCGGTTGGCCACGCTGGCCACCGGGTTGGTGCAGATGATCCACACCGCCTTGATCTCCCCGGTACCGAGCCGGTGGAACAATTCCACGGTCCCCGGCCCGACGTCGGTGCGGATCGTGCCGGGCTCGAGGTCCCACTGTTGCTCCACGAAGGCGCGGTCGTCGCCCGACTGCACAGTCCGCTGCCCCGGCAGACCCGGCCCCATGTAGCCCATCTCCCGGCCACCCATGGCGTTGGGCTGCCCGGTCAACGACATGGGTCCGCTGCCGGGCCGGCAGATCGCCCCGGTGGCCAGGTGCAGGTTGCAGATCGCGTTGGTGTTCCAGGTGCCGTGGGTGCTCTGGTTCAGCCCCATCGTCCAGCAGCTCATCCACTCCCCCGCCCCCGCGATCATCCGCGCGGCGGTGCGGATGTCGTCCTCGGCCAGGCCGGTGATCTCGGCGACCCGCTGCGGCGGATAGTCGGCGAGGAACGCCGGCATCGCCTCCCAGCCTTCGGTGTGCTGGGCGATGAAGTCGGTGTCGATGTCGCCGCTCTGCACGAGCAGATGCAGCAGGCCGTTGAGCAGAGCCAGATCCGTGCCGGGCCGGATCTGCAGGAACAGGTCCGCCTTGTCGGCCGTCGTGGTGCGACGCGGGTCGACGACGATGAGCTTCGCGCCTGCCTTGAGCCGGTCGACCATGCGCAGGTACAGGATCGGATGACAGTCGGCCATGTTCGACCCGGTCACGAAGAACAGGTCAGTGGAGTCGAAGTCGGCATAGGAGCCCGGTGGGCCGTCGGAGCCCAACGACTGCTTGAACCCGGTGCCCGCGCTGGCCATGCACAGCCGCGAGTTGGACTCGATGTGAATGGTGCGCAGGTAGCCCTTCGCCAGCTTGGTCGCCAGATACTGTGCCTCGATGGACATCTGGCCCGACACGTAGAGGGCCACCGCATCCGGGCCGTGTTCGTCGACGACGGCGCGCAGCCGCGCACCGGCCTGCGCGAGCGCGTCGTCGACGGGCGTGCTCACCGCGTCCTCGTCGCGGCCCGACCGCACCAGCGCGGTGGTCAGCCTGCCCTCGGTGGCGGCCATCAGTTCGGCGTGGGTGGCGCCCTTGGTGCACAGCCGTCCGAAGTTCGTGGGATGCAGGCGATCTCCGCTCACCCGTGCGATCACCGGAGCACCCGTAGCGGGGTCGGTGCGGGTCTCGACCGAGATTCCGCATCCGACCCCGCAGTAGGAGCACGCCGTACGGGTCAGTGCCGGCGAATCAACTGGGGCTGCCATGTTCTCCTAGCGTGCATCATTTCGGCTCGGCTCACACCCCGACCTGACCCATGCGGGTGCTCTTGCGGATGTAGAAGAACCAGGTCACCACCAGCAACAGGAGGAAGAATCCGACATAGAACTGCAGGGCGGGCTGGATATTGCCGAATTGAGACTTCGACCAGGCGTAGGCCAGGGGAACGATGAACCCGCCGAATGCGCCCACCGAGGAGATGATGCCCAGCGCTCCCGCGGCCTGGCGGCGCATCTGCACCATCGTCTCGGGCGCACCACCCGCGTCCTGTCCCTTGATCAGGAAGATCTTCGAGATCATCCGGTAGGTCGAGCCGTTGCCGATGCCGGTGGCGACGAACAAGAACATGAACGCGATGAAGAACACCGGCAGGTTCACCGCATTGACCGACCAGAGCGCCGCCGCCGCACCGACGGCCAGCATCACGAAGCTCAGCGCAGTGATGCGGGCACCGCCGATACGGTCGGAGAGCTTGCCGCCAAGCGGACGAGCGATCGAGCCGATACCGGCACCCAGGAACGCCCACATCAGCGCGATGTCACCGCGGTCGAAAACTGCCTTCAGCAGCGTCGGGAATGCCGCGGAATAGCCGATGAACGACCCGAACGTGCCGATGTAGAGCAACGACATGATCCAGGTGTCGGTGTGGCGCAGTGACTGGAAGACCGGCCTCACATCGGCCTTGGCTTCGGTGAGGTTGTTCATGAACAGGAACGCGCATACCGCCGCGGCGAGCGCCAACGGCACGTAGAACAGCCCCGCCCGCGACAGTGCCACACCGCCGCCGGCCACCACCACCAAGGGGATGATCTTCTGCGCCACCGCCACACCGATGTTGCCTCCGGCAGCGTTGAGTCCCAGCGCCCAGCCCTTTTCGCGTTCGGGATAGAAGAACGAGATGTTGGCCATCGACGAGGCGAAGTTGCCGCCACCGAAGCCGGCGGTGGCCGCGATCAGGCACAGCCCCACGAACGGGAACTCGGGGTTGCCGACCGCCCAGGCCATCAACAAGCACGGGATCAACAGCAGCAGCGCCGAGATCACCGTCCAGTTCCGGCCGCCGAAGACCGGCACCGCGAACGTGTACGGGATGCGCAGGAATGCCCCGACGCCGCTGGGAACCGCCACCAGCCACAGCGCCTGGGTGGTGGTCAACGCCCATCCCGATGCGGCCGCGCTGCCGTCAGCAGCGGCAGTCATCTGCACCACGACGATGCTCCACAGCAGCCACACCGAGAATCCGATGTGCTCGGCGAAGATCGAGAAGATCAGGTTGCGCCGGGCGATCGGGCGGCCGGTGGTGTTCCAGAACTCCGGGTCCTCGGGCCGCCAGTCGTCGATCCAGTGCTTGCCCGTGTGATGGGGGTGCGGAGGCGCCCCGGTATCGGGCACCGCGTTGGAGGTGACGGTCACAATGGTCTCCTGTCATCGGGATGGGCGGCCTCAGCCGAGGTGTCCAGGCGCCGTCTCGGAGCCCAGGGGTGTGCGCTCGACGCTACGAATCCCGTGTTACAGATCCCCGCGAAAGGCGTTAAACGACCGAAACAAAGATCTCAACGTCACCGCGGCGCCAATGTCAGCGACGGTATTCATCGCCGCATCATCGCTGAAACAATGCCGTAACAATGGAGTTCTAGCTTCGGGCCGAGCCCTGATTCCGCCACCGTTGGCGGTCCACCGATGTTAGCGCTTTTCATTCTGTGGCACAACGGATTTGGTTGGCATCACCTCGTCAGCACCGTGGTCGAGAGCAGCCCCGGCCGACGACAGCGACTCCACGAGAGGTGAGAACAGCGCATGACCGACGGCAGCACACCCCGATTCCTGCAGGGCGCATACGAATTCGACGGCGCCGGCTATGACAAACCCGCGCCGATCGACGCATCGCTGCGGTACACCGTCCCGGCCGGGGCCACCACCCAACCGGTCTACTTCCGGGGCGGCAATTCGAGCGAGGAGATGATCACCGTCGTGCTCTATCGCGACGGCCAACCGATGCGCTACTTCCCGATCGCCGCCAAGGGGGCCACCCATGTGGCGCTGCGGGTGGTCGAGGATCTGCTTGCCGACACCGTGCTCGAGCTCTACCTGGCCGCGCCCGAGGGCACGGCCGGCAGCGTCATCATCGATCTCGGGCTGGTGGAGGTCTAGATGACCGTCATCGAGACCGCACCGACCAACGGCCATCGAGAGACCACGGCCAAGGCCAACCTCGTCGTCGTCGGCAACGGCATGGCGGGGATCAGGGCCATCGAGGAGGTGCTGGCCCGCGACGGCGCCGAGAAGTTCACCATCACAGTGTTCGGTGACGAGCCGTACGGCAACTACAACCGCATCCTACTGTCGAACGTGCTGGCCGGCGTCGACGATCCGGGCGAGATCTACCTCAATGCGATGGACTGGTACACCGACAACGGTATCGACCTGCAGGCCGGGGTGCGAGTGGTCCGGGTGGACACGTTCGCCCATCTTGTTCATGCCGACGACGGCACCGCGATGCGCTACGACAAGCTGATCCTGGCCACCGGCAGCCGCTCGTTCTTCCCGCCCATGGCCGGGCTGTGGGCCGACAACAAGACCCTGGCCGACGGTATCTTCGGGTTCCGCACCCTCGATGACACCGCGACGATGATCGCCGAGGCCGGCAGCCGCACGAAGGCCGTCGTCATCGGCGGTGGGCTGTTGGGCCTCGAAGCCGCCCGCGGCCTGCAGAACCGCGGCCTGACCGTCGACGTCGTGCACGCCGGCCCGACGTTGATGAACGCGCAGCTCGACGAGCTCGGCGGCGATATCCTGCGAAAGTCCGTCGAGGGCCTGGGCATCGGGGTACATACCGAGAAACGCACCACCGAGGTCGTCGTCGAGAACGGCAGGCTCTCGCGCATCCTGTTCGCCGATGGTTCGGGCCTGGACTGCGACATGTTGGTCATCGCAGCCGGGATCCGGCCCAACGTGGGTCTGGCGCAACGCGCTGGACTGACCGTCGAGCGGGCGATCGTCACCGATGACCACATGCGCTCGGTCGACGACGGCGACGTTTACGTCGTCGGCGAATGCGCCCAGCACCGAGGCCAGGTCTATGGCCTGGTGGCGCCGCTGTGGGAACAAGCCAAGGTGCTCGCCGACCATCTGACCGGCAGAGACGCGGCCTCGGCCTACCACGGGTCGCGGGTCGCCACCAAGCTCAAGGTCGCCGGCGTCGACGTCGCCTCGATGGGCATCAAGGCGCCCGAGCACCCCGACGACGAGTTCGTCCAGTATTCCGAACCCAGGCACGGCGTCTACAAGACGATCGTCATCCGCGACGGCAAGCTGGTGGGCGCCACCCTGGTCGGCGACGTGTCCAAGGTGTCGTTCTTGACCCAGGCGTTCGACAGTCAGCTGCCGCTGCCCGACGAGCGGGTCGAGCTGCTGTTCGACATCGGCACCCCCGACGTCGGCGTGGGGGTCGCCGAACTGGCCGACGACGCACAGGTGTGCAACTGCAACGGGGTGTCCAAAGGCGCGTTGGTGTCCTGCGTGCAGGACGGTGAGACGTCGGTGAGCGGCGTGATGGCCAAGACCAAAGCGGGCAAGGGCTGCGGCTCGTGCAAGGAACTGGTGTGCCAGGTCGTCGAGTGGGCGGCCGGTGGCGCCGTCACCGAGGACCCCTCGGCGTCGTGGTACGTCCCGGGTGTCCCCTACGACAAGCCGACCCTGATGCGCCACATCCGTGAGCTCAAGCTGCATTCGGTGTCCTCGGTATTCGCGGCCCTGGCACCCGACGGCAAGGAGGACGCGGGCTCGAAGATGGCGCTGGCCTCACTGCTGGACATGATGTGGGCCGACGAGTACGTCGACGAGCGGGACGCCCGGTTCATCAACGACCGGGTGCACGCGAACATCCAACGGGACGGCACCTTTTCGGTGGTGCCGCAGATGAAGGGCGGTGTCACCAGCGTCGCGCAGCTACGCAAGATCGCCGATGTCGCCGAGAAGTACGAGATCCCGATGATCAAGCTGACCGGCGGGCAGCGCATCGACCTGCTCGGGGTGCGCAAAGAGGATCTGCCCGCGGTGTGGGCGGATCTGGACATGCCGTCGGGGTATGCCTACGGCAAGAGCTTCCGGACCGTCAAAACGTGCGTGGGCAGCGACTTCTGCCGTTACGGCGTAGGCGATTCCACGGCGCTGGGCATCGCGATCGAGGAGCGCTACCAGGGGCTGGCCAGCCCGGCGAAGATGAAGCTGGCCGTCACCGGCTGTCCCCGCAACTGCGCCGAGGCACTCTGCAAGGACCTCGGCGTCGTCGCCGTCGACGGCGGTCGGTGGGAAATCTATGTCGGCGGCGCGGCGGGCGCGCACATTCGCAAGGGCGACCTGCTGGCCACCGTCGATTCACCCGAGAAGGTGATGACGCTGACCGGCCGCTTCCTGCAGTACTACCGTGAGAGCGCCAATTGGCTCGAGCGGACGTACAAGTGGGTGCCGCGGGTCGGCATCGAGCACCTGCGCGAGGTGCTCGTGGAGGATCCCGACGACGACTTCGTCACCGCTCTCGACGAGCGCATGCAGAAGTCGATCGACGCCTACCGCGACCCGTGGCGAGACGGGCAGGAACCGCGTTCGGAGGGCCAGTTCCGGTCATCGCTACCGTTGCTGCCGTTGCCCAAGGTGCCGGTCCGATGAGTGCGACGACCGCGTTGAGACTGCGTCCAGCGTCGTGTTTTCGGTGAAAATCCCGCTGCCGGCGCAGTCTCGACGGAAGGTGTCGCGATGATCGAGGTCGGCCGCCTGGACGAGGTGCCCGTCGGCGAGGGGCGCACCTTCGCCGTCGACGGCAAGCAGATCGCGGTCTTCCGGCTTCGCGACGGATCTCTGCGGGCGGTGGGCGCGGTCTGCCCGCACAAGGGCGGACCGCTGGCCGACGGCCTCGCCGACGACCGGGTCATCGTGTGCCCGCTGCACAATCACACATTCGACCTGTGCACGGGCCGCGAGGTGTCCGGGGTGGACCTGGCGGTGCCTTCCTATGCGGTCGAAGCCGTGGACGGCACAATCCGAGTCACGCCGAACTGAACCCGTGAGATGCGGCGAGTGTGGGTGCAGCTCTTCACCGCCGCGCCGTGGCCGGTCCGTCACCGCGTGAACGTGGATGACCAGTCGACGAAGGTCTCGACGAACATTGCCGGGTCCTGGCCGTGCATGGAGTGACCCGTCATCGGAAACGACCGGTAGGTGAGCGTCGCGCCACCCCCTTTGACCAACTGGGTCACCCGTCCGGCCTGCACGTCCGAGCACGCACCGATCAGCCCCCCGGAGCTCTCGTCGATCATCCGGAAGTGATGGGTGAACAGCACTGGAACCTTCACCTGGCTCAGCATCACGTGGTGGGGGCAGCTGGCGGCGAACGCTCCGGTGATGAAGGCCTTCCCCCACTCGGGGTCGTACTCGCGCAGGTTCTGGGCCGGCTCCTCGGTACCGACGACGAGCGCGACGTGGGCCTGCCAGTCGGCCAGTTCCTCCGGCACCGCGGCGACGAACCCATCCCAGTCGCCGACACTCCACTGGTCTCCGAGATACTTCGCCCACATCCCGAACAGCGGACCGATGCTGTCGGTGATCGGTGGCCCCACGACAGGCGCGGTCTCCGAACTGAAGAACGGCGGATCTTCCCAGCATGCCGCGATCACCTGACCAGGCTTGGCGTAGGCGGAGAGCCAGGCGCTGGCCAGCCCGCCGGAGGACAGGCCGCTGATGAACGCCGGACGTCCGATGACCCCGTCGAGAAAACGAACGAGATCGTTTCCGATGTTGTCGAGGGTGTATCGAAACGGGGTCCTGGTCGAACGGCCCTGCCCGCGCAGATCCACGGCGTGCACATGGAAGTGCTCCGCCAGTAGCGGCATCACGGCCTCATAGCCCCACCAGGATTCCGACTGGCCTGGGATCAGCAGTAGCGCCGGCTTGTCGGACCGGCCGGTGACGGCGTAGTTGAGCTCGACCTCGCCGGTGTCGAAGAGTTGTTCGGCGTAGTCGTGCGCGACATAGGTGGCTTCCGGAGCGTGCGGGCCGAAAACACCTGCGTACCTTCCCATGCCTTCAGGTTGTCACACTGTGGCGGGCTTGACCGCCAGCACTGGTTTGGGACACTCCAGGATCAGCTTCTGCGCGACGCTGCCCATCAGCAACTTGCCGACCGGGTTGCGGTGCCGGATACCAACGACAAGCAGCTGCGCGTCGCCGCGTTCCATCGCGGCAAGCAGCTCGTCAGCGGGATCGACGCCCACCGGTTGCACCAGCTCGTAGGGCACCTCGCATTCGGCCAGCCGAGCTTGCACGTCGTGCACCTCGTTCTCCCCGGCGAACCGGGCGTCGACGTAGGACTCCCCTGACGTCGCGTTGATCACGAGCAGCCCCGCGCCGCGCAGTTTGGCCTCCGCGATGCCGTGTTCGAGCGCGGCGTGCCCGAACGGGTCGGCGGTGTATCCGACGACGATCATCATCTCTCTCCCTTCGACCTTCGCAGCGCGGGCGTTGCCGCGGCGACGTGCTCGTCCGCGGTCACGACTGAGATGCCTTCTGCTTCTGATCTTTGTCGTCCTCGACGATCAACAGGCTCTCCTCGCTGCGGTTCATCACCCTCAGCACCAACGGCGCCAGCAACAACAACGCCATCAAGGCATAGGTCACGATCGCCACCGGCTCGGTGAACAGGCTGCTCCACTCACCGCCGCCCAGCTGCAGGCTCTGCCGCAGCTGGCGCTCGATACGGGGACCGAGGATGACGCCGATGATCAACGGCAGCACTGGAAGTCCGAAGCGCCGCATCATCAGACCCATCAGGCCGAAGACCAACAGGAGGATCAGGTCCAGGGGTTGCAGGTTGACCGCGTAGGCACCGAGAGTGGCGAAGAACAGAATGCCGGCGTAAAGGTACGGCCGCGGGGTGCGCAGCAGCTTCGCCCACAACGGCGCGAGCGGCAGGTTCAACGCCAGCAGCAGGAAGTTGCCGATGAACAGGCTGGCGATGAGCGTCCAGATCAGCAGCGGTTCCTTGTCGAACAGCGTGGGTCCCGGCTGGATGCCGTAGGACACGAATGCCGTCAGCATCACCGCGGCGGTCGCGTTGGTCGGCAGACCCAGTGACAGCATCGGCACCAGGGTGCCCGCCGCCGAGGCGTTGTTGGCGGCCTCAGGTCCGGCGACACCCTCGATGGCGCCCTTGCCGAAGTCCTCGGGATGCTTGCTGAGCTTCTTCTCGGTGATGTAACTCAGAAACGTCGGCAGCTCGGCACCGCCGGCAGGCAGCGCGCCGAAGGGAAACCCGTAGGCGGTGCCACGCAGCCACGGCTTCCAGGAACGCCGCCAGTCATCCCTGCCCATCCAGGGGCGACCGACGGGGATGACATCCGCTGGACGACGACGCAGATGCGCTGCCACCCAGAGCGCTTCGCCGAGGGCGAAGACCGCCACCGCGATGACGACGATGTCGATGCCGTCGGAGAGCAGGGGAAGCCCGAAGGTCGCCCGGGGCTGACCGGTCAACGAGTCGATGCCCACGATGCCGATCGCCAGCCCGAGGAGCAGCGAGATCACACCGCGCATCTTCGACGAGCCCAATACCGCGGTGACGGCCACCAGCGCGAAGAGCATGATCGCCAGGTACGACGGTGCGCCGAGGGTGACCGCGAACCGGGAGATCGCCGGCGCGAACGCGGCCAGCAGGGCCGTGCCGATGGCACCGGCGATGAACTATCCGATCGCCGCAGTGGCCAGTGCCTGGGCGGCTCGTCCAGCTTTGGCCATCTTGTTGCCTTCGAGGGCCGTGATCACCGAGGACGACTCGCCGGGCGTGTTCAGCAGGATCGATGTCGTCGAGCCGCCGTACATGCCGCCGTAGAAGATGCCCGCGAACATGATGAACGCGGCACTGGGACTGACGTTGTACGTGATGGGCAACAGCAGCGCGACCGTCATGGCCGGGCCGATGCCCGGCAGTACCCCGACCGCGGTGCCGAGCAGGACGCCGATGACGGCGTAGAGCAGATTCGTCGGCGTCGCCGCCTCGGCGAACCCCTGGAGGAGCCAGTCGAAGTTGTCCATTTACAGAATCCCATCCAAGATGCCGGCGGGCAGCGGGATTCCGAGCCCGGAATAGAACGCGTAAAAGCTTGCGATGCCGAGGAACACGCCGATCGCGACGTTGCGGACGTAGTGTTTGCTGCCCAACACGGTTGCACTCCCGCCGAAGAACAGCGCGCTGGCAACGGTCCAGCCGAGCGGTTCGACCAACGCGATCAGCAACACGAACAGTCCGACCAGCAGAGCCACGGTGCGCCAGTCGCTGGGCATGTCGGGATCGATGTCCTCGCCCGCGTCGGCCTCCCCATTGAGTCCGCGGGGAATCGCGACGGCAAGCACCACGGCCATCACCAGCAGGGATGCTCCGATGAAGACCGGAAAGAGCCGTGGCCCAACGGGATCGACTTCGGCATAACCGCCCGGCATCGACAGCCCGTCGTAGACGAGGAAGCTTCCGACCGCGACCATCACCGCACAGACGATGTACTGGGCGTAGTCCGGCTTGTCGCGGGTTTCGAGGTCGAGGTGTTCGCTGCTCATACCAGTCCCAAATCTGTCAGCGTCGACTCGACGCGCTGATCTTGTTCTTCGAGGAAGTCCTCGAACGGTTGGCCGGTCATGAAGGCGTCGGTCCAACCGTTGGTCACCAGCGCCTCCTTCCACGCCTCGGTGGCGTGGAGTTCCTCGAGGATCCTCACCATCGCCTGCCGGTCTTCGTCGGATATCCCGGGTGGGGCCAGAATTCCGCGCCAGTTGGTGAACGTGAGGTCGATACCGGCTTCCTTGAGCGTCGGAGCGTCGACGCCCTGGACGCGCTCGTTGCCGGAAACGGCCAGCACGCGCACCTGGCCTGCCTCGATCTGGTCGACGTATTCGCCGAGCCCTGACGTCCCGGCCGAGATCTTGTTGCCGAGCAACGCGGTGAGCAGGTCACCGCCGCCGTCGTAGGAGACGAAGTTGACCTTCGTCGGGTCGACACCGACGGCTTTGGCGGTCTCCATCGGGAACAGGTGATCCGGGCCGCCCGGGTTGGATCCACCCCCGATCGTCATCTTGGCCGGGTCGGCCTTCCAGGCGGCGATGAAGTCCTGCACCGTGCGCAACGGTGAATCGGCGGGGACCAGGATCCCCTCCTGCTCCTCGACCACCTTGGCCAGTGCCGTGGCATCGGAAGCGCGGGCCGTCGAACCGTTGGTGAACACGGCACCGACGACGCCGAGGCCCATCATCATCAGGTTGCCGTTACCGCGCTCGTTCATCAGGCGGGCCATGGCGACAGTGCCGCCGGCACCGATGACATTGAAGACCTCGACGCGACCGGTGATGTCGTCGTCTTCCATGATCTTGACGGCGGTCCGAGCGGTGAGATCGTATCCACCGCCCGGGCTGTTGGGCACCATCATGCGGAGCCGGTGCGGCCCGGTTTCGCCCCCGCGAGTGACCCCGCATGCCGACAGCAGCAAGATGGCGAGCAGCGCCACTACGACAGCGGACATCGCGCCGCTGAATCGTCGGCGTCGGCCAGTTGCGAACATGTGGTCTCCCAGTCACTTGGTTGTGATGCTCAGCAATAGTGAGCGCCAAAGTGACTCAGGTCACCGATGTGAACGCAACGGACATTTTGGACATTGTGAACACACCGACGCAGTCCCCGGGTGAGGTCCAGGCGTAAGCACATCGCGGCACCGTCTTCGTCGCGAAGACGGTGCCGCGAGCGGGTTCGGACCTCTGGCTAGACGACGGTCGCGTCGGTGATCGTGCCGGTGCCGGTGCCGTCACCGACGGTGGCGCCGGTCGGGCTGGACAGCGTGACCAGGAAGCTCTCGCTGCCCTCGGCAACGGTGTCGCCGAGCACCACCACGCTGATGGTCTTGCTGGTCTCCCCGGGTGCGAACGTCAGCGTGCCGGTGGTTGCCACGTAATCGTCACCGCCGGTGGCGGTTCCGTTGGACGTCGCGTACTGCACCGTCACCGTCTGATTCGACGGTTGGGCGAGGGTCACCACGAAGTTGGCCAGCACACCGGAGGTGTCCTCGTCGAAGTCGAACTGCAAGGCCTCGAGGTAGACCAGCTTGTTCTCGTTCACGGTGTTCCAGTCGTCGGCCAGGATGCCGCCGGTGTCGGTCGAGTTGGGGTTCCACGACCAGAACGTCCAGGACATGTCCTGGGTGCCGGCGGCGATGTCGATGGTGCCGTCGTTGTCGAAGTCACCCGACAGGTACGACGTGATCGCCTCGTACCAGACGACGTCCTTGGGATCGCTGAGCCGCGTGCCGAACTCGCCGAGATAGATCGGGGCGATGTTCTGCTCGTAGATGTAGCCCCACATCTGCTCGAACTTGTCGGGCAGCGCGTCCCCGAAATCGGCGCCCTGGAACCAGGGTTGGGCATAGACCGAGTTCGGATAGTCGTGCGGCGAATACACGACCCGGTCGGCCACGTCGAGCACGATGGGCCGGTCGGCCACCCCCATCAGGTTGCCGCCCCACCAATAGTGCTGTCCCTCGTAGGTGGCCACGCCCTCGACGAAGATCAGCCAGTTGTCGTTGACCGCCAGAATCGCATTGCCGGCACGCTCGGCGGCCGCCGCCCAGTCGGTCGCTCCCCCACCGCCCCATGTCCCGTTGTGCGGTTCGTTGTGCAGGTCGGCTCCGATCACGGTGGGGTCGCCGGCGTAGCGCGCGGCCAGCATCTGCCAATCCGCGATCCACTGCGCCTCCGTGTACTGGCCCTCGTACCACAGCCCGTTGGCGGTGGCGCCGGCCCCGGCGCTGCTGCGGTGGTGGTCGAGGATCACCCGCAGCCCGACCTCGCCGGCATAGCGGATGACCTCATCCATGATCTCGATCGGGGTCAGCCCGGCCAGTTCGGGGTTGCGGTAGAAGTCGATGCCGGACGGCATCTTGGTGGTGTGCAGCATCTCACTGGAGTAGGGCAGCCGGATGGTGTTGAACTCCAAGGCCACCATCTGATCCATCATGTCCTGGTAGTTGCGGGTCCACAGCCCGTGCGGGGTGAAGATGTCGCTCTCCATGCCGAACCAGTTGATACCGGCGATCTGCACGGGATTGCCTGCTGAGTCGACGATCTGGTTGCCCGACGTGCTGAACCAGCCGGGGGCGACGCCGCTGCCCGGCGCGCCTTCGACCACCGACGCGTCGGAGATGCTCAGCATCAGGTTCGCCGGGTTGATCACGTCATCGTTGACGATGGTCCCGGTCGCGGAACCGTCGGCGACCGTCACCCCGGACGGGCTGGACAGGGTCAGCGTGAACGTCTCATCGGTTTCGGCGGTCCCGTCCCCGGTGACGGTGACGCTGATCTGTTGGGACAGCACCCCGGGCGCGAAGGTGATGGTGCCGTTACCGGCGGTGTAATCCACCCCCGCGGTCGCGGTCCCGTTCGACGTCACATACCCCACCGACACCACCTCATCCGAGGCCGTATCCAACGTCACCGTGAACGTCAACTGCGTGGTGCCACTGTCACCTTCGACAACCGAGGCATCAGCCACCGACACCTTCGGCACCACCGGCGCGGGCCCACCGGTCGACGACCCGTTGACCACGAACCCCGTCACCGCCGACGACCCACCACCCGGCGCCGCCTGGAAACCGAACTCCACACTCTGCCCCGCAGCCACCTTGGCGTTCCACGACGCATTACGCACCACATAGTGCTGACCGACATGACTGACGATCTCGGCGTTCCAGATATTGCTGATCGCAGCCGGCGTATCGAACTCCACCGTCCAGCCGTCAAAGGCCGAACCCGCAGTCACCTTCACCCCGGCGACAAACCCCGAACCCCAATCATCGGAGACCACATACGTCACCGACGACGCACCCGGCGTCGGAGTCGGCGCCACATCGTCATTGGTGATCGTGCCCACCGCCGAACCATCAGCGATCGTCGCCCCC
Organism: Mycolicibacterium poriferae; assembly: GCF_010728325.1. The sequence continues at coordinate 3,981,809 of NZ_AP022570.1, forward strand.
GACGGATTCGACAAACTCACCGTGAACGTCTCGTCACCCTCCACCGCAACATCCCCGGCGACGGTGACGCTGATCTGTTGGGACAGCACCCCGGGGGCGAAGGTGATGGTGCCGTTACCGGCGGTGTAATCCACCCCCGCGGTCGCGGTCCCGTTCGACGTCACATACCCCACCGACACCGCCTCATCCGAGGCCGTATCCAACGTCACCGTGAACGTCAGCTGCGTGGTGCCACTGTCACCTTCGACAACCGAGGCATCAGCCACCGACACCTTCGGCACCACCGGCGCGGGCCCACCGGTCGACGACCCGTTGACCACGAATCCCGTCACCGCCGACGACCCACCACCCGGCGCCGCCTGGAAACCGAACTCCACACTCTGCCCCGCAGCCACCTTGGCGTTCCACGACGCATTACGCACCACATAGTGCTGACCGACATGACTGACGATCTCGGCGTTCCAGATATTGCTGATCGCAGCCGGCGTATCGAACTCCACCGTCCAGACGTCAAAGGCCGAACCCGCAGTCACCTTCACCCCGGCGACAAACCCCGAACCCCAATCATCGGAGACCACATACGTCACCGACGACGCACCCGGCGTCGGAGTCGGCGCCACATCGTCATTGGTGATCGTGCCCACCGCCGAACCATCAGCGATCGTCGCCCCCGACGGATTCGACAAACTCACCGTGAACGTCTCGTCACCCTCCACCGCAACATCCCCGGCGACCATCACATGCACCATCTGCGAGGTCACCCCCGGCGCGAACGACACCACCCCGGATCCCGCCGTGTAGTCCACCCCCGCGGTGGCGGTCCCGTTCGACGTCACATACCCCACCGACACCGCCTCATCCGAGGCCGCGCTCAACGTCACGGTGAACATCACGTGGGTCTGCCCGCCGTCGCCCTCGACGACGGCGGCATCGGAGATGGACAGCGTGGGCAGCGTGTCACCGACGTCGTTGGCGGTGCCGTAGTCGTTGAAGACCGCGCTGAAGCTGCCGGCGGGCAGGTCGAGGCCCGATGCGGTGGGCGAGGCCTGCCCGAGACTGCCGGGGGTGTCGCGGGCCACCGACCACATCGACAGCATCCCGAGACCCTTGGCGCGGGCGAAGTCCTCGAGCGCCTGGGCGTCGGCGACGGTGAAGACCTCGGTGGTGACGTCGTTGACCCCGATCATCGGCGTCACCCCGACCTGATTCCAGCCGAAGGACTGACCGAATTCACCGTAGAGCGCTGCCAATTGGGCGTAGGTGGACTCGGCAGCCTGGATCGCGTAGGCGCCCATGGTCTTGGCGTTCGGGCCGCTGGTCGGCGCGGCGGACTCGCCGTAGTCCATCGCCATCACGTTGACGCCGTCGAGTTCGACGCCCGCGCTGACCGCCGAGCGGACCACGTTCAGGCCGTCGGAGGTCAGGCCCGTGGGCAGGACCGGCAGCGTGTACCACACCTCGAGGTCCGGCAGATCCTGCTGCATCAAGGCCAACGCCTGACTGCGCAACGCGATCGAGGCGGCGTCTGCGACGGCGGCCCCCTCGATGTCGAAGTCGATACGATTCAGTGAATACGTCTGTGCGACAGCGACGTAGGCGTCGGCCAGGGAACGGGCGCTGAGCCCGCGGGTGGCGTACCACTGGGCCAGGCTGGTGCCGGAGGCTCCACCGAGTGAGATCATCACGTCACCACCGGCCGCCTGCAGCGCCGCGATGGAACTGTTGATGGCCTGGGCCTGTTCGAAGTCCGAATCGGGCGCCAACGCAGACAGACCGGCCCAGGCCAGCTTGCCGTCGGGGGTGGCCTGCAGGAAGCCGAGCGTCACCAACGAGGCGCCGCGGCCCTGGGCAATCGCGACGAGGTCGGGAACGGGCCACAGACCCATGTCGACGTAGGGGGCGTAGAACGCCTCTCCCCACAGTTCGTCGCCCGGGTTGCCGGAGTTGAGTCCGGGAACGGTGGTGACGGTGTCGTCGTCGGTGATGGTGCCGATCGCGCTACCGTCGGCCAGCGTCGCGCCGACCGGGCTCGACAGTGTGACCGTGAACGTTTCGTTCGACTCTGCGGCGGCATCACCGATGACGTCGACATGCACGAGTTGTGTCGTGACGCCCGGCGCGAACGTGACGGTGCCCGTGGTGGCGGTGTAGTCCACACCGGCAATGGCCGTGCCGTCGGACGTCGAGTACTGCACGGTCACGGTCTCGTCGGACGCCTTGTCCAGGGTCACCGTGAACATGAAGTGGCTGTGCTCACCGTCGCCCTCGGCGACGGTGAGGTCGGCGATGGACACCGCCGGTGGAGTCGACGGGGCGGTGTCGACGTCGTCGTTGACGATGGTCGCGACGCCGACGCCGTCACCGATGACAGCGTTGACCGGCGCCGAGAGGTTCAAAGTGAATTGCTCGTCGAGCTCGACCATGGTGTCACCGGTGACCGCGACGTTCACCGTCTTGACGGTCTCACCGGCGGCGAAGGTCAGGGTGCCGACCGTAGGCGTGTAGTCAGCGCCCGCCGCGGTGGCGGTGCCGTTGGCTGTCGAGTAGCTGACCGTGACCGGCTCACCGGCCGGCTCGGACAGGGTCACCGTGAAGGTGAGCGTCGTGGAATCCGAGTCGCCTTCGGCGGCACTGGCGTCACCGACGGAGACGGTCGGCCTCGAAACCGGCGGCGCCGCGTGGGAGATCAGCGTCTGCCACTTGGCGCGGGCAGTGTCGTCGAGGGCCACGATGTTGCTCATCTCGAGCTCGCCAAGGCCGACGCCGGTCAACGTGTACGACTGGTTGTTGTTGACGATGGCGATGCGGGTCGAGCCACTGACCTCGTCAACGGTGAACTCGTGGGCTTTGAACCAGCCGAAGTCCAGCGTGTCGGCGGCAGGGTCGAACTCGAGCGTGGTGTGGGTGCCGTACTGCCACGCGATCGTCGTGGTGGTGCCGGTCTGCCCGCTCGGGGGTGCACCGTTCCCGGCGGCCGTCGGCCAGTTGTCGGTGCCGGCGATCGGCACCGCCTGGGGGAGAACTTGGGAGTTGGGCACGGTGCCGATTCCGAGCTGCAGGTGCAACCGGTCCTCGCGGACCTGGGCGTTGTGGAAGATGAAGTTCGTGGCGGTGAGCTGGGCGGTGGTGACGCCCTGCAGGATCAGGGCCTGACCCGTCCCCGCGTTCGAGATGACGACGCCTTCGGGGGTGTCGGTCATGTAGAGCTGTTCGCGGGTGCCGTAGTAGCGGAAGTCGACGACGTCGGTGGCGGCGTCGAACGCGACGCGGTCGATCTGGCCGACTTCGTGGGACCGCGCATACACGGTGCCGGGCGCCGCGGTGACGCCGTGTTCCCACGCCAGTGCACCCGACAGATCCTGGCGCAGATGGTCGTTGATGATGGGGGTGAAGCTGTCGACGGTGAGCTGACCCAGCGACACGCCCTGGATGATCGCCGTCTCACCTGACCACGGGTTGCGGAAGCCGACGCCCTCGGCGGTGTCGACGACGATGAAGTTGTGCACGGACACGTCACCGAGGTCGAGTTTGTCCTTGGCCGGGTCGAAGCCGACGATGTCCGGACCTGACGCACTGACCTGATACACCGAGCCGCTGCCGGTGGAGGTGGCCTGCGCCGCGGCCAGCAGCATGGCGGTCGGCGCGGCGGCCGCCGAGGACTCACCGCTGTCGGCCTCGGCGGCGGCAACGGTCACGGTCACCGGGACCTCGGTGGTGCGCGGGCCCGCGGACAGCAGCCGGAACCCGGTGTCGCGGACCCGGACGACGAAGGTGTCGGTGCCGCCGGCGGCGGCGAGATCCGGGCCGGCGGTGTAGACGAAGTCACCGTCCGCGTCGACCGTCACCGCACCCAGACCGGGCGCCTGCACCACGCTGTAGCGCAGCGGGTCGCCCTCGGGATCCGTGGCACCCAGCGACCCGGTGAGCACTCCGGCGCCTGCCTGCCCGGTGAGCACCGGCGCGGCGCTGGGCCCGTCGTTGGAGAACAGTCGGTCCATCTCCCGGCGGATGGCCCCGAACACCGCGGTGACGAACTCGAAGGACGGCAGCGGCACGCCGGTGTCGCCGGCCGAGGGCCCGATCCCGAGCAGTCCCAGGAACTTCGACACCAACCCGGCCAGGCCCGTGGTCACCGACTGCGGCGCAGGGTCGACCGACGCGTCGAGCGTGTCGACGACAGTGGTGGCCTCAGGTGCCGCCTGCTGCCGCAGCGCCGTGACGGTGGACCGGGCGGCTGTCGCCGGCTGATCGCCGTCGCCGCCGGCAGCGGCGTCGGTCAGGTCAGGCTCCGGCTGCAGCTCAGACGCGGTCTGCGTATCCACCTCGGACTCGGCGGGCCCCTGCTCGGCCGGTTGCGAGCCGTACCCGGAGCCAGCGGTGTCGGCGGTGGGAACGGCGGCGGCGCCGTCCGACTCGACATCACCGACCGGGGAATCCAGATCGACACCGGGGCTCACCTGGCCTTCGGTCCCGACGTCGACGGGGGCGCCGTCCGGGTCGGCGACGTCGTCATCGGAGCCTGCCGTGTCGGCAGCCCCGCCGGCAAGAACGCCCTCTTCCTCCTCGGCAGTGACGGCCTCGGACTCCACGGCCTCCTCTTCCGTCATCTCATCCAGTTCGTCGGCGATGGCGTCCGCGGCATCGACCTCGTCCTGTTCGGCGTCATCGAGGGCGGCGTCGCCCGCACCTGCCGGATCGGTGTCCGAGTTCGAGTCGTCGGGATCTGTCGAGGCCTCCGCGGCCGCTCCGGTCTTCGCGGGCCCGGTGGTGGCGTTGTCGGGCCCGGCTCCACTGGTGCTGCTCTCGTCGGAGGGGTCCGCAGTCGCCACCGCTGGACCGGCCAAACCGATCCCCAGCGCCACAGCTAACACACCAACGCGTCCGACAAATCGTCCGTAACCCATCAGCAACGCACTCCCGTTCCACCTCAGCGCCCGCATCTCGGCGGCCGGCCACGGCCCGCACTCCGATCACGAAACGATATTAACGTCTGTGAAAAGCATTCAACCCGACTTCCGGCGGCAGCGTCAAGGATGCAATTTTCCCGACCAGACGCGACGCAAAGAACGCATAGTTGAACTATCTAAGCTAACTGTCGCGCAACCGCTTTTCGCCGTTATTAGCTGTTCAGAATGGATCACGGTACAAGGAGTCGGCTGGTTCGGCAAATAGATTCTCTACGGCTTCCAGGCGCGCGTCGGGCGGCCGACAGGTAGTCCCGTGACTAACTTCTTTGCGATTGTCGAATAGGCGAACAATTGCCGTACCGGTGTCCAAAGGAATGACAGCTGCGGTGACCGCAGGGCTACGTCACTTCCACCAAGCATACGTCTCCGTCACAGCGAGCAAATTGCTGAGCGCGTGATGCGACAAGGACGACCATTAGTCAGCAACATCGATTGCCAGATCTCGGCGCAGGGTCCGAGATCCCCAGAAGAAGGGACGGAGGTCACTAGGCGCAGGCGAGCGCACCGAGCAGCATGAAGGGATGACACGTATACCGCTGGTTGGCTCCGCCCCGGTCTCGACTCTCACCGGCGATTCGGTGGCACGGGTGTCCGCCGACGCCTCCATCGCCGACGTGGCCCGTGCGCTGGTCTCCCGTGACGTCGGCATGGTCGTGGTCGGAGACGAGCAACGCCCCGCCGCTGTCCTCAGTGAGCGTGACGTCGTCCGCGTGGTGGCCGCCGGCAGCGATCCGACCACCGTGAGGGCCGGTGATGTCGCCAGTACCAGGCTGGTCTGGGCGAGCGCCGAGGACACCGTCGACGAGGTCGCGAACCGCATGATGGAGCACTACATCCGCCACATCCTGGTCGAACAGGACGGGTCCCTGGTCGGGGTGGTATCCGCGCGGGATCTGCTGGGCCCCTACAGTTCTGAGGCTGCTGAGGGCTGAGCGAGCGTCGCTCCGCAGGAGCGCCTGACGCTCATCGGGCACCGGAGGGTGGCGGCCGGCCCGACGAGCGCACCCGCTCGGACGCGATAATGGGCCGGTGACTCGCACGGTTCTGTTTCTGCGCAACGACCCCCTGGCGACCGAGGCGTTGCTCGCCGAGGCGTTCGGCGAGTTCGGCTACGACGTCGACACCTTCGACGTGGTCACCGCCGACCGCGCCCACGACCCTGCCGGCGAGGTGGTCTTTCCCGACCCGCGCGGCTACGACGTCATAGTCCCGCTGGGTGCCCGCTGGCCGGTGTACGACCCGGCGTTGCGGGCGAGCTGGGTGGGCACCGAAGTGCAGCTGGTGCGTGACGCCGCGGCGGCCGGGATCGCGCTGTTGGGCGTGTGTTTCGGTGGTCAGCTGCTGGCCCAGGCCTTCGGCGGCACCGTCGAGCGTTCGACGCGCCCGGAGATCGGCTGGTTCGACACCGCCAGCGCCCGGCCGGACATCGTGCCGGGTGGCGCGTGGTTCCAATGGCATTTCGATCGGTGGACCCTTCCGCCTGGGGCCGTCGAGCTGGCCAGGACCCCGGATGCGTCGCAGGCCTTCACCCTGGGCCGAGCTCTGGCGTTGCAGTTCCATCCGGAGGTCGATGTCGCGCTGCTGGAGAACTGGATCACCGGCGACGACGTCGGAGAGCTGGCCGCGCTGGGCCTGAATGCCGACGACTTGCGCACCCGCACAACAGAATTGGCTGACGATGTCGCACCCCGGATCAGGACGCTGGTAGCGGGCTTCCTGACCCACGTCGCAGGTCAGTCCCGGCCGAGCTGATGGGCCAGCGCGTCACCCACGTCTGGGTGGCGGAAGCGGTGTCCGAGCGCGGTGAGCTTCGCCGGTAGCACCCGCTGGCTGGCCTCGGCCAGCTCGCGGGCGCCCTGTTCGCCAAGCAGTACACGGGGGCCCAGCGCAGGCACCGGCAACACCGCGGGCCGGTGCAGCACCGAGGCCAGGGCGGCGGTGTACTCGGAGTTGCGCACCGGTTCGGGTCCCACCGCGTTGACCGCCCCGGTCAGCCGCTCGTCATAGAGGGCGCGGTGATAGACGTCGAGCACGTCGTCCAGACCCACCCAGGCCAGCCACTGCCGCCCGGAAGCCAGCCGACCGCCGAGGCCCGCGGCGAACAACGGCCGCAGCAGCCGCAGCGTTCCGCCCGCCGCGGCTTGCACGATGCCGGTTCGCACCGTCACCACCCTCAGCCCGGCGTCGACCGCAGGCGCCGTCGCAGCCTCCCAGTCGGTGACGACGTCGGCGAGGAACCCGCCGCCGTGTGAGCTGTCCTCCGTCAGCGGGGTGTCCCCGCGGTCGTAGCCGTACACGCCGACTGCCGAGGCACTGATGAACACCCGGGGCCCGTCCGGCGCGGCCGTCGCCGCGACCGCCAGCTTGCGGGTCGGCTCGATGCGGCTGTCCCGGATGGCGGCGCGGTGAGCTTCGGTGAAGCGGCCGGCGATCGAGGCACCGGCCAGGTGGATGACGGCATCGACGCCGCTGAGTAGATCGGGGTCCGGATTCTGCGGATCCCAGGTGCGCTCGTCGTCACCCTGCGCCGCACGGCGCACCAACCTGATGACACGGTGCCCACCGGTGGTGAGGAACGCCGAGAGCGCACTGCCGACCAGACCCGACGAGCCGGTCATCGCGATGACCGAGGGCCCCAGACCCGCGTCGGCGGCGTCGCGGTGCGAGGCCAGGTCGTCGGCGAGCTGACGGTGGCGGTAGACGAACGTCGAGCGCAGCGCCGCTTCCGGCACGATGGTCTCGACCCTGTCGTGCATTCGGGTCCGTCCACCCACATCAGCGAACGTGTGGGTGTGCCGCCAGCTTCCGACCAGCCGAGCCGGCCAGGACGCCGGCCCCTGCGCGGACAACTCGTCGACGAAACGACTGCGGGGCACGTAAGCCGACGGATCATGGCGGGCCACCCAGCGCAGCCCGCCGGGCAGCCCCAGCACCGCGACTCCGTCGGCGAGCGACTCGGCCTCCCGCACCACCGTCATGGGCTGCCACGGCGGAACCAGCCGGGGCATCGCGCCGGGCCGGGCATGCCAGTCCCACACGGTGTCGACGGGATGATCGAGGTGGCTCTCGTGTTCGATGCCCATGTTCCTCCGAACCTGTCGTGTCGTCTGCGCAGTATTCGTCACCGGTACCGCGCCGGATTGCCCGGAAAGCGCGCGGGTACCCGTGCAGAGGCGAACACTGTGAACCATCCGGCGATGAGCGTGCCATGACTGAGATACCGCGGATACCGCGAACATTTCGAGACCGCCGCGAGGCAGGTCAGATCCTCGCGCGGGATCTGGAGCGCTACCGGGGTCGGCAGGACCTGCAGGTACTGGGTCTGGCCCGCGGCGGGGTTCCCATCGGTTGGGAGGTCGCGGCTCACCTGCAGGCGCCGCTGGACGTCTGCCTGGTGCGCAAGCTGGGGGTACCGCAGCACCCCGAACTGGCCATGGGCGCTGTCGCCACGGGCGGCGGGGTGGTGCTCAACGAAGGCCTGGTGCGCAGTCTGGGCATCGGGCCGGATCAGGTCCGGGAGGCCATCGAGCGGGAGACCGCCGAACTGCACCGGCGCGAGCAGGCCTACCGGGGTGGCCGACCTCCGCTGGACCTGACGGGCCGCACGGTGATCCTCGTCGACGACGGTATCGCGACCGGAGCCAGCATGGTCGCCGCCGCGCGCTCGGTGCGGCAGGCCGGCGCAGCACAGGTCGTGGTCGCGGTGCCGGTGGGCCCGGCCTCGGTGTGGCGCGAGTTTCGCGACGAGGCCGACGACGTGGTCTGCTCGACCACACCCGCCGACTTCCACGCGGTGGGTCAGGTGTTCGCCGACTTCCACCAGGTCGGCGACGACGAAGTCCGGGCCGCGCTGGCCAGCCCGACCGTCTCGGCGCCGCAGTGAACCAGCCGCGTCAGTTCCGGGCGGTGTCCCCGTTGTCGCCCTCGGTCGAACTGGGCTCGGCCGCCACGGTGTCGGACTCGTCCTCCGCCGGTACGGCGTCGTCCTGGTAGTCGGCGATCGGCGGTTCGTCGGGATAATCCTCGACATCAGACGTGGTCTCGGCCATGTCGGTGTCGTCGGTCGCCTCGGCGTCGGATTCCTCGTCGGCGCCGGCCCGGGAGCGGTCCCGCAGCGCGTCGACGATGAGTAGCACGACGCCGATGACACTGGCGGCGATACACACCCAGGCGATCAGCTCGTTGCTGGTCACCACAGCAGTGACCAGCGCCGCGAGACCGATCACGGCGAGTACCAGCGCGACGATCAGCACGGAACGGTCCGGGAGGACAAGACTGGACGGTGGCGCACGTGACTAGTTGTTGCCCCGGTTGAACTGGTTGAAGCCGCCGTCGCTGTTGGCTCCGGAATCCACCGGCGCCGCCGAGCCACGCTGGCCCAGCTCCTCGAGCTGAGATTCCAGGTAGGTCTTCAACCGCGTGCGGTACTCCCGCTCGAAGGTGCGCAGCTGCTCGAGCCGGCCTTCCAGCACCGTGCGCTGCTGGTTGATCGTGCCCATGATCTCGGAGTGCTTACGCTCGGCATCGGCCTGCAGCGCGTCGGCTTTCTCCTGCGCCTGACGCAGCTGCGTTTCCGAACGGGTCTGCGCGTCGGCGAGCATCGCGTCGGCGCGCTGCCGCGCTTCGGCGACTGTGGTCTCGGCGGTCTGCCGTGCCTCGGTGACCATCTGGTCGGCCTGCGCACGGGCATCGGCGAGCATCTTCTCGGACTCTGCCTTGGCGCTGTTGGTCAGCCGGTCTGCGGTGTCCTGGGCCAGGCTGAGCACCTTGGCTGCACGCAGGTGCTGGTCCTCGGTGGCCGCGGCCGGCTGCTGCGGTTGCGGCGGGGCCTCGTAGGCGGGCTCCGGAGCCGGTGCGGGTTCGGGCTCCGGCTCGTAGACTGGCAGCGTCTGTGTGGGCTGCGCGCCACCGCCCGCGCGGGCCGAGGCGAGCTCCTGATCCAGCTCGCTGACCCGCTGCCGCAAGTCGCTGTTCTCCTCGATGAGACGGGCCAGCTCGTTCTCGACGAGATCGAGGAAGGCATCGACCTCGTCTTCGTTGTAGCCGCGCTTGCCGATCGGTGGCTTACTGAAAGCGACGTTGTGCACGTCGGCAGGAGTGAGCGGCATCGTCTGCCCCCTTGAAGTCTGGACCGTCAATCGATCTCAAAGTGTAAAGCAGTGCTGGATGGTAACTGGCGTCCATCCTGTCACACCAGACCCGGCGGTTGCAGAAGAGGCCGATATTAAGACCGAATTTCAGCTTTGCCCGCTTCCGCAGCAGACCGGGGCGGGAGACGAGCAACCCTCCGACCCGACCTCGCCCACGCGCAAAGTCGCTGTTCAGAGGGGTGCGCTCAGGCCGCGGCGCTGAACGCGAGTTGCATGCCGATGAAGGCCAGCAGAAGCAGAACCATGATCGAGAGGTCGAAGCGCACCGCGCCGATGGTCAGCTGCGGAATGATCCGACGAAGTAACCGCACCGGCGGATCAGTCAAGGTCATGATGACCTCCAGGACCACCACGGTCGCGCCCCTGGGCTGCCAGTCACGGCTGAACGAGCGGATGAACTCGACGACGACCCGAGCGATCAACAGCAGCCAGAAGAGAAACAGCGCGAAACCCAGGATCGAGAAGAAGAGCCCCAACTGAGCGACCTCACTCCAGGACGATTGTCTGACGGTGGAAACACTGCCGGGCCTCTGGGGTCCCAGCCGCCGTCAGCCTACCCGCGGTGCCGCGCGGGCATCCGGTCGCCGCGGGGCGGCGGACTCACTGATAGGCGTAGAAGCCGGCCTCGGCGATGCGGCGGCGCTGCTCAGCGGTCACATCGACGTCGGCCGGCGACAGCAGGAACACCTTGGTCGCGACCTTGTCGAACGATCCGCGCAACGCGAAGGCCAGGCCGGCGGCGAAGTCGACCAGCCGTTTGGCGTCGGCATTGTCCATCGACACCAGGTCCATGATTACCGGTGTGCCGTCGCGGAACCGCTCACCGATGGTGCGCGCCTCGCTGTAGTCCTTCGGCCGCAGCGTGGTGATCTTGGCCAGCGGGCTGCCCGCTTCGAACAGTTCGGCCATGCCGCGCGGGTCCATCGCCAGCGCACCCCGGGTCGACCCGCGCATTCCACCGAATCGTGGTGGGGTGCGGTCGAATTCGCGGGGAGTGCGCAGCCTGGGCTCGAACCGGGCGTCGTCGAAACCGCCGCGGTAGGCGGGGGGCTCGTCGTATTCGCGGCGGCGGTCATCACCCATGGAGCCCATCGCGCCCATGCCCTCGAACCCGCGCGCATAGCCCTCGTCTTCGAAGCGGTCCTCGCGCGGACGGCGGTACCCGCGCACCGGTGCGCGGTCGTCATCGTCGTAGTAGTCGTCCTCGTAGTCATCCATCGGTGCCATACCGAAGTAGGCCTTGACCTTGTGCAGTGTGCTCATTGTGAGGACCCTTCGTGCGGTGAAGCTGGTGTGGTGCGGGATGACTGTGAGGTCTCTGCGGCCTCAGCCTGTTCCGTGGAATCTGGTGTCTGTGATGAAGGTGTGACTCGTGTGACTACTGCCGGTGACGTTAGCGGTCGCGATCCCAATAGCGCGGTACCGACACGCACACATGTCGAACCATGTTTGACCGCCGCCTCGAGGTCACCGGACATGCCGGCCGACAGTTCGAGCCGCTGCGAGTAGCCCTGTTGTACCCGCCGCCGCTCGGCGTCCAAACGAGCGAAGGCCTGGTCGGGGTCGGCGTCCATCGGCGGAATCGCCATCAGGCCGACGAACTGCAGTCCCGCTGCCGCGTCGACAGCGGCGCACACGGTGTCGATCCGTTCGGCCGCGGCCACGTCGATTCCGCCGCGGGACTCGTCCCCGTCGAGGCTGACCTGCACGTACACCCGCATCGGCGCGTCCCGGCGGTCGCGCTCCAACGCGTCGGACGCCGCGCGGTCCAGCGCGTTGACCAGTTTGACCGTATCGACGGAGTGAGCGGCATAGGCCCACTCCGCGATCGACCGGGCCTTGTTGCGCTGGATACGCCCGATCATGTGCCAGCGCACCTCGCCGACCGCTCCACTGCTCGCCACCTCGGCGATCTTCTGCGTGGCTTCCTGGTCACGGGACTCACCGAATGCGGTGCAGCCCAGGCGGTGTAGCGCAACCACGTCGCTGGCCGGGAAGAACTTGGTGACCGGCAGCAACTCGATGTCGGCGGGGTCACGTCCGGCAGCCTGCGCCGCGCGGTCCAGCCGCGCGCGCAGCCCGGCCAGCGCCTCCCCCAGATCCCGTTCCCGCTGCTCGGTCGCGTTCACCGCTGCGGCTCCAGCCACACCAGGCAAGCCAGTCGGCCCGTCGGCGCGTCCCGGCGGTGGCTGAACAGCGTGGGATCGTCGACGGTGCAACGGGGATCGATGTCGATGGCGGTGACGCCCAGCGAGCGCAGCTGGGCGGCGATGCCGGCGCGCAGGTCCAACCCCGCGGTGCCGCGCCGGGTGGTCGTGCGGCTGCCCGGCAGCGACCGCTCGACCTCGGCAGCCATCTCGTCGGGAACCTCGTAGTTGGGGCCGCTGACCGCCGGGCCGAGCAGGACCGACACGTCTTCGGCGCGTGCGCCGGCGTCGACCATGACACGCAGCGCCTCGGGGACGACCCCTTGCGCCGCACCGACTCGGCCCGCGTGCACCGCGCCGACCACGCCGGCTCGGGCGTCGGCCAGCAGCACCGGCACGCAGTCGGCGGTGACCACTGCGAGCGCCAATCCTGGTGTGGCGGTGACCAAACCGTCCGTGGCGTCGCAGGTGCGACCGGCGTCGGCCACCATCTCGACATGGGTGCCGTGGACCTGGTTCATCCAGACGATCCCGTCGTCACCCAACCCGGTCGCCGTGGCGAGCCGGCGTCGGTTCGCCGCGACCGCGGCCGGGTCGTCGCCGACGTGGTCGCCGAGGTTGAAGCTGTCGAACGGCGGCCTGGACACCCCGCCAGCGCGGGCGGTGGTGACGCGCCTGACCCGCAGGCCGGACCCGCGAGCAGGCCCGCGGCCGGAGGACGCACGATCAGCCCCCCGTCCGGAGGACGCACGATCAAGCCCGCGGCCGGAGGACGCACGATCAGCCCCCCGTCCGGAGGACGCACGATCAAGCCCGCGGCCGGAGGACGCACGATCAGCCATGCCGTGACCGTAGGACGTGATCAGTGGCGCATGAACGGCGGCACGTCGACGTCGTCATCGGAGATGCCCCCATCGTCGCCGCCGATCCGCACCGTGGCGCCGTTGGTGTGCACCGGCACACTGGCCGGATCCGAGGGCTCGAACAGCGACGAGCTGACCCGGCCGGCCTTGCCCGGGGTGATCGGGGTGCTCCCGGTAGCCCCCTGCGCCTGCGCCTCCCCGGTCACCGGTTTGCGTCCGGGGCCGGCCGCATCGAACCCGGCGGCGATGACGGTGACCCGCACTTCGTCGCCCAGCGAGTCGTCGATCACGGTGCCGAAGATGATGTTGGCTTCTTGGTGGGCGGCGTCCTGCACCAGCGAGGCCGCCTCGTTGATTTCGAACAGGCCCAGGTCACTGCCGCCGGCCACCGACAGCAGCACACCTTGGGCGCCCTCCATCGAAGCTTCCAGCAGCGGCGAGTTGATCGCGATCTCGGCCGCTTTGAGCGCACGCCCGTCGCCGCGTGCCGAGCCGATGCCCATCAGCGCAGTGCCCGCACCACTCATCACACCCTTGACGTCGGCGAAGTCGACGTTGATGAGGCCGGGCGTGGTGATCAGGTCCGTGATGCCCTGGACACCGTTGAGCAGCACCTCGTCGGCGCTGCGGAAGGCGTCCATCAGCGACACCGCGGCGTCGCCCATCTGCAGCAACCGGTCGTTGGGGATGACGATGAGCGTGTCGCAGCTCTCGCGCAGCGCCGTGATACCGGCTTCGGCCTGGTTGCTGCGCCGCTTGCCCTCGAACGAGAACGGCCGCGTCACCACTCCGACGGTCAATGCGCCCAGCTTGCGGGCGATGGTCGCCACGACCGGTGCTCCACCGGTGCCTGTGCCGCCGCCTTCACCGGCGGTGACGAACACCATGTCGGCGCCGCGCAGCAGCTCCTCGATGTCGTCCTTGGCGTCTTCGGCGGCCTTGCGACCGACCTCGGGGTCGGCGCCGGCACCGAGACCGCGGGTCGAGTCCCGTCCGACGTCGAGTTTGACGTCGGCGTCGCTCATCAACAACGCCTGCGCGTCGGTGTTGATCGCGATGAACTCAACGCCTTTGAGGCCTTGCTCGATCATCCGGTTGACGGCGTTGACGCCGCCGCCGCCGATACCGACCACCTTGATCACAGCGAGGTAGTTATGCGGGGGGGTCATGTGCGCCCTTCCTGCCTGATGTTCCCGGTCCATTTCCGCACCTCTTGAGCGTGCCCCTAAACCCTCAACCTCAACCATAGGCTTAGAGTTATGTCAAGTAGTGCGGTGCAAACAGAACGGTAGGGCCGGTGTGCACGGGTGCCGAGCAGGCGCGCCGACACGACACGAGAAAATTCGCGGTGATGCGCGTCAGGTGCATGCCGTCGAGGCCCACCAACGGTCGCGCCGGCTATTTGACCGTCGGCAGGTCCGGGCTCGACACGTCGTAGGTCTGCCCCGGCTGCGTCAGCAGTGCAGCCAGCTTCAGTGCCTTCTCCTCGGTCCGATCGGTGGTCCCCCACACCACGGTCCGGCCGTCCACCAGCGTCAACGTGATCGATGCGACCGACGGGGCCGAGATCCTGCCCACCTGGCCGGCCACCTCCGGGCGCAGTGAGGTCATCACCTTCAGCGCGGCCTTGGTCGCTGGATCGTTCGGCCCGGGATTCTCGGTGTCGAGGTAGGGCACCCCGGGCGGCGGGGGGCCGGTCGCGAAATCCACCCCGTCCTCGTCGAACAGGTGGACCCCGTCGGGATAGTCCTTGACCACCACCGGGACCCTCTCGACGACGGTGATCCGCAGCGTCGACGGGTATTGCCGTTGCACTCTGGCCGAGGCGACCCGCCGGATCGACGCCACCCGGCCCGCCACGGCGTCGGTGTCGACCTGCAACAGCGGTGTCCCCGGTGCCACGGCCGCGGCCGCGACGACGTCCTCCTGCGGCAGCACCCCGAGGCCGGTGACCTCGATGCTGCGAGCCGACATGATCGGGGTGAAGTACAGGACCAGGCCCAGTCCCACCACCAGCACCGCAATCGCCACCGACCATGCCAGCACCTTCAGGCCGCGGACCGCACCGCGACCCGGCGCGCCGGACTGCTGCGTCGAGAGCCCCAGCGCCCGACGCTTGGCTTCGCGGCGGGCCTCCTCGATGGCGGTGGCCCGCGCCTGGGCCTCCCGGCGGGCCTCCCGCTCCCGCCGAGCCCGCCGACGGGGCCCCTCCACGTCCTCGGCTGCCTGCTGCGACGCCTCCGGCTCTGCCGGCTCTGCCGCCGGTGCCGTGGGCTCGGGCGCCTCGGGCGCCTCGGGCGGCTCGGTCCCGTCGGCGGTCTGCTCGTCCCCGCGCGGTTCGCTCATCGTGCCCCCGACCCGGGCGCGCGGCGGTTGGCCTGGACCGTCAGCTCGGCGAGAATCTCCTTGCCCAGCAATGTCACATCCCCGGCGCCCATCGTGACGATCACATCGCCCGGCTCGGCCGCGGCCGCGACCCGGGCCGGTACCGCCGAGAAGTCCGGGATGTAGGTCACCGGGACGGTGACCTGCTCGGCGATCGTCGCGCCACTGATGCCCGCCAACGGCTGCTCGCGCGCGGCGTAGACGTCGAGCACGAAGACCTCGTCGGCCAGGTCCAGCGCCGCGGCGAATTCGGTGGCGAACGCCTGGGTCCGCGAATACAGGTGGGGCTGGAACACCACGATCGAGCGGCCGCCGGTTTCCGACGCCAGCCCACGCATCGCGGTGAGAGCGGCGGTGACCTTGGTCGGGTGGTGGGCGTAGTCGTCGAAGACCTGGACACCGCCGACGACACCCACCAACTCGAACCGGCGACGCACCCCCTCGAACCCGGCCAGCGCCCCGAGCACGTCATCGGGATCGGCGCCCGCGTGGATCGCGGCCAGCAGCGCGCCCAGCGCGTTGAGCGCCATGTGCCGACCCGGCACCGCCAGCCGCATGGTCCGCGGACGGCCCTCCCCCGCCAACTGCACGGTGGCCACTGCGGTGGTGCCCTGCTGCCGCCAATCCAGCAGTTCACCAGCCAGGCCGGCGGCGTCAGCCAGGCCGGCGGTGGCCGCGTTGCTGCCGTAGCGCAGCACCTGGATGCCCAGGGCGGCGGTGCGCTCGGCGAACGCGGCGGCGCCCGGATCGTCGACGCAGACCACCACGACGCCGCCGGGCTTGAGCCGCTCCATGAAGGCATCGAACACCGCCACATAGGCCTGTTCGGTGCCGAAGAAATCCAGATGGTCGGCTTCGATGTTGGTGACGACCACGATGTCGGGGCTGTACTGGACCAGCGATCCGTCGCTCTCGTCGGCCTCGGCCACGAAGAACGCGCCGCTGCCGTGGTGGGCATTGGTGCCCGCCTCCCCCAGGTCGCCGCCCACGGCGAAGGACGGATCGAACCCGGCGTGCTGCAGCGCCACGATGAGCATGGACGTGGTGGTCGTCTTACCCGCGGTGCCGGTCACCATCAGCGTCGTCTGTCCGGCCATCAGTTTGGCCAGCACCTCGGGGCGCAGGATCACCGGGATCCCACGCTTGCGTGCCTCGACCAGTTCGGGATTGGTCTTCGGAATGGCCGCGTGGGTGGTAACCACCGCGGTCGGACCTCCCGGCAGCAGGTCCAACGAGGACGGGTCGTGCCCGATCCGGATCGTCGCACCGCGGGCCCGCAGTGCGATGACGCCGCGGGACTCCTTGGCATCGGAGCCCGACACCAACCCACCCCGGTCGATCAGGATGCGGGCGATGCCGCTCATGCCCGCGCCGCCGATGCCCACCATGTGCACCCGCCGCAGTTCGGGCGGCAGATCCGGGGCTCGACCCAGCGAGCTCACCGTCGGAGCCGATCTTCGCGCGCGGCCCGCGCCACCTCGAGCGCCACGTGCGCGACCCGCTCGGCCGCGTCGCGATGCCCGGCCAGTACCGCGCCGGTCGTCATCGCCGCGAGCCGGCTGGAATCGGTCAGCAGCCCCGCCACGGTGTCGGCGACGAACTCCGGAGTCAGCGAACGGTCTTCGACAAGCAGCCCGCCCCCGGCTTCGACCACGGGCAGTGCATTGAGCCGCTGCTCTCCGTTACCGATCGGCAGCGGTACATACACCGCCGGCAATCCGACGGCGGCGACCTCGGCCACCGTCATCGCGCCCGAGCGGCAGATCGCCAGGTCCGCGGCGGCATAGGCCAGGTCCATCCGGTCCAGGTACGGCACGGCGACGTAGGGCGGATCGTGCGGGCCAGGCTCACGCAACTGCAGAGTGTTCTTCGCGCCGTAGGCGTGGATCACCGAAATGCCCTGTGCTGCAAGTGCTTCAGCGGCTGCGGACACTGCCGTGTTGAGCGAGCGGGCGCCCTGCGAACCGCCGAAGACCAGCAGCACCTTCGCGTCCTCGGCCAGGCCGAAGTGCTCGCGCGCCTCGGCACGCAACGCCGCGCGGTCCAGCGACGTGATCGTCGCGCGCACCGGCATACCGACGACCTCGGCATGACGCAGACCCGGATCGGGCACCGCCGAAAGCACCCGGCGCGCCGACATCGCCCCCACCCGGTTGGCCAGCCCCGCGCTGGCGTTGGCCTCGTGGACGACGACAGGTACGCGGCGGCGCGCCCGGACACTGCGCGCGGCCAGATAGGCCGGCAGCGCGACATAGCCGCCGAACCCGACGACGATGTCGGCGTCGACCCTGTCGAGCACGTCTCTGACCTCGCGCACCGCCAGCCGAACCCGGCCCGGCAGCCGCAGCAGGTCCGCTGTCGGCTTACGCGGCAGCGGCACCGGCGTGATGAGCTGCAGGTCGTAGCCGCGGGCCGGGACCAGGCGCGTCTCCAGACCCCGCTCGGTGCCCAGCGCGGTGATCCGTATATCCGGTGCCAGCATGGTCAACGCGTCGGCCACCGCCATCGCGGGCTCGACGTGACCCGCCGTACCGCCACCGGCAAGCACGACCGATATCCCCCGGTCGCTTCGCTCCTGCCCCGCCGGGCCAGATATCCCCCGGTCGCTTCGCTCCTGCCCCGCCGGGCCAGATATCCCCCGGTCGCTCCGCTCCTGCCCCGCCGGGCCAGATATCCCCCGGTCGTCCCCGTCGCTTCGCACGTGGGCCCAGCCCTTCTGCCCGTCCGGGACCGACTTGCCCGTCACCCGTGACGCTGACCTTCCAGTGTGCGGGCTCGCCGGCCCTGCTTACGCTGGCCAGCACCATATCCGACCGGGGTCTTGGCGGCCGAAACCGGCCGCTTCTGGCGGGTACGGGTGTTCCTCGGCGGGGTGGCCGGACGGCGGGAGCGCGACCGCAGTCTGTCTCTGACGGCTTCGGCCCGGGTCGGGGCGTACGGCGCGGGCAGCGGCAAGCGGAGGAGCCGGTTGACCCGGTCGTCGCGGCCGGCGCGCAGCGCAGCAACCGCTTCGGGTTCGTGGCGCGCGGCGTTGGCCATGATGCCGATCATCAACAAAGTGGTGGACGTCGACGTGCCGCCGGCGGAGATCAGGGGCAGCTGCAGGCCGGTGACCGGCAGCAGGCCGACCACGTAGCCGACGTTGATGAACACCTGCGACAGGATCCACAGCGTCGCGGTGGCGGTGAGCAGACGCAGGAACGGATCGGCGGAGCGGCGCGCGATCCGCATGCCGGTGTAGGCGAACAGGCCGAACAGGCACAGCAGACCGACGGCGCCGACGAATCCGAGTTCCTCGCCGACGATGGCGAAGATGAAGTCGTTGTGGGCGTTGGGCAGATAGTTCCACTTCGCGGTGCCCTGACCAAGACCGTCGCCGAAGACCCCGCCGTTGGCCAGCGCGAACCGGGCCTGGCGGGCTTGATAGCCCGAACCCTGGGCGTCGGCTGCGGGGTTCAGCCACGACTGCACCCGCGCCGAGCGGTACCCCTCGGCGAGCGCGAGGATCAGACCGGAGACCAGCACGGCGCCCAGTGACGTCAGGAAGACCCGCAGCGGCAGACCCGCGTACCACAGCAGCGCCAACAGGATGACGCCCATCGACAGCGTTTGCCCCAGGTCGGGCTGGGCGACGATGAGCGCCAGCGCGATCACCGCGGCCGGCACCAGCGGCACCAGCATCTCCCGCAGCGACGCCCGCTCCATGCGGCGGGCGGCGAGCAGATGCGCACCCCAGATCGCCAGCGCGATCTTGGCCAGCTCCGAGGGCTGCATGGAGAATCCGGCGAAGACGAACCAGCCACGAGAACCGTTGGCCACCTTGCCGATTCCCGGGATCAGCACGAGGATCAACAACACGATGGTGATGGCGAACCCGGTGAAGGCGAACCTGCGCATCACTGACACGGGAGTGCGCAGCGCCACATAGAAGGCCACCAGCCCGATCAAGGTCCACAGCAACTGCTTGGCGAACACCACCCAGGGCGAGCCGTCGGTGTCGTACGAATACACGCCCGAGGCCGACAACACCATCGTCAACCCCATGGTGGTCAGCAGTGCCGTCACGGCGATGATCAGGTGAAACGACGTCATCGGCCGGCCCAGCCACGCGCCGAAGCGGTTGCGTGAACCGTGGGTCCGGACGTCGCTCGAGCCGCCGGATGTGGTCGCCGGCCGGGCCGCGTCGGCAGTCGTCGCATCGGAGCGCCGGTTACGCAGCCGGGCCAGTACGCTGCTGCTCACGACGGCTACCTGGTCGCTGCGCGCACGGCGGAGGCAAACGCATCACCGCGGTGCCCGTAGCCCGTGAACTGGTCGAACGACGCTCCGGCGGGGGCCAGCAACACCGTGTCTCCGGGTGCGGCCAAGCCGCGAGCCGCGTCGACGACCGCCGCCATGACGGCGTCGGACACGGGTTTCGAGCCCACCTCGATCACTCGAGTCACAGGAGTAACACCAGACTCAGGTTTCTCAAGCACCCCAGAATCCTCCCCTGTCACCAGCTCTACGACGGGGACATCCGGTGCGTGTCGCGATAACGCCTCGCCCACGACGGCCCTGTCCCGGCCGATCAGCACCGCGCCCGCCAGCCGGCTGCGCACGGCAGCGACCATCTCGTCGACCGAGGCGCCCTTCAGCATGCCGCCGGCGATCCAGATCACCCGCGGGTAGGCGCTGATCGAGGCCTGCGCCGCGTGTGGGTTGGTGGCCTTCGAGTCGTCGACATAGGTGACGCCGTCGGCGACGGCCACCACTTCGGCGCGATGGCGGCCCACCCGGAAGCCGGCCAGCGCGTCGGCAATCGCACCGGCGGGCACGTCGACGGCCCGCGCCAGGCACGCCGCACCGAGCGCGTCGAGCACCCCGACCGGACCCGCCACGGGGATGGTCGAGGTCTGCGCAAGCACCAGCTCGTCGGCGAAAGCGTTGTCCACCAGCGCGCCCTCCCGCACACCGACTTCCCCGAGCGCGGGAGAGGTGAGCCGGAAACCGACCCGTACCGGCGCCGGCGCGGCGGCCAGCAACCGAGCCGCCACCGCGTCCTCGAGCCCGCCCACGGCCACCCGCCCCGTCAGTGCCCGCGCCTTGGCCCGCGCGTAGGCGTCCATCGACCCGTGCCAGTCCAGATGATCCTCGGCGACGTTGAGCACCACGCCGGCGTCCGGGCGCAACGACGGCGCCCAGTACAGCTGGAAGCTGGACAGCTCGACCGCCAGCACGTCGACCGGGCGGTCGAGCAC
Source organism: Mycolicibacterium poriferae (assembly GCF_010728325.1). The sequence continues at coordinate 4,002,561 of NZ_AP022570.1, forward strand.
ATCGAGCACCGGCTCGCCGATGTTGCCGCACAGCGCGGCGCGTCGGCCACCTGCCTCCAACATCGCGTGCAGCATCGACGTCGTCGTCGTCTTGCCGTTGGTGCCGGTCACCACCAGCCACTGCCGCGGCTGCCCGTGACGCCCCGACCGGTCCAGCCGCCACGCCAGCTCGATGTCACCCCACACCGGCACGCCCGCTGTCCGGGCGGCGGCCAGCATCGGCGCCGTGGGCGGGAACCCGGGGCTGGTGATCACCAGCGCGAAGTCGGCGATCGCGGCGGTCGCCTCGGCGGGGTCGACCACCGGCACGCCCTGTCGTGCGTATTCGGCCAGCGCCGCGGGCCGGTCGTCGGTCAACGTGGCGCGTACCCCGAGCGGAGCCAGGGCGGCCAGGATGGCGCGGCCGGTGACGCCGGCCCCGGTGACCAGGACCGCGCTACCGGGTTCGGGGAGTTCGGACACCTCAGGCACCGACGGTGGTCAGCCACTCGCTGTAGAACAGAGCCACACCCAGACCACAGGCGATGGCGGTGAGCAGCCAGAACCGGATGATGACCGTCGTCTCGGCCCACCCCACCAGCTCGAAATGGTGGTGAAACGGCGCCATTCGGAACACCCGCCGGCCGGTGGTGCGGAAGGCCAGGATCTGCACGACCACCGAGGTCACCTCGGCGACGAACAACGCACCGAGCACCACGGCCAGCATCTCGGTGCGGCTGGTGACCGACAGCCCGGCGATGATCCCGCCCAGCGCCAGCGACCCGGTATCGCCCATGAAGATCTTGGCCGGCGCGGCGTTCCACCACAGGAACCCGATGCACGCCCCGGCAGTGGCGGCGGCGATGATCGCCAGGTCCAGCGGGTCGCGCACGTTGTAGCAGCCGACGCCGGGGCTGGTCGCGCAGGCGTTGCGGAACTGCCAGAACGTGATCAACACGTACGCCGCGCACACCATCGCCATGGCGCCGGCGGCCAGGCCGTCCAAGCCGTCGGTGAAGTTCACCGCGTTCGACCATGCCGACACGATGACCACGCAGAACAGCACGAACACCGCCGGCGCCAACGTCACCGTGGCGATCTCGCGGACGTAGGACAATTCTGCGCTGCCCGGGGTCAGCCCGTCACCGTTGCGGAACTGCAGCGCCAGCAGCCCGAACAACACGGCGGCCACGAGGATGCCGATGGTCTTGGCCGTCTTGTTCAGCCCCAGGTTGCGGGATCGGCGGATCTTGATCAGGTCGTCGAGGAATCCGACGGCGCCCAGCGCGGTGGCCAGGCCCAGCACGAGCAGACCCGAGGCAGACGGGCCCTTCCCGTCGATCAGCACGCCCACCAGGTGCGTGCCGAAGTAGCTGGCCCAGATGCCGGCCACGATCGCGACCCCGCCCATCGACGGGGTGCCGCGCTTCTTGTGGTGGCTGGGCGGGCCGTCCTCGCGAATCTCGTGGCCGAACCCCTGCCGGGTGAACAGCCGGATCAGCACCGGGGTCAGCAGGATCGACACCGCCAGGGCGATCCCGACGGCGATGAGGATCTGTCTCATCCGGCATCCCCTGCACCCTCGGCGGCCAACGTGTCTGCCAGCGTCCCCAGCCCGGCAGAGTTGGAGGCCTTGACCAGCACGACGTCACCCGGGCGCAGTTCGGCGCGCAGCAGGTCCAGCGCGGCACCGGCATCGGCGACCGCAGTGGCCTCGGAACCCCACGAGCCCTCCATGACCGCTCCATGGAGCATCGCGCTCATAGGCCTCCCGGTTCCGACAACGATGAGTCGACTGACATCTAAGCGCACCGCCAGCCGGCCGATGCGGTCGTGCTCGGATATCGCCTCCTCCCCCAACTCGGCCATCTCTCCCAGCACCGCCCAACTGCGGCGTCTGGACGCACCGTCCCGACTCATCCACGCCAGCGCCTTGAGGCCGGCGCCCATCGAGTCGGGGTTGGCGTTGTAGGCGTCGTTGATGATCGTCACGCCGTCGGGGCGCGTGCTGACCTGCATCCGGTTCGCCGAGGCGGGGCCCGCGGAGGCCAACGCGGTCGCCACCTGCTCGAGGGTGGCGCCGCACTCCAGCGCGACGGCGGCCGCGCACAGCGCGTTGGACACCTGATGGTCGCCGTGCACGGCCAGCGAGACCGGCACCGTGGAACCGGCGTGGTGAAGCGTGAACTGCGCGCGGGCGAGCGGATCGAGGGTGACCCCGTCGGCCCACAGGTCGACCCCGTCGCCACCGGCTCTGCCCACCCTCACGATCCGGGCGGCCGTCTTGGCTGCCATGGCGGCCACGATGGCGTCGTCCGCGTTGAGAATGACCACCCCGGACGACGGAACCGCCTGCGGCAGCTCGGATTTCGTCGCGGCAATGGCTTCGCGCGAACCGAACTCGCCGAGGTGGGCGGTGCCGACGTTGAGCACGGCCGCGATCGACGGCGTCGCGATGTCGGCCAACGCCGCGATGTTGCCGGGGTGGCGGGCCGACATCTCCAGCACCAGGAAGTCGGTGGATTCGGTCGCGCGCAGCACCGTCCACGGGTGGCCCAGCTCGTTGTTGAACGACCCAGGAGGTGCGATCACCTCGCCCAGCGGGGCGAGTACCGCGGCGATGAGGTCTTTCGTCGAGGTCTTGCCCGACGATCCGGTGAGCCCGATGATGGTCAGCCTCCCGGCCGCCAACCGGCCTGCCACAGCTTTGGCCAACCGCGCCAGCGCCGCGAGCACCGCGGCGCCGGAGCCGTCGGCGTCGTGTTCCAGGACACCGGCCCCCACATCGGCAGCGCCGGGGTGCGCGGCCGGATCGACCACGATGGCCGGCACCCCTACCGGCCGGGCCGCCAGGACCGCGACCGCCCCGGCGTCCACCGCGGCCGCCGCGAAATCGTGGCCGTCGCTGCGGGCACCGGGCAGCGCCAGGAACAGCCCGCCGGGCGTCACCGCCCGGGAGTCGAACTCCACGGTGCCGGTGACACGGGTGCGCGCCGCGGCCTCCGGGGTGATGTCGGCCAGGCGGCCGCCGACGATGTCGGCGACCTCGGTCAACGTCAACGCGATCACGGGCGTGCTCCCCACGTCATCTGAGCCTCCAGCGCACGGGTGAGCTCGTCACGGTCGTCGAACGGACGGGTCTGACCACCGCTGGTCTGCCCCGACTCGTGGCCCTTACCGGCGATCAGCACCACGTCGTCGGGCTGGGCCCACGCCACCGCATAGGCGATCGCCGCGCGGCGGTCACCGATCTCGACGAGCTGCGGCGCGGCCGAGGCACCCGCCAGCACGGCGGCTCGGATCGCGGCCGGGTCTTCGTTGCGCGGATTGTCGTCGGTGACGACGACCAGGTCGGCCAGCTCGGCGGCGACTTCGCCCATCGGTGTCCGCTTACCCGGGTCACGGTCACCGCCCGCACCCACGACGACGGCCAGGCGGCCGCGGCACTGATCACGCAGCGTCTGCAGGACCGCGCGCAGGGCGCCCGGCTTGTGCGCGTAGTCGACCACGGCCAGGAACGGCTGGCCGCGGTCCACCGGCTCCAACCGGCCCGGCACCGTCGCGCTCTTGAGCCCCGGAGCGGCCTGCTCCGGGGAGACACCGACGGCGTCGAGCAGCGCGACTGCCAGCGCACAGTTGGCCACGTTGAACGCACCGGGCAGGCCGATCTGCAGGGTGTGGTGCACCCCGGCTGGATCCACGACCACGAAATCCTGTCGGCCCTGCCCGTCGGCGGCGACCGATTCCACCCGCCAGTCGGCCGGTCCGGTCGTGCCGACGGTGACCGCGCGGTGCGCGCGTTTCGCCATCGCCCGGCCCCAGTCGTCGTCGATGCAGACGATCGACTCCGCCGCGTGCGTGCTCGACGCGGAGTCGAACAGCCGCGCCTTCGCCTCGAAGTAATCCTCCATGGTGGGGTGAAAGTCCAGATGGTCCCTGGACAGGTTGGTGAACCCGCCGACAGCGAAGGACACCGCGTCGACCCGACCCAGCGTGAGCGCGTGGCTGGACACCTCCATCACCACGGTGTCCACCCCGCGCTCCACCATCACCGCCAGCAGCGCCTGCAGATCGGGCGCCTCGGGGGTGGTCAACGTGGCGGGCTCGTCGCGTCCGTCGATGCGGATGCCGACGGTCCCGATGAGTCCGGCCACCCGGTCGGCCGCCCGCAACCCGGCTTCGACGAGGTAACTGGTGGTGGTCTTGCCCGATGTGCCGGTGACGCCGATGACGCGCAGCTTCGTCGACGGCTCGCCGTACACCGCGGCGGCGACGCCGCCGAGCACCGAGCGCGGCGACGGGTGCACCAGCACCGGGGTGCCCAGATCGCCGAGTTCGGCGGCGCCGGCCTCGTCGGTCAGCACGGCGACGGCCCCGGCGGCCACCGCCTCGGCGGCGAACACCGCGCCGTGGGACCGGGCCCCGGGCAGCGCCGCGAAGAGGTCACCCGGGCGGGCGTCCTGACCGCGCAACGTCACTCCAGTGACGGTGACGTCCCGGCGAGCTGCAGCGGCCGCGCCCGGGGACACCAACTCGGCGACCGCGTCGAGGGGCAGACCGACGGGGTGAGCGGGGCGCAGATTCATGGCGTTGACACAGTACCGGGCGGTGTTGCGGGACCCCGTTATTCCGGGCGCGAATTCAGGGCCATCGCACCCGCACTCAGTCGGCCTGCAGAATCAACGGGGCGCCCGGATCGGCCGACAGCGGCACGTTCTCGCGCTGCAGTAACCAGGAAGCGATGCTGTGGAACAGCGGTGCCGCCGATGTGCCCGGGCTGCCGTCGGCGGCCCGATGCGGCGCGTCGAGCATCACGCCGATGACGTAGCGGGGTTCGTCGGCCGGGGCCATGCCCGCGAACGTGATCCAGTAGACGTCGTCGTAGTAGCACCCACAGCCCGGGTTGATCTGCTGCGCAGTGCCGGTCTTGCCCGCGATCTGGTAGCCCTCGACAGCCGCCTGGGGGCCGGTGCCCTGCTGAACGCCGCGCGGGTCGCGTTGCACCACCGACCGGAACATGTCGCGCACCGTCCGCGCCGTCTGGGCCGACACCACCTGGACGCCTTCCGGGCGCGGCTCCTCGCTGCGGGTGCCGTCCGGCTCGATGGTCGCCTTGACGATGCGCGGCGGGATGCGCACCCCGTCGTTGGCGATGGCCTGGTACATGCCGGTCATCTGCAGCAGCGTCATCGACAGGCCCTGACCGATGGGCAGGTTGGAGAACGTGCTGCCCGACCACTGATCGATCGGCGGGACCAGGCCGGCGCTCTCACCGGGTAACCCGACATCGGTGCGCTGCCCGAGCCCGAACTTGCGCAGCATCTCGGCGTAGCGTTCCGGCCCGATCCGCTGAGCCAGCATCAGCGTGCCGACGTTGGAGGACTTCCCGAACACCCCCGTGGTGGTGTAGGGCATCACCCCGTGACTCCAGGCGTCCTTGACGTTGACGCCGCCCATGTTGATCGAGCCCGGCACCTGCAGCACCTCGTCGGGTGTGGTCAGCCCCATGTCGATGGCCGTCGCGGCGGTGACGATCTTGTTCACCGAACCCGGTTCGAACGGCGAGGTCACCGGGAGGTTGCCGAGCTGACGATTCTCCTGGCGGCTGATGTCCTGGGCGGGGTTGAAGGTGTTGTCGTTGCTCATCGCCAGCACTTCGCCGGTCTTGGCGTCGAGGACCACCGCCGAGGCGTTCTTCGCGCCGGACGCGTCCTTGGCGAGCTGGACCTGCTGCTGGACGTAGAACTGGATGTCGTCGTCGAGGGTGAGCTGCAGCGTCGAACCGTTCACGGCGTCGTGGCGGTTGCGGTAGCTGCCCGGGATCACCACTCCGTCTGATCCGCGGTCGTAGGTGACCGAACCGTCGGTCCCGGCCAGCACCGCGTCCATCGAGTCCTCGAGGCCGAGCAGACCGTGACCGTCCCAGTCGATGCCGCCGACGACGTTGGCCGCCAGCACGCCACCGGGGTACTGCCGCAGATCCTGGCGTTCGGCGCCGACCTCCGGGTAGTCGGAGGTGATCGCGTCGGCGATCGCCGGGTCCACCGCACGGGCCAGGTACACGAAGGTCTCGTCACTGCGCAGCTTCTTGAGCACGGTGGCGCTGTCGGGTTTGTTGTTCAGCTTCGATGCCACCTCGGCGGCGATGTCGCGCAGACGCTGTTGCGGGTCCACCGCGTCGGCACCGTCGGCCTGAGCCTCGTCGAAGGCCTCCTGCAACTGTTTGCGCACCCGGACGGGCTGGAACGTCAGGGCCCGGGCCTCGATGGTGAAGGCCAGTTTGTCGTTGTCGCGGTCGACGATGGATCCGCGCAGCGCGGGATCGATGTCGGTGACCTTCAGCTGCCCGGCGGCTTCGGCACGCAGTCCGTCGGCACGCGGAACCTGCAGGGTGAAGAGTTGGGCGGCCGCGATCACCAGAAGCAGAAAGATGACGGCGTTGCCCGCCCGGTGCCGGAACACGAACGACGCGCTGCGCAGGCCGTTCTGCGGCGGTGTGGCCTGCCGGGTGCGTCGCGACCGCGCCGACCGCTCCTGACTGGGCGACGAGTTGGGCTTCCTGGCGGACTTGGCGCGGGGTGCGCTGCGCTCGCCGCGACCGGAAGCGCGGCTCATGCGGGCGCGTCCGGCACAGCCGGAGCGGGGGCCGGGGGAACCGGCTCGAGTACAGGAGGTGCTGCCGGCGGGGCGGGCAGCACCGCGGGCGGCACCGCCGGAGGCGCTGGGGGTACCGCCGCCGGCGCCGGGGCTGCAGCGGCGGGGGCCGGGGCTGCAGCGGCGGGCGCCGGGGCTGCAGCGGCGGGCGCAGCGGGCAGATGCGGCGTGCCGGCGCCGGGCGCCGGGATTGCGGCAGGCGGAGCACCGACCGCCGGCGCCTGGGGAGGCGAGCTCAGATTCGGGCCTGGGGTCGGCAGCTGTCCGGTCACCGCGTGCGGCACCTCGCTTCCCGGCACTCCGGCCGGCGGCAACGTGGCCGGCGACCCCGGCACCGGCAGGTTCAGCGCGCCGGTCGGCGCCGGAATCCGGACGGGTACCTCGAGCGGTTGTACCACGCTGGGCGAGGCCGGCGCGGGAGGTGCAGGCTCAGGCAACGGCGTGTTCAGCGGGGGCGGAGGCACGCCTTCGGCCGGCTTGGGGGTGCCGACGACGATCCAGTTGCCGGCCGGATCCTGAACCAGGCGCGCGGTGTCACGGGACGGGATCATGCCGAGGTTGCGCGCAGCCTCGGCCAGCGCCGGAGCGGCCTGGGCTTCCAGGACGTCGCGTTCCAACGCTTCCTTCTGCTGTTGCAGAGCCTGATTCAGCTCGCGGGCGTTGCCCAGGCGGTAGGACCGTTCCGCGGCATCGGTGGACAGCCACAGGGTGACCCCGAGCCCGAGTCCCAACGCACCGATCACCAGCACCACGAAGGGCACCCGGGCGACGAGCCGACGGGGATCGAGTTCGACGGACGAGAGTCGGACGAGTACCCGCTGCCGCAACGGAGGGCGAACGACCTTGGGCGCTTTGGCTTTGCGGGCCTTGGCACGCGCCTTGGCCTGACTGGCGCTCTTGGGCCGCGCCGGATGGTCAGCCGGACGCTGGATCGGCGTGGTGCGAGGAGCCGACCGGTTGGGGCGAGTCTCGCGGGTCTGCTTTCGTCCCCGCGGCTGGGGGTCAGCCCCCGACCGCGACTTCTCGCGGACCGGTTTGGCCCGCCGCGGAGTCTGCTTCTTCTTGGCCTCGACCCGCGATCGGGCGACATCCTCGCGGCTGCGCGCCGATCGTGCTGTCGTGGCGCGGGCCGGCTTCTTCGCCTTCATCGCTTCTGTCCCCCAACTTTTTCCAGTGCACGCAGCCGAACCGGAGCGCTTCTCGGATTACGTTCGATCTCATCGGCCGAGGCCCGTTCCGCACCCCGGGTGAGGGTGACGAATTCCGGCCCGTGGCCGGGCAATTCGACCGGCAGCCCCGGCGGTGTGCGGGACGCAGTGGCGGTGGCGAACTCCGCCTTGACGATCCGGTCCTCCAGCGACTGGTACGCCATCACCGCGATGCGACCGCCGGGACGCAGGGCCGTCAGTGCCGCCGGTATCGCGCGCCGCAGCGACTCCAGCTCAGCGTTGACGGCGATGCGCAACGCCTGGAACGTGCGCTTGGCAGGGTGGCCCCCGGTGCGCCGGGCGGGCGCGGGGATCGCCTGGTAGAGCAGTTCGACGAGTTCGGCGGTACGGGTGAACGGGGCGTCGGCACGGCGTCGGACGACATGGGCGGCGATGCGACCGGCGAAGCGCTCCTCTCCGTACTCGCGAAGCAGCCGCGTCAACTCTTTCTCCCCGTAGGTGTTGAGGATGACCGCAGCGGTCAGTTCCGAATCAGGGTCCATCCGCATGTCCAGTGGAGCGTCGGCCGAGTAGGAGAAGCCCCGCTCGCGCCGGTCCAGTTGCATGGAGGAGACGCCGAGATCGAACAGGATCGCGTCGACGTCGCGGCCGAGATGGGTGAGGCGGGTGGCCAGGTCGTCGTAGCGGGTGCGCACCACAGTGACCCGGTCACCGAACGGGGCCAGCCGATCTCCGGCGATGCGTAACGCATCGGGATCGCGGTCGAGTCCGATTAGGTGCAGCCCGGGAAACAAGGTCAGGAAGCGTTCGGCGTGCCCTCCGGCCCCGAGGGTCGCGTCGACGAGGGTGGCATCGTCACCGGCGCGGGTCAGGGCCGGGCCGAGCAGCTCGACGCAGCGGTCGAGCAGCACCGGGATATGGGGCTCGTCATCCAGCATGGCAGCAGCCTGAGGGGTTGGGGCGGCCCCTGCAGAGTGGTCCCTGTCCGAGTTCGCGGACCTGACGTCGGGGAAGTACGTCAGGGCCGGTTCGGGCAGAGGCCACCCTGCACGGGCCTGTGGGCCTGTGGCCGGATCACAGAATGTCGCCGAGTGCTTCATCGCTGGCCGCGGAGAAGTTCTCTTCGTGAAGCTCCTGGTACTCGTGCCAGGCCTGGGCGTCCCAGATCTCGAGGAACTCGATCGAACCCGTCACCACGCACTCCTTGGTGAGGTTCGCGTAGCGCCGATGCTCGCCCGACAGGGTGATCCGGCCCTGGCTGTCGGGGTACTGCTCGTCGGTGCTGGCGGCCAGGTTGCGCAGATAGGCGCGAGCCTGGGGATTACCGCGCTTCGCCTTGCCGGAGATGTCGGCGATCATCGCCTCGAACTCGGCGCGGGGATAGACAGCCAGGCTGTGATCTTGACTCTTGGTGACCATCAACCCTCCTGCCAGCGCGTCGCGGAACTTGGCGGGCAACGTCAGTCGCCCCTTGTCGTCGAGCTTTGGCGTGTAGGTGCCGAAGAACATCTCGCCACCTCGCAGACCTGCTGAAGCCTCGCTCTGAACGGAACCCCGGTTGCTCCGTTGTCCGCCACTTTACCCCACAATCCCCCACTCTGCGCCAAATACTTCTGCGAGTTTCGCAGATCCCCCCACTGAGCGGCAATGAACAGCGGGATCGCCGCGTCGTGGAACCGCAATGCGCGAACACCACGACCCCGGAATTCACCGTGCCCGCAGCTCAGCAGGCTGTTGCAGCGCTGGTGGGGCGCTAGTGGGGGGATGTGGGGGTGAAAACACGAAAAAGGGGCAGTCCTGGTGGACTGCCCCTGTCGAGGTGAACGGCTATTCGTCGAAGCGCTTGCGGAAGCGGTCTTCCATCCGGCTGGTGAAGGAGCCACCGCCGCCCTTGGCGCGCTTCTGCCGTGGCGCACCGGGTGCGCTGGCCGACCGGTCGCCCTTGCCACCTGTCCGCGGACCGGTGATGGCGAACACGACACCGCCGAACATCACGATGAAGCCCAGCACCGACAGAATCGGGAAGCTTCCGATCATGGTGGCCTTCACCGCGACACCGCAGACCAGCATGGCAAGACCGACGACGAACAGGGCGCCGCCCTGCAGGCGACGCTTGGTCGACGGAGCACGGAACGCACCACCCCGGACGCTGGACGCGAACTTCGGGTCCTCGGCATAGAGCGCGCTCTCGATCTGATCGAGCATGCGCTGCTCATGATCGGAGAGTGGCATTCGTCCCTCCCTTTGCCGTGGGGGCGTCGCAGTCGTGTCCAAAAAGTTCGGAGGTGCCCGCAAGTACGGACACTTAACAATAATGATACGAGGTCGATCTGACCCGTACCACCTACTTCGTACCCCAGATTCTATGACGTACACCGCCGCTGAGAGCCAGCGCCTTGTCTCGGGATAATGGTGTCGTCATACATTTCACCGCCGGGAAGGGCTACCACGTTGGCGACGCATCTGATCGATCTGTCGCCCGGCGATATGCAGCGCCGCCTCGGCGACGCGCTGGGTGTCTACGTCGACGCCATGCGCTACCCCCGCGGCACCGAAGACCAGCGAGCCTCGATGTGGCTCGAGCACACCCGCAGGCCGGGCTGGAAGGCCGTCGCTTGTGTGGAAAGCCCAGCTTGTGTGGAAGGCCCAGCCTGTGTGGAAAGCTCAGCTCGGGTGGAAAGCCCCGCGTGGGCGGAGAACCCAGCGGGGGTGGAAGCCCCGGCTCGCGGACAAACCTCAGCTCCCCCGCCGGCCTCAGCTCGCGCAGAAGCCGGGTCCCGTCCCGAGGACACCGCCGCGGGCGCACCGGCGCTGAGCAGCGCGCCGATGCTCGGTGTCGCCTACGGCTACTGCGGCGCCCCCGACCAGTGGTGGCAGCAGCAGGTCGTCGCGGGTCTGCGCCGCATGGGGACCGACAACGACCGGATTTCCGAACTTCTGACCAGCTATTTCGAGCTGACCGAACTGCACATCCACCCCCGCGCCCAAGGCCGCGGCCTCGGCGAGGCCCTCATCCGCCGACTCCTCGAAGACCGGACTGAACAGCACGTGCTGTTGTCCACCCCCGAGATCAACGGTGAGGCCAACCGGGCCTGGCGGCTCTACCGCCGTCTCGGGTTCACCGACGTCATCCGCGGCTACCACTTCGCCGGTGACCCGCGCGCATTCGCCATCCTCGGTCGCGCGCTCCCGCTCTAGATCGAGGCGCGATCTGGCACGATGACCGGGTGTTCACCGGTCGCCGCGCCCGCAAGCGGCTGCTCGCCCTGGTTCTGCTGTTCGTGGTGCTCGCCCCGTCGCTGATCGGTTGCGTGCGCATCCGCACCTCGATCACCGTCTCGCCCGACGACCGGGTCTCGGGCCAGATCATCGCCGCCGCCAAGGCCCAGGACGACGACGACAAAGGTCCGCAGCTGCTCAACAACCTTCCGTTCGCCCAGAAGGTCGCAGTCTCGGAATACAGCCGCGACGACTACGTCGGTTCTCAGGCGGTCTTCTCCGATCTGACCTTCGCCGAGCTGCCTCAGCTCGCCGGGATGAACCAGGACGCGTCCGGCGTCGACATCTCGCTGCGTCGCGCCGGGGATCAGGTCATCCTGGAAGGCCGGGCGGACCTGACCTCACTCAGCGACCCCGAGGCCGACGTGTCGCTGAGCGTGTCGTTTCCCGGCGAGGTGACGTCGACGAACGGCGATCAGATCTCCCCCGAGGTGGTGGAGTGGAAGTTGCGCCCGGGCGTGGTCAGCACGATGAATGCCCAGGCCCGCTACACCGACCCCAGCGCCCGGTCGTTCACCGGCGCCGCCATCTGGCTCGGCGTGGCCTCGTTCGTGGTGGCCGGCATCATCGGCGCCCTGGCCTATGCCAACCGGGACCGCTCCCCCCGCCCCGGCGACCTCGAGGAGCAGACGCAGTAATGCGCGCCACGACACCCCCATCGGCACGCGCCCTGACTTGCCCGATCTCGCATCGCAGGTTCTACTCTGAAAGCACTCGGGGGCCATTCGACAGAGAAAGGGGCGCCGGCTGAGCGTGGATGCATCGGCACCGTCAGCCGTCGAGCTGGCCGCAGCCGTCAACGAACAGCTGCGGGACTACCTGAGTGAGCGCCGCCGCGACGCGGCGTACATCGGCGCGGACTACGCGGTCCTCACCGAAGCGGTCGAAGAGTTCGTGCTGCGCGGCGGCAAACGGCTGCGGCCCGCGTTCGCCTACTGGGGTTGGCGCGCGGTCGCCGGCTCGGAGCCCGGCCCCGACGTGCTCAGGCTCTTCTCGGCCCTCGAGTTGCTGCACGCGTGCGCGCTGGTGCACGACGACGTGATCGATGCCTCGGCCACCCGGCGGGGACTGCCCACGGTGCACCGGATCTTCGCCGAGCGGCACCGCGGCAACGCCTGGCACGGATCGCCCGAGCAGTTCGGGCTCTCCGCCGCGATCCTGCTCGGCGACCTCGCGTTGGTGTGGGCCGACGACATCATCACCACCGCCGACATCGGCACGGAGGCGCGCTCACGGGTCCAGCGGGTGTGGAGCGCAATCCGCACCGAGGTGCTCGGCGGTCAGTACCTCGACATCGTCGCCGAAGCCAGTGGCGCGGAATCGGTGCAGTCGGCGTTGACGGTCAACATCTACAAGACCGCCTCCTACACCATTTCGCGCCCACTCCAGCTGGGCGCGGCGGCCGCCGCCGACTGCCCGGACCTGCTCGCCGCGTTCCACGAAGTCGGTACCAGTCTGGGCGTGGCGTTCCAGCTGCGCGACGACGTGCTCGGTGTGTTCGGCGATCCCGCCGTCACCGGCAAACCCTCCGGTGACGATCTGCGGTCGGGCAAACGCACCGTGCTGCTGGCCGAAGCCGTCGAACTCGCCGAACAGCACGACCCCGTCGCGGCCAAGACGCTGCGCACGTCCATCGGCACCGACCTCACCGACGCCCAGGTCAAGGAGATCTGCCAGCTGATCGAATCGGTCGGTGCGCTGTCGGCCGTCGAGACCCGCATCGACAACCTGATGCGCCGCGCACTCGACATCCTCGACACCGCCACCATCGACGCCCAGGCCAAGGCGGGCCTCACTGAACTCGCCAGATTGGCCGCGAACCGGTCCGCCTAGGCGCATGACCACATCCGTCACACCCGCCCGCCTGAGGCCTCAGCTGCGCGAGCTGAAACTGTTCGCGCTGTCCCCCGAGGGTCGCCCCGCCCTGCTCGGGGCGCTGGGCGCCGCCCTGATCGCCGCCGGCGGGCTCGGCGCCGGCAGCACCCGGGTCAACGACCCGGTCCTGGAGTCGATGCACCTGTCGTGGTTGCGATTCGGGCACGGGCTGGTGCTGTCCTCGATCCTGCTGTGGGCCGGGGTGGCACTGATGCTGCTGGCGTGGCTGTGGTTGGGCCGCCGCGTCGTCGACCGCTCGGCGACCGAGTACACGATGGTCGTCACCACCGGATTCTGGCTGCTCCCCCTACTACTCAGCGCGCCGGTGTTCAGCCGCGACACCTATTCGTACCTGGCGCAGGGCGCCCTGTTGCGGGACGGCTTCGACCCGTACGCCGTCGGGCCGATCGCGAACGTGAACTCGCTGCTGGACAACGTCAGCCCGATCTGGACGACCACCACGGCCCCGTACGGCCCGGCCTTCATCCTGGTCGCGAAATTCGTCACGATGCTCGTCGGAAACGACGTCGTGGCGGGCACCATGCTGTTGCGGCTGTGCATGCTGCCGGGGCTGGTTCTGTTGATCTGGGCGGCTCCCCGGGTGGCCCGCCATGTCGGCGCCAACGGCGCGGCGGCGCTGTGGATCTGCGCGCTGAATCCCCTGGTGATCATCCATCTGATGGGCGGCGTGCACAACGAGATGCTCATGGTCGGCCTGATGATGGCCGGCATCGCCCTCTCGTTCCGCGGTCGGCACGCCTGGGGCGTCACCCTGATCGCGGTGGCGGTGGCTGTCAAAGCCACCGCGGGGCTGGCTCTTCCGTTCATGGTGTGGGTGTGGATGCGGGGCCTCCGACAACGGCGGGGCTTCGCGCCGGTCAAGGCTTTCGCTGCGGCCACGGCGGCTTCACTTGTGATCTTCGGTGCCGTGTTCGCCGTCATGTCACTGCTGGCCGGCGTCGGGCTGGGCTGGCTGACAGCGCTGGCGGGATCGGTGAAGATCATCAACTGGCTGACCGTCCCGACCGCCACCGCGAACATGATCAACGCGGTGGGCGGGTTGTTCGTCCCGGTCAACTTCTACGCCGTGCTGGAAACCACCCGCATCATCGGGATCCTCGTCATCGCGGTGTCGGCGCCGCTGTTGTGGTGGCGGTTCCGCCACACCGACCGGGATGCGCTGATGGGCATCGCGCTGCTGATGGGGGTGGTGGTGCTGTTCGTGCCCGCCGCCCTGCCGTGGTACTACACCTGGCCCCTGGCCGTGGTCGCCGCGCTGGCACAGTCGCGCCGTGCGGTCGCGTTGATCGCCGGGCTGTCGACATGGATCACCGTGATCTGGAAACCCGACGGGGCGCACGGCATGTACTCACTGCCCCACGTCCTGCTGGCCACCGCCTGCGCGCTCGGAGCGTGGTACTGGTTGCACCGCGCGCCCGAGTTCGCCGCGGGAAGCGGAACGTCAGACGTCAGTACGCCATCGCCTGGGCGCGACGAACCACCTCACGGGCCTGATGCGAGTGCAGCGCATCGACCGGGCGGGCATTAGCCTGGCGTTCGGTCGAGCCGTCCCGGCTGATGGTCAGCGACGGGTCCGGGGTGAACAGCCACCGCACGATCTCGGTCTCCTCGTAGCCGCCGTCGTGCAACACCATCAGCAGCCCGGGCAGACTCTTGACGACGTGTCCGTCGTCGTCGAAGAACACCTTGGGCACGACGATCGCCCCGTCGCGGCGCACCGCGACCAGGTGACCGTCTCGAAGTTGCTGGGCGACCTTGCTGGCCGGGATTCCCAACAGCCGCGCCACCGCGGGGAGCTCGTAGACATCCTCGTCGGGCCCCAGCACGTCTTGGGCGGTCGGAATGCTGCTCACCACACCGAGTCTAAGGGCATCGACCCAGCGCGGGCGGCTGCTTGGACCGGCGCGGTGAGCTCGGCTCGTAACATGTGTGCGGTGACGACCGACCAGCAGGCGGGCCCGCTGACCGGGACCGTTCTCGACCACCGCTACCGGGTGGACGCGTTGATCGCCACCGGCGGCATGTCCGGGGTGTACCGCGGACTGGACCTGCGCCTGGATCGTCCAGTGGCGCTGAAGATCATGGACTCGCGGTATTCCGGCGACGAGCATTTTCTGACCCGCTTCCAGCGTGAGGCGCGAGCGGTCGCGCGCCTCAAGCATCCCGGTCTGGTGGCCGTCCACGACCAGGGCCTCGACGGCCAACACCCGTTTCTGGTGATGGAACTCGTCGAAGGCGGCACGCTGCGGGAGCTGCTCAGGGAACGCGGGCCGATGCCACCGCACGCCGTGGTGGCCGTGTTGAGGCCGGTACTCGGCGGGCTGGCGGTCGCCCATCGGGCGGGGCTGGTGCACCGCGACATCAAGCCGGAGAACGTGTTGATCAGCGACGACGGCGAGGTCAAGCTCGCCGATTTCGGGTTGGTGCGCGCGATGGCCGAAGCCAAGATCACCTCGACCAGTGTGATTCTGGGGACCGCGGCATATCTGGCTCCGGAGCAGGTGGCCACCGGCGAGACCGACTCTCGCGGTGACGTCTACGCCGTCGGCGTGCTGGTCTACGAACTGCTGACCGGGGTGACGCCGTTCACCGGGGACACCCCGTTGGCGGTGGCGTATCAGCGGATGGACCGGGACGTGCCCGCCCCGAGTTCCGTCATCACCGGTGTACCAACCCAATTCGACGACTTCGTGGCATGCGCCACCGCGCGCGACCCTGCGTACCGGTTCGCCGACGCCGCCGAGATGGGCGAGGAACTCGACGCCATCGCGACCGAACTGTTCCTCCCCCCGTTTCGGGTGCCGGCCCCGCGCCACTCTGCGGCACACCAGTCAGCGCTGCACCAGTCGGCGCCGACCCATCACCTCGGCGCGGGCACCGCGACTCCCGGGGGCCACACCAAGGCTTACGAGCGTGACGAACTACCCCCTCAGGAACCGGCCTCCGATGCGGACGCCCCTGAGCCGACGGGCCGATTCGCCGGCATCGAGCTGTCCGAATTCCAGTGGGAACGGCAGCGGGCCCGGCGCGCAGTGTTGTTCTGGGTCGTCGCGGTGCTGACACTGGCCGGCCTCTGCGCAGCCGGGGCCTGGACGTTGGGCAGCAACCTGCAGAACCTGCTGTAGCCCAAGAATCGGGTTTCCGTCAGTCGCGTAACATCTCGGCGACCAGGAACGCCAGCTCCAGCGACTGCTGGGTGTTCAGCCGAGGATCGCAGGCCGTCTCGTAGCGCCCGGCCAGGTCGGTGTCCGAGATGTCCTGCGCGCCGCCCAGGCATTCGGTGACGTTCTCGCCGGTGATCTCGACGTGGATGCCCCCGGGGTGGGTGCCCAGCGAATGGTGCACCTCGAAGAAGCCCTGCACCTCGTCGACGATGCGGTCGAAGTGGCGGGTCTTGTACCCCGTCGATGACTCGTGGGTGTTGCCGTGCATCGGGTCGCACTGCCAGATCACCTGGTGCCCGGACGCCTGCACCTTCTCGATGATCGGCGGCAGCACATCGCGCACCTTCTGGTTACCCATACGGCTGACCAGTGTGAGGCGGCCCGGCTCGTTGTTCGGATCCAGCCGCTCGACATACTCGACCGCCAACTCCGGCGACGTCGACGGGCCGATCTTGATTCCGATCGGATTGGCGATGACCTCGGCGAACGCGACGTGCGCGCCGTCGAGTTGACGGGTCCGCTCGCCGATCCACACGTAATGCGCCGACAGGTCGTACAGCTTGGGGCTGTGGTCCTCGGCTTCCGGATCGCCGGTGTCCAGGCGCAGCATCGCGCGCTCGTAGTCCAGGACCAGCGCTTCGTGGCTGGCGTAAATCTCGGCGGTCTGCAGGTTGCGGTCATCAACCCCGCACGCGGTCATGAACGTCAGCGCGCGGTCGATCTCCCCCGCCAGTGCCTCGTAGCGGGCCCCGGCGGGCGAAGTCCGGACGAATTCGCGGTTCCAGTCGTGCACGGCGTGCAGCGACGCCAGCCCCGACGACGTGAGCGCGCGGACCAGGTTCATCGCCGCGCTGGCGTTGGCGTAGGCGCGCACCAACCGCGACGGATCGTGCTGGCGCACCGCGGCGTCGGGGGCAAAGCCGTTGATCATGTCGCCGCGGTAGGACTTGAGCCCGAGGGCATCGATGTCGGCCGAGCGCGGCTTGGCGTACTGGCCCGCGATCCGCGCCACCTTGACCACCGGCATGCTCGCGCCGTAGGTCAGCACCACCGCCATCTGCAGCAACGTCCGAATATTGGCCCGGATGTGCGGTTCGGTGTTGTCGACAAACGTCTCCGCGCAGTCGCCGCCCTGCAGCAGGAAGGCCTTACCGCGCGCGACATCGGCCAGGTGCGCCTTGAGCCGCTCGATCTCCGCCGGAACGGTGACCGGAGGCACGCTCTCGAGCACGGTGCGCATAGCCGAGGCCTGGTCGAGGTCCCAGGACGGCTGCTGCAGCGCCGGCTTGGCCAGCGCGGCGTCGAGGCGGTGCCGCAGCTCTTCGGGCAGCGGCGGAAGCGCAGGCAGCTGATCGATGGGTACGTCGACGGTCCAGTTCACCCGTCAATGGTAACCGCGGGTCAAAACCGCATTTCCCGCCCGGTGATGAGCTGGTAGCGCACCAGGTTGTGCTTGGCGTCGACGAGTGCGTCGTGGGCATCGCGGGGCCGGGGCGGCATCCGCGGGCAGCCGTGGTCCTCCCAGAACTGCCGCAGTTCGCGGGTGAAGCGGGGAATCGCCGGCGGCAGATCTGTCATCGGTCCCCACAGTTGGCACAGCACCACGTGGTCGTAGGCCCCGACCCACGCCCACAGCTCGATCGGATCGTCACCGTCGATGCCGAAGAAGTCCTCCAGCTCGGAGCGGATCTGGCGCCGGGACCGCCACAGCGGCGAAGCCGGCGACGGCAGCTTGGGCAGCACGTGCTTGCGCACCCATCTTCCTGCCCGTTCGGGGTCGAATTCGGTGGAGATCGCGTAGTACTCGCGGCCGTCCTCGGCGGCGACACCGATCGAGATGAGTTCGATCGTGCGGCCGTTGTCGATGAACTCGGTGTCATAGAAGTACCGCACGCTCAGGCGACCTTCCGGTTGTCGGGCTCGCGGTCCGGCGGCGCGGGGGCCGCGTGGATCTCCCGGTCGAGCTGCTCGTTGACCTTGGCGTCATCGGGGAACTTCGGCATCCCCGAGATGGCGTCCTGCAGCCACAGCTTGGCCTGCACCACGGGGCGACGCAACCAGCGCTCCCGCTCGAGGGCGCGGTGCATCTTGCGCGGCCGTGTCGTGTAGCGCCAGCGCGCCCACGGGGCGTGGGGGCGTGACAGCCGGATCGCCCCGACGAACAGCAGCGGGGTGATGAACATGCCCACCAGCCCGGTCCACACCTTTCCCTTGAGCAGTACGACCACCGCAAGCAGCAGCGTGAGCACCGCCGAGACGACCACCGCGACGCGCGCGCCGACGGAATGGTCGTTCTGCCAGATGCCGATGTCGAAGAAGGACAGCGGGTTGAAACCCATGATCAACAGCCCCGCCACCGCGACCGCGACGAACACCGCGTCGACCGAGGCTCGGCCGTCCTCGGACCAGTACACGTCGGACAGGTGCAGGATCAGCGCGAACTCATCCAGGACCAGTGCCGCGCCGATTCCGAAAAGAATTGATGCCGCGGTGAACTCGGGCACTCCCCCGTCGACCGCCAACGTGACCATTGCTACGCCGGAGACCATGACCAGGATCACCCCGATGACGACGTGGTGGATGTGCAGGCCGCCGCCGGCAGAGATGTTTCGCGGCTGCCACCATTTGCGGGGTTTGTCGCTGCCGGCATGACGCCGGATGTATCGCACGATGGTGCGGGTGACGAAGAACGTCAGGATGAACGCCACCAGGCAACACACCAGCGGCAACCGTGAGTACGGAATCCCCGTGGGCAGGCCGAAGTCGAGGTCCAGGGTGGGGCGCACGCAGAAAACTTACGCCGACCTGCGCGTGACATGCCCGGGATACCCGCCGACTCGCCGAACGTCCCCGATAGGCTGGTGGGCGAGATGAGTACTCTGCGGTCGCCCGGCGGGGCTGGTTGGGCGCCCGTGCTGGCGTGGCGGCTCTTCCAGGTCCTGACTCTGGTGGCGCTGGCCTGGGCGGGGTGGCGGCTGTTGGGCCGTATCCCGTACCGCATCGACGTCGACGTCTACCGGATGGGCGGCCAGGCCTGGCTCGACGGCCGCCCGCTCTACGGCGACGGGGTGTTCTTCGCGACGCAGGGCGGAATCGACCTGCCCTTCACGTATCCGCCGCTGGCCGCGGTGATGTTCGCGCCGTTCGCGCTGCTGCCGCTGGAAGGCGCCAGCGTCGCCATCACGGTGACGACCCTGGTCCTGCTGTTGGTGTCGCTGGTGATCGTCCTGACCAGGCTGAACGTGTGGCCGACCACGCGGGTGACCGGTGAGCCGGCCTGGATCAGACGGTGGTGGCTGGCCGCGGCGATCGTCGCGCCCGCGGTGATCTACCTCGAGCCGATCGACTCGAACTTCGACTTCGGCCAGATCAACGTGGTGTTGATGACGCTGGTCATCGCCGACTGCGTGCCGCGCCGGACACCGTGGCCACGGGGCATGCTGCTCGGCCTGGCGATCGCGTTGAAGCTCACCCCGGCCGTGTTCCTGCTCTACTTCCTGCTGCGCCGTGATCTTCGGGCGCTCGCTGTCAGCGCGGTGACGGTCATCGGGGCGACCATGGTGGGCTTCGCTGTGGCGTGGCGGGATTCCTGGGACTACTGGACGCACACCGTCACCAACACCGACCGCATCGGTGCCGCGACGCTGAACACCAACCAGAACATCGCCGGGGCGCTGGCCCGGCTGGGTCTGGACTCGGGCCTGCGCTTCGCGCTCTGGGTCGCGCTCAGCTTCGTGGTGCTGGGTGTGACGGTGTGGGCGGCGCGCCGCGCGCTCAGGGCGGGTCAGCCGGTGTTGGCGCTGATCTGCGTGGCGATGTTCGGCCTGGCGGTCTCCCCGGTCTCGTGGTCACACCACTGGGTGTGGGCACTGCCCGCGGTCCTGGTGGCCGCGGTGCTGGCCGTGCGCCTGCGGAATCCCGCGCTGGGCGCCGTGTCGGCGGCGGGACTGGCGCTGATGATCTGGTCGCCGATCTCGCTGCTGCCCGAGCATCAGGAGACGGCCGCGTCGTTGTGGCGACAACTGGGCGGCAGCTCGTACCTGTGGTGGGCATTGGCCGTGATCGTCGTGGCCGGAACGGTCCGCGGACGTTCCGCCGGCGAGACCGGGCCGGGCGACCACGTCACCGACGCCCAGCCCGCATCCGCCGTGCAGGCCTGAGCACGAACTACTTCTGGACTGGCCGGATCAGCCGCCGGCCTGGATTCGCCGGATCAGCCGGCCGACCAGTTATTGCCGGGCCGCCCGACGGCCCGGTTCCTGCCGCCTGAGCCGAGGCTCGCCGACTCAGCCTGCGGCCGCCTCAGGGAGCCGTGTCGGCGGGGTCACCGCTCCCGGTTCTTTTCCCTCTTTGACGTCAGCGGCGTAGAGGTCGACGTACTCCTGACCGGACAGGCGCATCAACTCGTACATCACCTCGTCGATGACCGCGCGCTCGATGAAGCGGTTTCCGGCCAGTCCGTCGAAGCGGGTGAAGTCCATCGGCTTGCCGAACTTGACCTGGACCCGGCCGAACCGCCACATCTTGCTTCCCGGCGGGTTGACGACGTCGGTGCCGATCATCGCCACGGGGATCACCGGCACCCCGCTGGTCAGCGCCACCCGGGCCAGCCCTGTCTTGCCCTTGAAGAGGCGGCCGTCGGGCGAACGGGTGCCTTCGGGATACATGCCGAGCAGCTTGCCTTCACCGAGAATGCGCTCGGCGGTGGTCAGCGCGCTCTGCGCGCTGTCCGCGTCGGTCCGGTCGATCGGGACCTGACCGGCCACGGTGTAGAACCACCGGGTGAACCAGCCCTTGAGCCCGGTGCCGGTGAAGTACTCGGCTTTGGCCAGGAAGGTGATGCGCCGGCTGACCACCAGCGGCAGATAGAAGCTGTCGGCGACGGCCAGGTGGTTACTGGCCAGGATCACCGGCCCGGACTGCGGGACGTGTTCGAGGCCCTCCACTTTGGGGCGGCCGAGCAGGCTCAACAACGGCCCCATGAAGATGTACTTGAACAGCCAATACCACATGGACCCTCCGCGTCAGCCGTGCTCTGCGACAACTGTACCCACGCCGTGTGCGTGCGACCACACGGTGCAGCTCACTCCTCCACGGTCACCGGGATGTGCTGATAGCGCCCGGGGCCCGGGGTGTGCGACGACGGGCCGGCGGGCCCGGGCGGACCGCCGGGATCGGGCGGCGTCGGCCCCTCGGGGGGACCGTCGGGCTCCGGTGGCGGCGTCGGCCCGGTGTCACCGGTGTCGATGCCGTCGACCAATGCTCTGACGACGCTCAACAACGCCACCGAGTGCTCGGAGACGACGTCGAGCAGCGGGTGTTGTTCGCCCGAGATCAGCGCGGCGAGCGCACAGACCGGACACCACACCTGCTGGCACGGGCCGGCGGCCCCGGCGCTCTGCGCACGGGCGGCCGCCATCCGCACCGCCGGTTCGAGACGATCCAGAATGGATTGGGCCAGCGCGCGCAGTTCCGCGTGGGAATCACTGCCGCTCACGCCGGCCACACCTCCGGATTCGGTCGGAACCGCACGGTCAACTCGCTGCCGCGCAATTGGGCGTCGGTCACGGTGCACCGCCGCAGCACCGATGCCAATCGAACCCGACGCCGCAATCCGCCGACGCCGATGATCAGGTCATCGTCGACCCTACCCAACGTCAGCGCCGACGACTCGACCTGTGGCAGCTGCACACGCAGTCGGTAGACCGCGTCCACGCCGCTGCCGCTCTCTCTGTCCACGACCGGGCGTAGCGGGCCGGGCGGCGGCGCACCATCACGGGAACGGGCGCTGTCGAGCAACTCGCCCAACGCCTTGGCGCCGATCGGCTCGCCGGCCAGATGCGGCACCATCACCAGCGCGACGTCACCGATCGCGCGGTCGAGATCGTCGAGAACCGCGCGCTGCTCGGAGATCCGCTCGGCGTACCAGTCGAACGCGGGGTGCTCGGGAAGGTTGCGGTATTCGAACGAATCATCTTGCACCAGAATCTGATTGACGATCAACTCGGCTACCTGCACACCCATCAACGCCAGCGAGCCCAGCGTCCGCACCGCCTCGGCGGCCACCACCCGCTCCGCGGTCAGCACCAGGTGGGCGCTGACCCTCGACCCGTCGGACAGCAGGGCGCCCAGCCGATCGGTGCCGGCCGCGATGCGTTCCAGCAGTGCCACCAGCGCGGCCGAACGAGCATCGTCGATGCCGGCCAGGCGGCGGTGCCGCGGCCAGGCCCGCTCGAGATAGAGGCCGAAGGTGGCCGGCAGGGTCAGCATGCGCATCGCGTCGGCTGTCGATGCGCAGTCGACGACGATCAGCTCCCAGCGGCCCGAGTCGGCGAGCTTGCCGACCTCATGCAACCCGAGGACCTCCTGCACCCCGGGGAGAGCCGAAAGCTCTTCGGGGGCAATGTCTCCCACCTCGGAATCGGGGAATCTGTGCGAGAGCAGCACGGCGACGTCGCGCCACCGGTCGCCCAGCAGAGCCAGCGTGTCCAGCGCCAGGGCGTCGAGCAGGCCACCGCCGGAGTCTGCGGTGTCGAGATCGGCCAGCACTCGGGTGGGCGCACCGCGACCGGTCGGCACGACGGCGGTCCCCAGGACGTCGCCGATGGAGTGCGCCTGGTCGGTGGAGACCAGCAGCACCCGCATGCCGGCCCGCGCCGCCCGCACTGCCGTGGCGGTGGCCAGCGTCGACTTGCCTACACCGCCCTTGCCGACGAACAGGCTGACCCGGCAGTCCCCGGCCATCCGCGCGGCGTCGGCGGCGCTCCCGCGCTCAGTCAGCCTCGGCTCGTTTCTTCAGGTCCTTCAACGCGGTGTCGGTCAGACGTCGTTCCGCCTTGCGTTTGAGCAACCCGATCATCGGGATGATCAGATCCACCGAGAGCTCATAGGTGACCTCGGTGCCGGTTCCCTTCGCCACCAACCGATATGCGCCGTCCAGAGACTTGAGCAACGTACTCGACACCAGCGACCAGGTCACCGAACTGCGGTCGGCCGGCCACTCGTAGGCCAGCACCATGCTGTCTTTGAGCACCGAGGCGTCCAGCACCAGCCGGGCCACCTTCGGATACCCGGCGTCGTCGGACTCCAGTACCTCGGTCTCCTTGTATTCGGCCACCCAGTCGGGATACGACCCGATATCTGCGATGACGTCCATCACCGTCGCGGGATCCGCATCGATGTAGATGGTCTGCGCCGTCTTGTCCGCCACTGAAACTCTTCCCCAGTTGTTGAGTGCGAGGTCTGGTCGCTGCCAGGAAATCTACTCTGTCGAGGATGTCCGGCCGCCGCACTTCACGCCAGTCGGGACACCCCCACCGGCCGGCTGGCCTCCAGTCTGCGCTTGACCTCGAACGCCATGTCCTTTCCGGCGACCCGGCGCCGGTGGTTCATCGCCGGCAGGTTCATCTTGGCCAACTCCCAGGCTGCGGCACCGGCCGGCTCGGCATGCAGGAAGTAGTGCAGCACGACGCCGTCCATCATGCGTTCCAGCCATACTTCCATCGTGCCCGTCAACGTGCCGGTGACGGTCCAGCGCTGGCCGACTTCGCCGCGGTCCTCGACGACGGTCAGCCGCAGATCGGGCCACCACCGCAACCAGCTGGCCTGATCAGCGACAGCGGCACCGACGTCGGCGGGATCGGCCGCGATGAACGTCTCGTCGGCGATCTGGATGCTGTTCATGACAGACAAGCTTCACATACGGCGATCCAATGCCTACCCGAGCGCCCTGGCGGGCCGACTATTCTGGACACGGCAGCGCAGTTTGTCGAGCCGCCTGAGAATCACGAGAGGGTGTCCACCGTGCGCGAGTACAGCGTCCCTGCATCATTCACCATCGGCGAGAACGACAACATCGTCGGAGCCGTCTACTCGCACGAGCGCGACGATCCCGACCACGTGATCTTCCAGCGGCTGGTCGACGGCAGTTGGGTCGATGTGACCTGCGCCCAGGCCGCCCAACAGATCCGTTCGGCGGCAAAAGGTCTCATCGCTGCCGGAGTCGCACCCGGCGACCGGGTGGCGATCCTGTCGGCGACGCGCTACGAGTGGCCGATCCTCGACTTCGCCATCCTGTCGGTGGGCGCGGTGACGGTGCCGATCTATGAGACCAGTTCCGCCGAACAGGTGCAGTTCGTGCTCTCCGACTCCGGCGCGGTCGCCGCGTTCGCCGAGACCGACGAGCACGCCGGACGCATCGAGCAGCAGCGTGCGACGCTCCCCGCGTTGCAGTCGGTGTACTGCATCGAGGGCAGCGGGCCCGCAGCTCTGGACGAGCTGGCGGAGGCCGGCCGCGGGGTGGACGATGCCGCCGTCGAGGAGCGCCTGGCCGGCATCAGGTCGGCCGATCCGGCCACGCTGATCTACACCTCGGGCACCACCGGCCGGCCCAAGGGCTGCCAGCTGACCCACTCCAACCTGCTCTACGAGATCCGTGGCGCCAAGGCCTGCTTCCCCGATCACCTGGCCAAAGGCGAAAAGCTGCTGATCTTCCTGCCGTTGGCGCATGTGCTGGCGCGGGCGCTGACGATCGGCGCCTTCACCAACGGGGTGACCCTCGGATTCACCAGCGACATCAAGAACCTGGTGCCGATGTTCTCGGTGTTCCAGCCCACCCTGGTGGTGTCGGTGCCGCGGGTGTTCGAGAAGGTCTACAACACTGCCGAGCAGAACGCGGAGAACGACGGCAAGGGCAAGATCTTCACGATCGCCGCCGAGACCGCGATCGCCTGGAGCGAAGCCCAGGACACCGGCGGCCCCGGCCTGGTTTTGCGGCTCAAGCACGCGGTGTTCGACAAGCTCGTCTACGGGAAGCTGCGTGCCGCGCTCGGAGGGCACTGTCATGCCGCCATCTCCGGCGGGGCCCCGCTCGGCGCCCGCCTCGGCCACTTCTACCGCGGCGTGGGGTTGTCCATCTACGAGGGCTACGGGCTGACCGAAACCAGCGCCGCGATCACCGTCAACCGGGTGGGCGAGCTTCGGGTCGGCTCGGTCGGCAAACTGTTGCCCGGCAACAGCATGTACCTCGGCGAGGACGGCGAGTTGATGGTCAAGGGTGGCGTCGTGTTCGGCGGCTACTGGGGCAACGAGGAAGAGACCAACAAGGTCTTCACCGACGGCTGGTTCCACACCGGCGACCTCGGCTCGATCGACGAGGACGGATTCCTGACCATCGTCGGGCGCAAGAAGGAGATCATCGTGACCGCGGGGGGCAAGAACGTCGCCCCGGCGCTGCTCGAGGACCGGCTGCGGGCGCACCCCCTGATCAGCCAGGCCATGTGTGTCGGCGACGCTCAGCCCTACATCGCTTCGTTGATCACCATCGACACGGAGGCTTTCCCCGGCTGGAAGGAACGCCACCACAAAGATCCGGACGCGTCGGTGGCGGATCTGGTCGACGATCCGGATCTGCGCTCCGAGATCGAGCTGGCGGTCAAGGAGGCGAACCAGGCGGTGTCGAAGGCCGAACAGATCCGCAAGTTCCGGGTTCTTCCCGTGGACTTCACCGAGGACACCGGAGAACTGACCCCGACGTTGAAGGTCAAGCGCAAGATCGTCGCCGAGAAATTCGCCGCCGACATCGACGCGTTGTACGCCAAAGGCTAGAGCAGCCGGGCCAGCCGGTCGGCCTGGCGGCGCCACTGCCAGTGCTCCACGGCCCACCGGCGCCCGGCCGCACCCATCACCGCGGCACGGTCCGGGTCGGCCAGCAGGTCACCGACAGCGGCGGCGACGGCGCCGACATCCCAGCCGTCGACGACCAGGCCGGTCTCGCCGTCCACGACGGTCTCCGGAGCGCCGCCCGAGCGGCCGGCCACCACCGGCACCCCGGACGACGACGCCTCGAGGTACACGATGCCCAAACCCTCGACGTCCAGGCCGGCGCCCCGCGTCCGGCACGGCATCGCGAACACGTCGGCCATGGCGTGGTGGGCGGGTAACTCCTCGGCCGGCACGCCGCCGGTGAACACGACGTCGTCGGCCACCCCGAAGGACGCCGCCAGCCGGGTCAGGGTGCTCCGGTAGGGACCGTTGCCGACGATCACCAACGCGGCACCGGGGACCCGCTCCCGGATCGCCGGCAACGCACGGATCAGCATGTCCTGGCCCTTGCGTGGCACCAGCCGGGACAGACACAGCACCACGGGCCGGTCACCGAGGCGGTAGCGCGCCCGCATCTCGGCGCGCGCCACCTCGTCGGGGACGAAGCGCTCGGTGTCCACGCCGGGCGGAACGTGCTCGAGCGCCGCATCCGGACCGAACGCCGAGGCAAATCGGCGCCGGGTGTAGGCGCTGATATAGGTCACCACGTCCGTGTCGTGCCCGATGCGTCGCAGGGCGGTACGGGCCAGCGGGAGCATCGACCAGCCCACTTCGTGACCGTGCGTGCTCGCGATCACCCGCTCGGCTCCGGCGGACCGGGCCAGCGGTGACAGCAGTGCCAGCGGAGCGGCGGCACCGAACCACACGGTGTCCACGTCGCGCTCGGTGATCAGCCGACGCATCCGCGTCGCCACGGTCGGCTCCGGCAGCATCAGGGTGCCGGGATGGCGGACCACCTCGTAGCCGTCGGCGGCGGCGCCCTCGTCGTACGCCTCGGCGCCCTTCCACTTCGGCGCGTAGACGGTCAGCGATCCGCCGCCCGGCCGATCCACCAGATGGCCGACCAACGCTTCCAGGTAGGACTGGATGCCGCCGGGGCGGGGTGGATAGTCGTTGGTGACGAGCAGGACTCGGCTCATCGCGCGCCGTCCGGGCGCCACTGCCGCCACCCAGTCAGAACGTCGGACCATTCGACACCCAGCGAATCCCGCACCGCCGCGGCAGCGTCGCGGTGACCGTGGCCCCCGGCCGCCAGGTACAGCTCACGCAGCGCGGGCTCACCGTAGGTGTCGGCGAGGTAGGTGGCGAACGACCAGGCCCGGTCATAGGCCGCGGAGCGCTGCGGCCCTGCGGTGCCCAGCTCGGCAGCGGTCGGCACCGACCCCTCGGCGGGCACCGGCGGGGGCGGCGTGGGCGGTCGACCCACATAGTCAGCGACCCCTTCGGTGAGCCACACCGGGGCGTCGGCCGCGGTCTGCGGCCGGGCGGCATAGTGGAACAGCTCGTGGCGCAGCACAATTCGCAGATCGTGGTCGGTCATTACGGCGGCCGCCGGGGAGAACGTGATGCGCTGCGCCGTGGTCGTGGCCGCCACGTCCGCCCCACCCCCGGCGAGGACGGCGAACTGCTCGCCGGAGCCGGCGACGACGACGGTGACGCTGCGTGGCCACTGCGGACCCCAGAAACCGGTGACAGCGTCAGATGCCGCGGGGAGTTCGGCGGCGATGCGGTCGAGCAGCGCGCCTCCGTCCGCAGCGCCCAGATCGATGAGGTGAGCCGTGCGGCCGTCGGAGAGGTCCACGGTGCGAGGAGGCAGTGCGGGCGCAACACGTGGCACTGCGTCGGGTGCAGGGGCGGCCAGCGCGGGGCCCGCCGGCACAACCTGCGGCCCACTCAGCACGAGCACAGCAGAGAGCAGTTCGGCCCCCAGCAGCGCCCCCAGGCGACGGCGAGCGCGTGATCCGTGCCGTCCGGAGGCGGCCGGCGACTCAGTAACGACGGACGTTGTAGATCGGCGCATTGCTGACCGGCGCGACGCGCACCGGGGTGCCGTACGTCGACGCGTGCACCATCATCCCGTCACCGATGTAGATCCCGACGTGCGAGGCATCGGAGTACTGGATGACCAGGTCGCCGGGCTGCATCTGGTCCGTCGACACCGGTTGGCCACCGCGTGCCAGGGCCTGGCTGGAGTGCGGCAGCGAGATGCCGGCCTGCTGGAAGGACCACATCACCAGACCCGAGCAGTCGAAGGCGTTCGGGCCGGACCCACCCCACGAGTACGGCGAGCCGATCCGGCTCAGCGCGGCCTGGATGACGGTCGTCGCCGCGGGCGACCCGGGCGCCGCGACGTCACCTGGCGGGATCGCTCCGGGTGGGGCGGGCAGCGGCGGAGGTGCGTCCGGCAGGCCGGGCAACACCGGCGGCGCGGGCGGAGCGGCGATTATCGCCGGATCCTGGCCGGGCGGTACCGGCGCCGCGGCGGGCGGAACCGGGGGCGGTGGCGGCATGGCGGCCAGCGCTTCCCGCTGGTTCGGCGTCAGCGCTTCGTATTGGGCCTTGACGATAGCGATCTGCACCTGCAGCTGGCTCTGCTTGGACTGCAGGTCGGCGCGCACCGCAGCGGCCTGCTCGGCGGCGGTCTTCGCTTCCGCCGCCGACGCGGCAGACGCCTTCTCGGCGAGCTCGGCCTGGTGCCCCGTGTCGCGGAACGCCGTCATCTGGGCCTGCATCTCCGAGGCCATCACCCGCTGCACCGCGAGCTGATCGATCAGCCCCTGCGGGGACGACGCCGTCAACATCGCGTTGAAGCCCGACGTGCGCCCTCCCATGTACTCAGCGGCGGCGAGCGTGTCGACGGAACGCTGGAAGTGCGCGAGTTCGGATTTCGCGGCGTCGAGCGCGGCGAGGTCGCTGGCGTGCTTGGCCTCGGCCTCCTGCTGGATGGCGAGCTTGTTGTCCAGATCGAGCTGGGCGGAATGCATCAGCTCGGTGGTCTGCTCGGCCTGCCGAGACAGCTCATTCAGCTTTGCCAGCGCGTCATCGGCGGGATCCGCGCCGACCTGTCCGGCCAGCGCGGCGCCAGCCATGGCCACGCCGACGATCGCACTGATGAAGGGTCGCCGAAAACGATTGATGGTCCGGTGCGCGCGGTCGAGCCTCAAGATTTGTGTGTCCTTCAACTGCCGTAACGAGCCGCCTCGAACTGCTCTAAGGTCTCAGACAGGTTACGAAACGGCATCGGCCTTGTCCAACAGGAGACGCAAATTTAACAGCCACTCCGAAGGTCTGGACATTGTCGAAGCGGGGGCGTGTCGTCAGGCAACCCCGGCGCTTCCGTCCCGATGGATCGGCACCAACCTCAACCGCGGTGCCAGGCCCACTTCAGCGAGCACCTCCAGCGCCCGCTGCTCGTCGACGAGCAAATTGTCCGGCACGCCGAGCAGCACGCTGACAACGCAGTCCTGACAGCCCGGACCCCGGACCGCGCAGTCGTCACAGTCGATGGTCACCGTGCCGGTATCCGGCTCTTCGCCCGGCGGCAGCTGTTCCTGGGCCATGGCGCCCTCCTTTCGATGGCAGACGCCCGCACGGTATCCGCGGGGTCTGACAGTTCCCGTCGCGTCCGGCCCGCCTCCCCGGACTTGTCACCGGGGCCGCCTACGTTCAGCCCATGGGTCAGCTCAGCTTCACCGACGTCGACCCGTCCTCCGACCCGTTTGCCGGCCCGACCCTGCGGGAGACCACCTTCGTCGTGGTCGATCTCGAGACCACAGGTGGCCGGGCGAGCGGTGACCGGCATGACGCGATCACCGAGATCGGCGCGGTGAAGGTGCGCGGCGGTGAAGTCCTGGGTGAGTTCGCGACCCTCGTCGACCCGGGTCGCGACATCCCGTCTCAGATCGTCGCGCTCACCGGGATCACCACGTCGATGGTGTACGACGCCCCGCGGATCGACGCCGTGCTGCCCGCCTTTCTCGAGTTCTGCCGCGGAGCGGTGCTGGTGGCCCACAACGCGGGCTTCGACGTCGGGTTCCTGCGCGCCGCGGCCCAGCGCCACCACCTGCCCTGGCCCAAACCACCGGTGCTGTGCACCGTCAAGCTGGCCCGCCGGGTGCTCACCCGCGACGAGGCACCCAGCGTCAAGCTCTCCGCGTTGGCCACGTTGTTCGGCGCCACGACCACGCCCACGCACCGCGCCCTCGACGACGCCCGTGCGACCGTCGACGTGTTGCACGCGCTGATCGCCCGGGTGGGCAACCAGGGCGTGCACACCTACACCGACCTGCGCGCCTACCTGCCCGACGTGACACCGGCCCAGCGGGCAAAGCGCCATCTGGCTCGCGGGCTACCGGCCACCCCTGGCGTCTACCTGTTCCGGGGTCCGTCGGCGGAGGTGCTCTACGTCGGCACCGCGGTCGACCTGCGGCGCCGAGTGGCGCAGTACTTCACCGGCGCCGATCCGCGCACGCGGATGAAGGAGATGGCCTCGCTGGCCGTCGGGGTCGACCACGTCGAGTGCGCCCACGACCTGGAAGCCGGAGTTCGAGAACTGCGGCTGCTCGCCGCGCATGCCCCGCCGTACAACCGTCGCTCGAAGTTCCCGCACCGCTGGTGGTGGGTGGCGCTGACCGACGAAGCGTTCCCGCGATTTTCGGTGGTGCGGGCACCCGGTGCCCGCAGCGCGGTCGGACCGTTCCGCGCTCGGGCCGACGCCCAGGACGCCGCGGCGCTGTTGGCCCGCTACACCGGGGTGCGGACGTGCACCTCCCGGCTGGGCCGCTCGGCCGTGCACGGACCGGCCTGCCCGGACCATGAGGTCTCGCCGTGCCCGGCGGTACGCGGCTCCCGCGCCGACGAGTACGCCGCCGCCGTCACCGAGGCGCGGGCGGTCATCGACGGCCGCAACGACCACCCCCTCACGGCGATGCTTGCCCAAATCGCCGAGCTCGCCGAGCGCAATCGCTACGAGACCGCCGCGCGGCTGCGCGACCGCACCGCCGCAGCCATCGACGTGCTGTGGCGTGGTCAGCGGCTACGCGCCCTCGCCGACGTCACCGAGCTCGTCGCCGCCAAGCCCGACGGCGATCACGGCTGGCAGTTCGCCGTGGTACGGCACGGTCAGCTCGCCGCGGCAGGATGCGCGCGGCGCGGTGTCCCGCCGATGCCGGTTGTGGAGGCACTGTGTGCCGGCGCGCAGACCGTGTTGCCTGCCGATGCGCCGTTGGGCGGTGCGCTGATCGAGGAGACGGCGCTGATCGCACGCTGGCTGACCGCCCCCGGAGTGCGCATCGTGCGGGCCGAGCCCGGCTACTGCTCGCCCGTGGGGGCCGCGGGCCGGCACGCGACGTGGTCGGCGTCGGCACGCTCGGCGCGACTTGCCTCGGAGCAGGTGATGGCGCAGTGGAGCGCCTCGTCAGAACTGCTGAGTGAACCGCACCCAACGCGCGAGCAACTGCTCGGC
This sequence comes from Mycolicibacterium poriferae, assembly GCF_010728325.1. The sequence goes on from NZ_AP022570.1 coordinate 4,033,769, forward strand.
CGCCCCGGAGTCGATCGCCTCGGCAGCGCGGGCCAGACCCGACTGCCAGGCAGGCACCCACTGGGCGTCGCTGGATAGCCCCGCGTGGGCGACCAATGCGCCTGCCGCGTTGAGCACCACCGCATCGCGCACCGGGCCCGGGGCGCCCCCCAGTACTGCCCTGGCCTCCGCGGCGTTGGCTTCGGCGTCGCCGCCGATCAGCGCCGAGATGTCCGCCCGGGCGAACCCGAACGCAGCCGGATCGAGGGTCAACCGCTCCACCGTGCCGGCCTGCACCCGCCAGATGGTGCTGGTCGTGGTCGTCGTCAATTCGTCGAGTCCGTCGTCGCCGTGCACCACCAGCGCGCTCGACCCTCGGGTGGCGAACACGCCGGCCATCACCTCGGCGAGGTCCTCCCACGCGCAGCCGATCAGTCCCGCCCGCGGGGACGCGGGGTTGGTCAACGGGCCCAGCAGGTTGAACACGGTCGGCACGCCGATCTCGCGGCGCACCACCCCCGCGTGCTTGTAGGAGGGGTGGAACTGCGGGGCGAACGCAAAGCCGATGCCGACCTCGGCCACGCAGCGTGCCACTTCGTCGGGCCCCAGATCGATGCGTACGCCGAGCGCCTCGAGAGTGTCGGCGCCGCCGGACAACGACGAGGCGGCGCGGTTCCCGTGCTTGACCACGGGCACGCCGGCGGCGGCGGTCACGATCGACGCCATCGTGGACAGATTGACGGTGTTGGCCCCGTCACCGCCGGTACCCACGACATCGACGGTGTCGGTGCCGATCTTGTCCGTCGGAACGCGGCGGGCGTGCTTGAGCATGATGTCGGCGAGCTCGGTGACCTCAGCCGAGGTCGGCCGCTTCATCTTCATCGCCACGCCGAACGCCGCGATCTGAGCCGGCGTCGCGGTGCCGGTCATGATCTGGTCCATCGCCCACGCCGCCTCACCGGGCGCCAGCGCCTGGTTGGTGGTCAGTTTTCCGAGGATCTGAGGCCATGTCGGGGCAGTCACGACGGCGATGTTCCCACGTCGGCGGGGAACTTCCCAACGCGCGTACCCGAGGCATTTATGACCAAAACCATCCCCGGGTGGAGTTCGCCAACTACAAAGCGTCATACTTGCTTCTGTGACGAGCGCTGTAGGGACCTCGGGAACCGCCATCACGTCGCGCGTACATTCGCTGAACCGGCCGAACATGGTCAGTGTGGGCACCATCGTCTGGCTGTCCAGTGAATTGATGTTCTTTGCTGGGCTCTTTGCGATGTATTTCACCGCGCGCGCGCAAGCCGATGGCGTCTGGCCGCCCCCACCCACTGAGTTGAACCTTGCCCTGGCGGTACCGGTGACGTTGGTGCTCATCGCATCGTCGTTCACCTGCCAGATGGGCGTGTTCGCCGCCGAGCGCGGCGACGTCTTCGGGCTGCGCCGCTGGTACACGCTGACGTTCGCGATGGGCCTGTTCTTCGTGCTGGGCCAGGGCTATGAGTACCTGCACCTGGTCGAGCACGGCACCACCATCCCGGGCAGCGCCTACGGCACCGTGTTCTACCTGGCGACCGGATTCCACGGCCTGCACGTCATCGGCGGTTTGATCGCCTTCGTGCTGCTGCTGGCCCGCACGAAGATGAGCAAGTTCACGCCCGCCCAGGCCACCGCGGCGATCGTGGTGTCGTACTACTGGCACTTCGTCGACATCGTCTGGATCGCACTGTTCGCCGTCATCTACTTCGTCCGATGATCGGCTCGCCGAAAAGAAGGGGTTCCATGCCGAAGAAGGCACCCTCCGCCGACCAGCCGGTGTCGGTCAGGCGGCGTCGTCTGCGCCGACGCCTGTCGGGCGCGCTGCTGCTGGCGATCGGTCTGGGCGTCGCCGGCGGTCTGGCCGCCACGCTCACGCCCGCGCCACAGGTAGCTGTTGCCGACGAGTCGGCCTCGGCGATGCTGCGCACCGGCCAGCAGCTCTACGAGACCTCCTGCGTGACCTGCCACGGCATCAACCTGCAAGGTGTCGCCGACCGCGGGCCCAGCCTCATCGGCGTCGGCGAGGCGGCGGTGTACTTCCAGGTCTCCACCGGTCGTATGCCCGCCATGCGCGGCGAGGCTCAGGCCCCGCAGAAGCCGGCGCAATTCGACGCGGAGCAGACCGACGCGCTGGGCGCCTACATCCAGGCCAACGGCGGCGGTCCGGTGGTCCCGCGCGACGAGAACGGCCAGATCGCCCAGGAATCGCTGCTGGGCAACGACATCGCCCGCGGCGGCGACCTGTTCCGGCTGAACTGCGCCTCGTGCCACAACTTCACCGGCAAGGGCGGCGCGCTGTCCTCCGGCAAGTACGCACCGGATCTGGGCGGTGCGAATCCCGCACAGATCTACACCGCGATGCTGACCGGTCCGCAGAACATGCCGAAGTTCTCCGACCGCCAGCTCACACCCGAAGAAAAGCGCGACATCGTGCGCTACGTCCGCGAGTCGGCTCAGACGCCGACCCCCGGCGGCCTCGGCCTGGGTGGCTTCGGCCCGACCTCCGAGGGCATGGTCGCGTGGATCGTTGGAATGGTGGCCGTCATCGCCGCCGCTCTCTGGATCGGAGCCCGCGCATGAGCGACAACAGCGACGACGATCTCAAAGGCTCCGACACCCCGGGCCAGAAGGGCGCCCCCGGTCAGCCGACCGACGCCGAACTGGCCGAGATGACCCAGGAGCAGCTCGTCGAGTTGGGCGGCCGACTCGACGGGGTCGAGACCGTCTACAAGGAGCCGCGCTGGCCGGTTCCCGGCACCAAGGCCGAGAAGCGCGCCGAACGCGGCGTGGCGTCCTGGCTGATGCTGGGCGGTGTCGCCGGGCTGGCACTGCTGCTGGTCTTCTTGTTCTGGCCGTGGGAGTACAAGGCCTTCGGTGAGCCGGGCGAATTCCTCTACACGCTGGCCACCCCGCTCTACGGTCTCACGTTCGGCCTGTCGATCCTCGCGATCGGCATCGGCGCGGTGATGTACCAGAAGAAGTTCATCCCCGAGGAGATCTCCATTCAGGAGCGCCACGACGGCCGCTCCCCCGAGCTGCACCGCAAGACCGTCGCGGCCAACCTCGGCAACGCCCTGGACGGGTCGACGATCAAGCGGCGCAAGGTCATCGGCTTGTCGCTGGGCATCGGCCTGGGCGCGTTCGGGGTGGGCACGCTGGTCGCCTTCATCGGCGGGCTGATCAAGAACCCGTGGAAGCCGGTGGTCCCGACCGCCGAGGGTATGAAGGCGGTGCTCTGGACGTCCGGTTGGACGCCGCGGTTCGAGGGCGAAACCATCTACCTGGCGCGCGCCACCGGGCGCCCGGGCAACTCCCCCTACGTCAAGATGCGTCCTGAGGACATCGACGCCGGCGGCATGGAGACGGTGTTTCCGTGGCGCGAATCCGACGGCGACGGCACCACGGTGGAGTCCGAGCACCATCTGTTCGACATCGCGATGGGCGTGCGCAACCCCGTCATGCTGATCCGCATCCGGGCGGTCGACATGAAGCGCGTCGTCAAGCGCAAGGGGCAGGAGAGCTTCAACTTCGGTGAGCTGTTCGCGTACACGAAGGTGTGCTCGCATCTGGGCTGCCCGTCCTCGCTGTACGAACAGCAGACCTACCGCATCCTCTGCCCCTGCCATCAGTCGCAGTTCGACGCACTGGAGTTCGCGAAGCCGATCTTCGGGCCGGCGGCGCGTGCCCTCGCCCAGCTGCCGATCACGATTGACCAGGACGGATACTTGGTCGCCAACGGCGACTTCATCGAACCCGTCGGACCGGCATTCTGGGAGCGCACATCATGAGCCCACGTCCAAGCCCTGCAGAGATCGCCGCCAAGCAGGGTGACGCGATCGACTCGCGCTACCACCCGTCCGCCGCGGTCCGCCGTCAGCTGAACAAGGTCTTTCCGACGCACTGGTCGTTCCTGCTCGGTGAGATCGCGCTGTACAGCTTCCTCGTGCTGCTGCTCACCGGCGTGTGGTTGACGCTGTTCTTCGACCCGTCGATGGCTCACGTCACCTACGACGGCGTCTATCAGCCTCTGCGCGGCGTCGGCATGTCCCGAGCGTACGAGACCGCGCTGGACATCAGCTTCGAGATTCGCGGCGGCCTGTTCGTCCGGCAGGTCCACCACTGGGCGGCACTGCTGTTCGCCGCCTCGATCATGGTGCACCTGGCCCGCATCTTCTTCACCGGGGCGTTCCGACGCCCCCGCGAAGCCAACTGGGTGATCGGGTCGTTGCTGCTGATCCTGGCGATGTTCGAGGGTTTCTTCGGTTACTCGCTGCCCGACGACCTGCTGTCGGGCACCGGCCTCCGCGCGGCCCTGTCGGGCATCACGATGGGAATTCCGCTGGTCGGCACCTGGATGCACTGGGCGCTGTTCGGCGGCGACTTCCCCGGCGACATCATCATTCCGCGCCTGTACGCGCTGCACATCCTGTTGATCCCGGGCATCATCCTGGCGCTCATCGGTGTGCACCTGGCCCTGGTCTGGTTCCAGAAGCACACCCAGTTCCCCGGCCCCGGCCGCACCGAGACCAACGTGGTCGGTGTGCGCGTCATGCCGGTGTTCGCCGTCAAGTCCGGCGCGTTCTTCGCCGTCACGGTGGGCATCCTGGGTCTGATGGGTGGCCTGCTGCAGATCAACCCGATCTGGAACCTGGGCCCCTACAACCCTTCCCAGGTGTCGGCGGGCAGTCAGCCCGACTTCTACATGATGTGGACCGACGGTCTGATCCGGCTGTGGCCGGCGTGGGAGTTCTACTTCTTCGGACACACCATCCCGCAGGGTGTCTGGGTGGCTGTCGGTATGGGCCTGATCTTCGCCCTGCTGATCGCCTACCCGTTCCTGGAGAAGAAGTTCTCCGGCGACGACGCCCACCACAACCTGTTGCAGCGCCCGCGTGACGCTCCGACCCGCACCGCGGTCGGCGCGGCGGCGATCTCGTTCTACATCCTGCTGACCTTCGCCTGCATGAACGACATCATCGCGCTGAAGTTCCACATCTCGTTGAACGCGACGACGTGGATCGGCCGAGTCGGCATGGTGCTGCTGCCCGCGATCGTGTACCTGGTGACCTATCGCTGGGCGGTGGGGCTGCAGCGCAGCGACCGCGAGGTGCTCGAGCACGGTATCGAGACGGGCATCATCAAGCGGCTGCCGCACGGCGCCTACGTCGAGCTGCATCAGCCGCTCGGCCCAGTCGACGAGCACGGGCACGCGATTCCGCTGGAGTACCAGGGTGCGGCTCTGCCCAAGCGGATGAACAAGCTGGGATCCAGCGGAGCGCCGGGGACGGGAAGCTTCCTGCGCGGCGACCCGCTCTCCGAGCACGAGGCGCTCACCGAGGCGGCTCACGCCGCCGAGCGTCGGGCCATCACCGCGCTGCGCGAACATCAGGAGCGCACCAGCGTGGGCAACGGCTCGTCGAACGGCCACTCCAATGGCTCGTCGAACGGCCACCACGAGTAGTTTCCGCACGAACGCACTGGGCCGTCCCCGCCGCGAGGCTGGGACGGCCCAGCTGTTTGTAGGGCGCTGTTTGTAGGGCGCAGTCCGCCCAGTTGTTCGTAAGACCGGGCACAGTCGTGTGAAGGACCCAGTCGGCCCAGTTCTTCGTTGGACGGGCCCAGTTTTCTCCGAGGCGCAGTCGGCCCAGTTGTTGAAAGCCGTGGGTGGCCTGAACGCCCTGCCGTTGCGATGCCCCACCGCTGTGAAGGCGCCGGGATCGGCGACAACGATTCCGGGCCGCTGCAGCAGGGCTATGTCGCCGCCGTCCGCGTGCGCAGCCGACGTCGCGGCGAACGCCGAAACAACGCAGCCGTTGGGGATCAGTCGGTGGCGCGGGAAGTGTGGTTGGCGAGTTCGCGCAGGAAATACCACATGACCGCACCCATCCCCACGGTGACGACTCCGGCCAGACCGTAGAGCACCCACGCGATCGTCTCTGTCTCGACGGCCATCAGATAGGTCGCGATGCCGGTCAGCAAGGTGGCCACGCCCATCGCGGTCATCATGGCCACCCCGAACCGCAGGAACACCTGGTCGACGGCCGGAGACACCGAGCTCGGCTCCGCGGTCCGCTGTAACCGCGGCGGAGGGCCGCTGGCCTCCGCGGTCGGCGTCGCGGCCCTGAGCTTCTCGGTCGGCGCGTCCGCTCCCCCCACGGGTTTCTGGGCCGCAGGACGCTCGTCGGTGGCCTCCGGCGGCTCCGGTGACGTCTCCTCCCCGCTGCTGTCCCCCGAGCTGCGCCGTGCGCGCAGCAGCAAGGGCACCGCGGCGATGATCACCGCTGCGGACACCCCGATCACGGTGTAGAGGAACCACGGTGTGCCCGTGTCGCCGGCGTCGGCTTGGCCGTGCGTCAGATCGACGAGGGCCACCGTCGCGGCAACTCCGGCACCGAGGGCCGCCAGCCAGACCACCGCACAGCTGCCGATCAGGATGCGGTCGGTGCGGTCGAGTGCGGCGAGGTCGAGACCCGGGCGGGACTGGTCGGCGGTGTCAGGAAGATATGTCATGGGCTGTGTGGTCACCTAGCAACTGGTCTGGGCGGCGTTGTTCGTGTTCGAGGACAGCACTGTTCCGTCGCTGGTGGTGATCGAACAGTTCAGTTTGCTGACCAGGAAAAGACTCGAGGCCTGCACGGAGCCGACCTCGGACTGCGAGATCGGGGTGACCGTCAGAGACCACGGAATGTAGACGTTGCGTTGGGTTCGGCTACGCCCCGACGCGTCGATGTAGGTCACGGTGATGATGTCGCCGGGCGCCTTCGTGCCGGTCACCGAGTAGGTCACCTGGCGCGGTGCGGCCGGTGTCGGCGGTGGCGGTGGAGGGGGTGCCTCCGACGTTTCCGGCGGCGGCGGTGGCGCCTCGGTGGCCGGCGGAGGCGGCGGTGGCGGGGGCGGCTCGGTCACCGTGACCGTCTCCGGCGGCGGAGGCGGTGGCGGCTCTTCCGTCGTCGGTGGCGGCGGGGGCGGAGGCGGAGGTGTCGTGGTGGTGATCTCGTCCTGCACGGGCGGGGGCGCGCTGGTGGTGGTCTCGGGGGTGGCCAGAGTGTCGGTGTCGGTGCGGGTCACCAGCACCGACACGGACACCACCAGCGCGACCGCCGCAACGATCGCCACCACGCCGACCACCCACGGCCAGCGCGGCGGCGGTGGCGGCTCCCCCAGGTCGGAACCGGCCTCGTAGGCGTCGTAGTCGTAGAGCGAGGCGTCGGCAGGAACGTACGGAGCACTGACGAACTGCTCGGATTCCGGAGCTGAGTAAGCCCGTGAATAGATGTCGGTCTGGCCGGTGTCGGGGTTGTCGGTACCGGCGCCGTCTCGAGTTGATTCATCCGCGGAGGCGTGGCCACCCGGCTCCTCACCTGGGAGATCCGAGCTGCCAGAGTCCCGCCCGGGAGGATTCGGCCCGCTCATGTTCGCTTTTCCTTCTCGCCTGTTCTCCGGCGCCGGTGGTGGCCGTCAACGGCTCACGGCGCCCCGGCAACACTACCGAACGGCGGCACGGCGACGGGTGACTCGGCGGGGTCGGCCGACGAAGTCATGCCCGGATTGTGACCTTGCCTTCCGACTCATGGCGCAACGCCCGAGCAGGTCAGTGCTTTTCGGGGCCCAAGTGGTACTCGAACACCAGACCGGACACGGTCACCAGCACGAAGCACACGCCCGCGACGATCAGCCATGTCAGCCACATCGCCATCCCGACGGCGGTGACCGATGCCGACAGGGCGATCATCAACGGCCACCAGCTGTGCGGGGGGTAGAAGCCGAGCTCTCCGGCACCGTCAGCGATCTCGGCGTCCTCGTAGTCCTCGGGCCGGGTGTCCAACCGGCGCGCGACGAATCGGAAGAACGTGCCGACGATGAGGCTCAGGCCCGTGGTGAGCACCAGAGCGGTCGTACCCGCCCATTCGATGCCGCCCTGGGCGTACATCGCGGTCAACACCCCGTACACCACGGAGGCCAACGCGAAGAACGCGGTGAGGAATTCGAACAACCTGGCTTCGATGTGCATGCGGTGCCCTACCTGCCTGTCGCCTGCGGTGCCCCCGGCGCGAGCTCGCCGCGCCGGGTGTCGAACGGTTCGGTCGTGGTGGCCAGCGGAGGCTGGTTGATGGCCTGCAGCGCTTCGGCATTGGTCGCGCCGGCCCTGCGCTGATCGAGGTAGGCCTTGAAGTCGTTGGGCTCGACCACCCGGACCTCGAAGTTCATCATCGAGTGGTAGGTGCCGCACATTTCCGTGCACCGGCCCACGAACGCACCCGTGTCGTAGATCTCGCTGATCTGGAAGATGTTGTCGGAGTTGTTCTCCGCAGGGTTGGGCAGCACGTCGCGCTTGAACAGGAACTCCGGCACCCAGAAGCCGTGGATCACATCGGCCGAGGCCAGCTGGAACTCGATGCGCTTGCCGACCGGAAGCACCAGGATCGGAACCTCGTTGGACGTACCGATGGTCTCGACCTCGTCGAAGTTCAGGTAGGTCCGGTCTTCGGGGTTCTTGCCGGCGATGGTGCCGTATTCCTCGCCGCCGTGGCCGCCTTCGCCCTCGCCCTCGGGTTCGGCGTTGACGCCTTCGGGTCCGGACGCCATCAGTGTGCGACGGTCGGGCTCGGCACCGTCGTAGGTGAGCGTCCCGTCGGCGAAATTCACGCTCTGGTAACCGAACTTCCAGTTCCACTGGAACGCGGTGACGTCGATGACGACCTCGGGGTCAGGCTGCTTGTCGAGCATCCGTTCCTGGACGACCACCGTGAAGTAGAAGAGCACGGAGATGATCAGGAACGGAATGACGGTCAGCGTCAGCTCCAGCGGCATGTTGTAGCCGAACTGGCGGGGCAGTTCCGTGTCGTCCTTCTTCTTGCGGTGGAACGCCGTCGTCCAGAACAACAGGATGTAGACGATGACGCCGACCACCAGAGCCGCGATCAGCGATCCGATCCACAGCTCCCGGTTCAGGTGCGCCTCGGGGGTGATGCCGTTGGGCCAGCCCATGCCGAGGACCTCGGACCAGCTGCATCCGCTGACGACGACCGCTGTCCCCCCCAGGAGCAGGGACAATGCCACCAACTTCAGGCCGCGAGCGGACACGTTGGCGCCTCCTAGAAGTCGGTGGACCGTCGGGCGGTCCCACGGCTGCACTTGAATACTACGCAGCGTAGACCACCGCGTCGCAGGACACCGAAGCGACCGGGCATTGACATGGTGTGGGTGCTGCGCCGAGTGCCGATACCAGGCGGATCGACCGGGTTAGGCATACTGGCGCGGTGTGCGGTCTGCTGGCTTTGGTGACAGATCCCGGCGCTGAGTCTCTCCCGTCCCCCTCGACCGTCGACGCGGTTTCCGGCGCCACCGCCTTGATGCGCCACCGCGGTCCGGACGAGCCGGGCACCTGGAGCGACGATGCGCAGGTGGTATTGGGCTTCAACAGGCTCTCGATCATCGACATCGCCCATTCCCACCAGCCGCTGCGCTGGGGGCCTCCTGAGGCGCCCGACCGCTATGTGCTGGTGTTCAACGGCGAGATCTACAACTACCTCGAGCTGCGGGAGGCGCTGCGCGGCGAGTACGGCGCGGAGTTCGCCACCGACGGCGACGGCGAGGCGATCGTCGCGGCCTACCACCACTGGGGCGCCGACGCGCTGACCAAGCTGCGCGGCATGTTCGCCTTCGCGCTGTGGGACAACGTCGAACAGGAGTTGTTCTGCGCGCGCGACCCGTTCGGGATCAAGCCGATGTTCATGGCCAGCGGCCCCGGCGGCACCGTGGTGGGCAGCGAGAAGAAGTGTCTGGTCGAGGTCTGCGAGAAGATCGGGCGGCTCGGCGTCGACCTGGGCATCGACGAGCGCGCCGTGCAGCACTACACCGTGTTGCAGTACGTACCCGAGCCCGAGACGCTGCACCGCGGCATCCGGCGGCTCGAATCGGGCAGCTACGCGCGGATCCGCGCCGGCGGGGAACCCCAGGTGACGCGGTACTTCACCCCGCGTTTTGCGGCCGTGCCGGTTGCGTCGGGCTCCCGCGACGACGCGCAGCGCCGGTACGACGAGATCACCGCCGTGTTGGAAGACTCGGTGGCCAAGCACATGCGCGCGGACGTGACGGTGGGGGCGTTCCTGTCCGGCGGCATCGATTCCACAGCGATCGCCGCGCTGGCCATGCGGCACAACCCGCGGCTGATCACCTTCACGACCGGCTTCGAACGGGAGGGTTTCTCGGAGGTCGACGTGGCGGTGGCCTCGGCCGAGGCCATCGGCGCCCGGCATGTGACCAAAGTGGTCAGCCAGGCCGAGTTCGTCGCCGCGCTGCCCGAGATCGTCTGGTATCTCGACGAGCCCGTCGCCGACCCCGCGTTGGTGCCGCTGTACTTCATCGCCCGCGAGGCCCGCAAGCACGTCAAAGTGGTGCTGTCCGGCGAGGGCGCCGACGAGTTGTTCGGCGGATACACGATCTACCGCGAGCCGTTGTCGCTGAAGCCGTTCGATTTCCTGCCCAGGGGCGTGCGCAGGTCGGTCGGCAAGATGGCCACTCCGCTGCCCGACGGGATGCGCGGCAAGAGTCTGCTGCATCGCGGCTCGCTGACGCTGGAGGAGCGCTATTACGGCAACGCGCGCAGCTTCTCCGACGCCCAGCTGCGTGCGGTGTTGCCGCGCTTCCGCGCCGACTGGGTGCACACCGACGTCACGGCGCCGCTGTACGCGCAGTCGCAGGGCTGGGATCCGGTGGCGCGGATGCAGCACATCGACCTGTTCACCTGGCTGCGCGGCGACATCCTGGTCAAGGCCGACAAGATGACGATGGCGAACTCGCTGGAACTGCGGGTGCCGTTCCTCGATCCCGAGGTGTTCGCGGTGGCGTCCCGATTGCCCTACGACCAGAAGATCACTCGCGCCACGACGAAGTACGCGCTGCGCCGGGCGCTGGAGCCGATCGTGCCCGCCCACGTGCTCAACCGCCCCAAGCTCGGCTTCCCGGTGCCGATCCGGCACTGGCTGCGCTCGGGTGAGCTGCTGGACTGGGCGCAGGCGATGGTCACCTCGTCAGGGGCGGGAGACCTGATCAGCCTGTCGGCGGTCCGCACGCTGCTCGACGAACACCGAACCGGCGTCAGCGATCACAGCCGACGGCTGTGGACGGTGCTGATCTTCATGCTGTGGCACGCGATCTTCGTCGAGGGCAGCGTGACCCCGCAGATCAGCCGGCCGGATTACCCGGTGCAGCTCTAGGCGAGCGCCCGGGCGATCTCCTGGCCGGCCTCTGTGCCGTAGGCGTCGCTGAGGCGGCGCACGGCTGCCTCGCTGTCCCACGTCCATTCCTGGGGTCCGGGGGCCTCGAGCACCAACGTGGCGACCATCGAGGCGAGCTGCGCCGACCTCTCCAGGCTCAGGCCCGCACTGCGCCCGGTCAGGAAGCCGGCCCGGAAGGCGTCCCCGATTCCGGTGGGGTCCTCCTTGTGGGTTTCGGGCACCACGTCGACGTGCACGAAGGTGCCGTCGCCGACGATGTCGACGCCCTTCTCCCCCAGCGTGGTGATGCGCATCTCGATCTGGCTCATCACCTCGGCCTCGGACCACTCGGACTTCTGCAGCAGCAGATCCCACTCGTAGTCGTTGGTGAACAGGTAGGTGGCGCCGTCGATGAGCCGGCGGATCTCGTCCTTGGACAGCCGGGCGAGCTGCTGCGACGGGTCCGCGGCGAAGGCCAGACCGAGCTTGCGGCACTCCTCGGTGTGCAGGAACATCGCTTCGGGGTCGTTGGCGCCGATGATCACCAGATCTGGGGCGCCCGAGCCGTTGACCATGTCGCCCAGCTTGATGTTGCGGGCCTCGGACATCGCGCCGGGGTAGAACGACGCGATCTGGGCCATGGCTTCGTCGGTGGTGCAGACGAAGCGCGCGGTGTAGGCGGACTCGGAGATCAGGACGTGGTCGCAGTTCACCCCGTGCGCGGTGAGCCACTGCCGGTAGTCGTCGAAGTCGGTGCCCGCCGCGCCGACCAGAGCCACGTCCCCACCCAGGACGCCGATGGCGAACGCCATGTTGCCGGCCACGCCGCCGCGGTGCATGACCAGGTCGTCGACCAGAAAGCTCAGCGACACCTTCTGCAGGTGGTCGGCCAGGAGCTGTTCCGAGAACCGACCCGGGAAGCGCATCAAATGGTCGGTCGCAATTGATCCGGTCACCGCAATGGTCACGCAGTCCGCCCTTCTCCGAGAATCGTGTTTCACCCTACTGTCGGCCCCGCCGTGGGCGGCGGGCCGCACCGCCAGGTGCGCTAATCTGCCTGTAGCTGCCTGCCTGGCCACTGTAGATGCCGCAGGGTTCCGCCGATCCCCCCGGGAGTGCCTCTATGACTGGTCCGTACCCGCCCCCTTACGGCACCGGACCGGTCGGCCCCCCGCTCACTCAGCCGAATCAGCCTTACGGACCGACACCGTATCCGCCGGTGGCGCAGCCCTACCCGGACGCCGGCATCGGCGCGACATATCCGGGGACGCTGCCGCCGCCCGTCAACTACCCGCGGCGCGGCCGCCGGTGGCTCATCGGCGGCCTGGTGACGCTGGCAGTGCTTCTGGTGGGGGCGTTGATCGTCGGGGTGGCGCTGTCCGGCGGCAGTGACGAGCGCACAGCGACCGGAGCTTTGACCGACGCGTCCGCACAGGCCGCCATCCAGGACTATCTCGACGCGTTGTCCAGCGGCGACGAGGAGACCGTCGCCCGGCACACCCTGTGCGGCTTGTACGACGCGGTGAAGGAGCGCCGTTCCGACCTCGCGCTGGCCGGTTTGACCAGCGACGCGTTCCGCAAGCAGTACAGCAGCGCCGAGGTGGTGTCGATCGACCAGATGGTGCCGTCGTCACCGACCCAGGCGCAGGTGCTGTTCACGATGCGGGTGTCCCCCGCCAGCGGATCAGCGCGCAACCCCGCCCGGGACGGCGAGGAACAGGCCGTGGCCCAGCTGCTGTCCGTGGACGGCGAGGTTCTGGTGTGTTCCTACCTGCCGCGCACCGCGGGGCAGTACTGAGCCCGGAGCGGCAGAGCGCTCAGTTGAACCCCGAGCGCCAGTGCGCTCAGTTGAACGAATCGCCGCAGGCGCACGACCCGGTGGCGTTCGGATTGTCGATCGTGAAGCCCTGCTTCTCGATGGTGTCGACGAAGTCGATGGAGGCGCCCGACACGTACGGGGCGCTCATCCGGTCGACGGTCAGCGCGACGCCGCCGAATTCGACGGTCAGGTCGCCGTCGAGGGTGCGGTCGTCGAAGAACAGGTTGTAGCGCAGGCCGGCGCACCCACCCGGCTGCACGGCGATGCGCAGCGCGAGGTCGTCGCGGCCCTCCTGGTCCAGCAGCGCCTTGGCCTTGGCCGCTGCGGCATCCGTCAGGATCACGCCGTGCTGGGCGTCGGTGGCTGTGCCCTCTTGGCTACCTGTCTGAACAGCCGAATCGTTCTGGACAGTCATGAAAACTCCTGTGTGGATGTACGTGGGTGGACCCCGTCACGCCTCGAATGGGGCCACTGCGTCAACGGTACCTTGTCCGCCCGGTATTCCCCATGGACGGCGGCGGGTGGGTCAGTGATGTTGATCGGCGACGGCGGCGGCCAGGCTGGTCAATTGGTTGGCGGCATCGTCGATTGCGCGCTGCACCGAGCCGGCGTGGTCGGTGAGCGAGTATGCCGCCGAGATGCCCGCCTGCCGCAGCGCGGCCTCGTCGAGTGTGACCTGGCCGGCCAGCACCAGCACCGGGATGTCACGGGCGGCGGCGCCGGCGGCCAGCGCGCTGACGACCTTTCCGTGCAGCGACTGGTCGTCGAAGCGACCTTCCCCGGTGATGACAACGCTCGCCTGCGCGATGTCGGCGGCCAGACCGGTGTGCTCGGCGATGATCGCCGCGCCGGATTCGCGACGGCCGCCGAGCGCGATGAGCGCCGCGCCGAGCCCACCTGCGGCACCCGCGCCCGGATCGTCGCCGACGATGCGCCCGGCCAGCGCATTCAGTTCGCCGGCCCAGCTCGTCAGCCGCTCTTCCAGGGTCACGACCGTGTCGGGGTCGGCACCCTTCTGCGGACCGAAGACCGCCGCCGCACCCATCGCCCCCAGCAGGGGGTGCTCGACGTCGCTCGCGACGATCAGTTCGACGCCGTCGAGCAGGTCCCGGGCTGCGGTCAGACCGCCGAGCGCCTCGACCATTCCGCGTCCGCCGTCGGTGCTGCCGCTGCCGCCGAGGCCGACGACGATGCGGCCGGCGCCCGCGTCACGGGCGGCGGCGATCAGCTGACCCACCCCACGGGTGTGGGCCGCCACGGCGGTGTCCGGCGTCGGAGGTCCCCCGAGCAGCGCGAGCCCACAGGCCTGAGCGCATTCGATGTAGGCGGTCACCGGACCGGACTGGTCGAGCACCCAGTGCGCCTCGACGTCGCCGGTCAGCGGACCGCTGACGGTGTCGGTGCGGACCCCTGCCAGGCGGCTGGCCAGGACTTCGACGAAGCCGGGTCCGCCGTCGGACTGCGGCGCCAGGACCAGACGGTCCTGCGGGCGGGAACCGCGCCACCCCTCGGCGATCGACTGCGCTGCCTGCACCGCGGTGAGGCTGTCGCCGAAACAGTCCGGGGCGATGAGCACGGTCAGTGGTCCGGTATCAGGCGCGCGGGCGGTCACCCAGGGCAGACTATGGCGTCGCCGCGGCCGCCGCACTGCCGGGACAGGGATGCTGAGGCGGTGGCGCGAGAAGTAACCTGGGACCTGTGAAGCTGCTGGGCCGAAACAAGGATGACTCCGAGGGCGCTGGAGGCGCGGACGACTCGCGCAAGCAGGGCTCCTCGCTCGACGTCGACGCGACGTCCGCCGCCCGCGACGCGCGGCCTGGCACCGCGCCGAAGGGCCGCCCGACGCCCAAACGCAACGAGGCGTCCCGCCGACGCGGCCCGGTGGCCCCGGCGCCCATGACGTCGGCCGAGGCGCGGCGGCGCCGCAAGGAACTGCGGGGCCCGAAGCTTTCCCGCGAGGAGCGCAAGGTCGAGAAGGCCGCCCGCCGCTCCGAGATGTCCGAGCGCCGCGAACGCATGATGGCCGGTGAGGACGCGTATCTGCTGCCGCGCGACAAAGGCCCGGTGCGGCGCTACGTGCGCGATGTGGTCGACGCGCGGCGCAACCTGCTGGGGCTGTTCATGCCCTCGGCGCTCGGGCTGATCTTCGTCATGTTGGCGGTGCCGTCGGTCCAGGTTCAGCAGCTGCTCTCCCCGGCGATGCTCGTGTTGGTGTTCGTCATGGTGATCGACGGCTTCGTGCTGGGTCGCAAGGTGAACCGGATGGTGGACGAGAAGTTCCCGGACAACACCGAGACCGGCTGGAAGCTCGGGTTCTATGCCGCCAGCCGCGCGTCGCAGTTACGCCGCATGCGCGCACCTCGCCCGCAGGTCGAACGCGGCGCCAGCGTCGGCTGACCTGTCGGTGGGCTACTTCCCGGCGATCCCGGACCCCGATCCGGACGCCGCCTCTGCGGCGTGGGCGCGCCAGACGACCCTGACCAAACCGACAGGTTCGTTGGGGCGTCTCGAAGAGTTGTCGGTCTGGGTGTCGGCGTGCCAGTCGCAGTGTCCGCCGCAGCAGTTCCAGCGGGCCCGGGTGGTGGTCTTCGCCGGCGACCATGGCGTGACCGCGGCCGGGGTGTCGGCCTATCCTCCCGAGGTCACGGCGGCGATGATGGCGAACTTCGTCGCCGGCGGCGCCGCGGTGAACGTGCTCGCCGACGTCGCCGGCGCCGGCGTGCGGGTCGTCGACATCGCCGTCGACACTGCACAGCCGCTGTCCGAGGAGATCGGCAGGCACAAGATCCGGCGGTCGAGCGGCAACATCGCCGTCGAGGACGCCCTGACCCCTGATGAGGTGGTCGGCGCGATCGAGGCGGGACGCCGGATCGCCGACGAGGAAGTCGACGCCGGCGCCGATCTGCTGATCGCCGGGGACATGGGTATCGGCAACACCACCGCGGCGACCACGCTGGTGGCCGCACTGACCGACACCGAACCCGTGGAAGTGGTCGGCCGCGGCACCGGCATCGACGACGCGGGCTGGGCCCGCAAGACCGCGGCGATTCGTGATGCGCTGTACCGGACCCGCCGCCTGTCGGCCGATCCCATTGCGCTGCTGCGCATCTGCGGCGGCGCCGATCTGGCGGCGATGACCGGCTTCTGTGCGCAGGCGGCGGTGCGGCGCACCCCGGTGCTGCTCGACGGCGCGGTGGTCACCTCGGCGGCGCTGGCCGCCGAGCGGCTGGCCCCGGGTGCGCGGCAGTGGTGGCAGGCCGGGCATCGCTCCACCGAACCGGTGCATTCGCTGGCGCTTCGGCATCTCGAGCTCGACCCGATCGTCGACCTGGGTATGCGCCTCGGCGAGGGTTCCGGCGCGTTGGTGGCGCTGCCGGTACTGCGCGCCGCGGTGGCGACCCTCGCCTCGATGGCCACCTTCACCGAAGCCGGGGTCGCCGGGCGAAGCTCTGAGGACTAGCCGGTGATCCGTTCGCTGGCAGGAGCTTTCGCGTTCGCGACGGTGCTGCCGACACCGGCCGCGCGCACCGCGCACGCCGGCCGCGGGGTGATGACCGCGCTGCCGGTGACCGGACTGGTGTTGGGCGCCGGCGCTGCGGGCGTGCTGTGGGCCGGTGAGTGGGCGTTCGGCGCCGGCAGCGCGCTGGCCGGCGCGTTGACGGTGGTGGCGCTGCTGTTGGTCACCCGCGGTCTGCACATCGACGGGCTGTCCGACACCGTGGACGCGTTGGGCTGCTACGGGCCCGCCGAACGCGCGTTGGCGGTGATGCGCGACGGCTCAGCGGGCCCGTTCGGCGTCGCCGCGGTGACGGCAACGCTGCTGGTGCAGACGCTGGCATTCGCGCAGGCGGGGCCGCTGGCGGTACTCGTCGCCGTGGCCGGCGGCCGGGTGGCGG
The DNA here is from genome assembly GCF_010728325.1 of Mycolicibacterium poriferae. The sequence goes on from NZ_AP022570.1 coordinate 4,050,715, forward strand.
CCGTCGCCGCCTGCCGCCGGTCGGTGCCCGCGGCGGCGGGCAGCACGTTGGGCGCACTGGTGGCCGGGTCGCAGCCGGGGTGGGTGGCGGGAGGATGGACTGCCGCGGTCACGGCGCTGGCGCTGATCGCCGGTGACCGGCCGTGGCAGGGGCCGGTTGCCGTCATCGTGGCGCTGGCCTGCAGTGCCGCGCTGGTCGCACACTGTGTGCACCGTTTCGGCGGCATCACCGGCGACGTGTTGGGCGCTGCGGTGGAGGTGACCACCACCGTGGCGGCGGTGGGGATGGCGATCTCGGCGACCTGAGCTGTCGGCTCAGTTGAGGCGAGCCATCCAGCCGTGGGTGTCGGCGAAGGTGCCGCGCTGGATTCCGGTCAGCGTGTCGCGCAGCGCCATCGTGATCTCGCCGGGTTCGCCGTCGGCGATGGTGAATTCACCCTCGGTGTGCTTGACATGGGAGACCGGCGTGATGACGGCCGCGGTGCCGCACGCGAACACCTCGGTGATCTCGCCCGCCGCGGCCTTCTTCTGCCATTCGTCGACGTCGATCTTGCGTTCCTCGACGGTGAAGCCGGCGTCAGTGGCCAACTGCAGCAACGAATCCCGCGTGATACCCGGCAGCAGCGACCCGGACAGCTCCGGTGTCACCAGGCGAGCCGTACCTCCGCTGCCGAACACGAAGAACAGGTTCATCCCGCCCATCTCCTCGACGTAGCGGCGTTCGATGGCGTCCAGCCACACGACCTGGTCGCATCCGTGCGCGGCGGCCTCGGCCTGCGCCAGCAGCGACGCGGCGTAGTTGCCGCCGAACTTGGCCGCGCCGGTGCCGCCCGGCGATGCCCGCACGTACTCGTGGGACAGCCACACGCTGACCGGCTTGATACCCCGGGGGAAGTAGGCGCCGGCCGGGGAGCCGATCACCAGGTAGCGGTACTCGTTGGCGGGGCGCACGCCGAGTCCGGGCTCGGTGGCGAAGATGAACGGACGCAGGTACAGCGACTCCTCACCACCGGCGGGCGGCACCCAGCTGTCGTCGACGGCGATCAGCTGCCGCAGCGACTCGATGAACAATTCCTCCGGCAGCTCGGGGATGGCCAGCCGCCGCGACGAGGTGCGCAGCCGAGCGGCGTTGGCCTCCGGCCGGAACGACACGATCGATCCGTCGGCCCAACGGTAGGCCTTCAATCCCTCGAAGACCTCCTGCGCGTAGTGCAGGACGATCGCCGACGGGTCCAGCTCGATGGGCCCGTACGGAAGCACCCGCGCGTCGTGCCAGCCGCGGCCGTCGGTGTAGTCGATCGAGACCATGTGGTCGGTGTGGAACCTGCCGAACCCCGGGTTCGCCAGAATCTCACCGCGTACCCCGTCGGTCGCCGGAGTCGCGTTGCGATCGACGGTGAACCCGAGGCCTTCAGTCATGAAAGCGATTGTATAACCGGGTAGCTAGCGGTTTTCAGGCTCCGTTCGCCCCGCCCTGCTACCGGGTGCGGGTGTCCACGAACGGCGGCTTGACCACTTCACACTCGATGAGGCGGCCACGCACGTCGACCGCGACGTGGGCGCCGTCCTCGATGCCGGCGGCGGTGTCGATCAGCGCGAGCGCGATGCCGACCTTCAACGACGGCGAGAAGGTTCCCGATGTGGTGGTCCCGATTCGGGCGGCGCCGTCCTGCGCCGAAGCCAGCACCGCGAGGTCTCCGCGCAGCACGCCGCGGCCCACCGCCTTGAGCCCGCGCAGCGTGCGCCGGGGTCCGGCTTCTTTCTCGGCCAGCAGCGCGTCGCGTCCCCAGAAGCGGTCCTTCTTCCAGCCGACCGCCCAGCCGCAGCGGGCCTGCACCGGGGTGATGTCCAGCGACAGCTCGTGGCCGTGCAGCGGATATCCCATCTCGGTGCGCAACGTGTCGCGGGCGCCCAGCCCGGCGAGCTGACCGCCGGCCGCTCCCACGGCGTCGAGCAGCGCATCGAAGACCACCGCGGCCTGGTCCCAGGCCGGCAGCAACTCGTAGCCGTGCTCGCCGGTGTATCCGGTGCGGCACACCCGGACGTCGACGCCGTGAAATGTCGCGTCGGCGTATCCCATGTAGTCCATGTCGGTGGGCAGCCCGAGCCCACCGACGACGTCACCGGACTTCGGGCCCTGGACGGCCAGCACGGCGCGGGAGCGGTGCTCGTCGGTGACCGTCACCCCGTCGGGCGCGTGGTCCTGCAGGGCGGCGACGACGCCGGCCGTGTTGGCCGCGTTGGGCACCAGGAAGATCTCGTCGTCGGAGACGTAGTAGGCGATCAGGTCGTCGATGACGCCCCCGGACTCGGTGCAACACAGCGTGTACTGGGCCTTCCCCGGCCCGATCCGGCGGAGGTCGTTGGTGAGCGCGGAGTTGACGAACTCGGCCGCGTCGGGGCCCTTGACCAGCGCCTTGCCGAGGTGGCTGACGTCGAAGAGACCCACCGCGGTGCGGGTGGCGGTGTGCTCGGCGACGGTGCCGGCGTACGACACCGGCATCAGCCAGCCGCCGAATTCGGCGAAGCTCGCGCCGAGCTCGCGATGTCGGTTCTCCAGGGGTCCGGCCAGCAGGTTGTCGCTCACGCCGAACCAGACTAGTAGCCAGTGGCTAGGGTGAGTTCCCGTGAGCCCCGTCAGCGCGTCTTCCGGTTACCCGTCCCCCACCGTCGCCGTCGCGAGCACGCTGCCCAAGCGCAAGGTCGCCTCGTCGGTTCTGATCGTTCCGATCCGCAGCGGTGACGACGACGGACCGGCCACCGTGGTGGCGAATTCGTACCTGGATGCCGAGGCGGTCGGTGAGATCGAGGTGGCCCTCGAGGCGCTGGGCGCCAAGGGTGGGGCCGAGCAGCTGACGCGGATCGTGGTGCCGTCCCTGCCGGTGGACAGTGTGCTGGCGGTCGGCTTGGGCCGCGAGCGCGACCAGTGGCCCGCCGAGACGATCCGGCGCGCCGCCGGCGCGGCCGCGCGCTCGCTGTCCGGGGTGGAGACGGTCATCACCACGTTGTCGGACATCGACCTGGAGGCGTCGATCGAGGGGTTGATCCTGGGCGCCTACCGGTTCACCGCCTTCCGCAGCGACAAGACAGCGCCCCGCGACGCCGGGGTGCGCAAGATCAGCGTGCTGACCCCCGACACCCGGGCCGCCACGAAGGACATCGCCGCCCGGGCGGCGGCGATCGCCACCGCGGTTGCCACTGCCCGCGATTTCGTCAACACCCCGCCAAGCCATCTGTTCCCTGCCGAATTCGCCAAGCGCGCAAAGGCTTTGGGTGACGCCGCGGGTCTCGAGGTCGAGGTGCTCGACGACAAGACGCTGGCCAGGGAGGGGTACGGCGGGATCATCGGGGTCGGCAAGGGATCGTCGCGTCCGCCCCGCCTGGTCCGGTTGAGCCATCGCGGCGCGAAGACCAAGAACAGCAAGTCGGTGGCACTGGTGGGCAAAGGTGTCACGTTCGACACCGGGGGCATCTCGATCAAGCCGGCGGCCAACATGCACCACATGACCTCCGACATGGGCGGGGCGGCCGCGGTGATCGCGACCGTGGTGCTCGCCGCGCAGCAGAAGCTGCCGATCGACGTCGTCGCGACGGTGCCGATGGCCGAGAACATGCCGTCGTCGACCGCGCAGCGGCCCGGTGACGTGCTGACCCAGTACGGCGGGATCACCGTGGAGGTGCTCAACACCGACGCCGAGGGCCGGCTGATCCTGGCCGACGCGATCGTGCGCGCGTGCGAGGACGAGCCGGACTACCTGATCGAGACGTCGACGTTGACCGGTGCACAGACCGTGGCGCTGGGCGCTCGGACGCCGGGGGTGATGGGCAGTGACGAGTTCCGCGACCGGGTGGCCGAGATCTCACAGTCCGTCGGAGAGAACGGCTGGGCGATGCCGCTGCCCGAGGAGTTGAAGGACGACCTGAAATCGACGGTGGCCGACCTGGCCAACGTCAGCGGGTCCCGCTTCGCCGGCATGTTGGTGGCGGGAACCTACCTGCGCGAGTTCGTCAGCGACGGTGTCCAGTGGGCGCACATCGACATCGCCGCGCCGGCCTACAACTCCGGCGGCCCGTGGGGCTACACGCCGAAGGGCGGCACGGGGGTGCCGACCCGGACGATGTTCGCGGTGCTCGAGGACATCGCCCGTAACGGCTGACTACAGGATGTTGCCGCCCCGCGCCGTGCTGCGCATGACCTGCGGCAGTGCGTGGGAGACGCCGTAGACGGCGTACGCCTCGAACGTCACCGGGCGCACTGCCTGCTTCCGCACCACCGCATCGACGATCGCGGCGGCCACTTTCTCCGGACCGTACCGGCGCACCGAGAACCCGCGCCGTGCGCGGCCGCGCACCGTGTCCACCTCGCCGAGGCGGGCCTGCGGCAGCGAGAATCGCGTGGTCTCGACGATGTTGGTGCCGATGACGCCCGGGCAGATCGTCGTCAGCCCCACCCCGGCGGCGTCGAGTTCGGCGCGTAGGCAGTCCGAGAACATGAACACCGCGGCCTTGGAGGTGCAGTAGGCGTTCATGACGTTGACCGGCGTGTAGGAGGCCATCGAGGCGACGTTGACGATGTGCCCGCCGGTTCCCCGCTCCACCAGCCGGGGGGCGAACGCGCGACAACCGTTGACGACGCCACCGAAGTTGATGTCCATGACCCGGTCGAACTCCTCGGCCGGTGTGTCGAGGAAGAAACCGGCATGGCCCACCCCCGCGTTGTTGACCACCACGTCGGGCACGCCGTGCGACGCGCACACCTCGGCCGCGAACTCCTCCACCGCCGCGGCATCGGCCACGTCGAGGCCATAGCTGTAGGCCTCGGCGCTCTCGGCAGCTACCCGCCGCGCGGTTTCGGCCAGACCCTGCTGGTCGATGTCGCTGATCACGACGTCGGCGCCGGCACGCGCAAACGCCAGCGCGGTCTCGCGGCCGATGCCGCTGCCGGCACCGGTCACCGCCACCAGGTTGTCGGTGAAGGGCTTGCGCGCTCGACCGACCTCGGCGCGCCGCAACTCCCGCGCGGCCGGGGCGCCCCCGAGATGTTCGACGAACTCGGCGACCGCACGGGCCAGCACCTGCGGGTGTGACGACACGATGTCACGGCCGGCCTTGACGTCGCGGCGCCACAGCTGCGTCACCGGCACGTCGTCGTAGACGTGCGGACCGAGGTACTCGTCGGCGGTGGCGACGATGAGCTGGACCGGGACGTCGACGTTGAGATCACCGCCGGTGCCGTCGCCGCGGAGGTTGGCCCGGCTCTGCTTGTCCGACAGCAGCTGCGGTGCCGCCGCTACCAGTCGGCCGAGCTGGGCAGCGCCGCGCAGGAATCGTCGCGGCCGGTGCGGCTGGCGCAGCGAATCCGCCAGGTATCGGCGCAGATGCGCCAGGTCGGGGCCGGCCACCGAGGTGAACGATGCCACCGACGCGCCGCCGCGGGGTCCGGTCAGGTGCTCCCACACCGCGCTCGACCCCCAGCCGTGGGCGACGACGTGGACGTCGGAGTCGACCGAGACCGCGGCGAGCACCGCGGCGAAGTCGTCGGCGAGTCGAGCGACCCGGTAGGCAGCCGTGCCCGACGGCACAGACGAGTCACCGACACCCCGCGGGTCGTAGCGGACGAGGCGGAACCGGTCCTGCAGGCGCGCGACCACGGGATCCCAGACGGTGTGACTGTCGGGGTGACCGCTGACCAACAGAACCGTGGGCCCCTCGCTGCGGCCCTCCTCGAACACGGCGATGCGCAGTCCCTCGCTGTTGACGACCACGAGCGGACCCTACCGGTCGCCGAGCTCCTCCCGGGCGGCGCGCTTGCGCAGGATCCGCTGCCGCGCGTCGTAGTCACGCATGCGCTGCGGGTAGCCGACCTTCTGCACGTCGTAGACGGGAATCTTGAGCCGGTCCGACAGCCGGCGCGCCCCCGATTGGCCGCCGGCGCGGCGCCGCGTCCATTCACCGTCGGCAGCAACGAGCACCACCGTCACCTCGGTGACGGTGGTCTTGGGCTCCACGAACGCCTCCACGCCCTTGTGCTCGGCCACCCACTGCTGCAGGTACCGCAGATCAGCGGCCCGATCGCCGGTGGCCGTGCGTCCCCCGCGCCGACGGCGAAACCTGTCGAACAGTCCCACCTTGCGCGTGCTCCTCTCCGGCTCGAGCTGGACGACTCCTCTTTCGATAGTGCCAGAGCGGCCAGTAAGCCGGTCCACGGCGAAACGTTGCGGCAGACGTGACAGGATGGGAAGCGCAGTGCAGTTACCCGCGTCCGACCGTGCAAGGGAGCCACGACAATATGGCCATCTCCGTTCAGATGCCCGCACTCGGTGAGAGCGTCACCGAGGGGACAGTCACCCGCTGGCTGAAGCAGGAGGGAGACACGGTCGAGGAGGACGAGCCACTGCTGGAGGTGTCGACCGACAAGGTCGACACCGAAATCCCTTCGCCGGCTGGCGGTGTGCTGAAGAAGATCATCGCCCAGGAGGACGACACCGTCGAGGTCGGTGGCGAGCTGGCGGTGATCGGCGACGCCGATGACAGCGATGACTCGGCGGACAGCGATGACAGCGATGATTCGGACGACTCCGGTGACTCCGATGACTCAGCCGACAGCGCCGATGGTGCTGCCGAGTCCGAGGACAGCGGGGACGAGGACAGTGGCGACGAAGACAGCGGCGACGAAGACGCGGCAGCCGAGGACAGCGAGCCCGAACCCGAACCTGCTGCCAAGTCGTCGGGCGGGTCGTCGGGCTCCGGGGGTTCGTCGACGCCGGTGCTGATGCCCGAGCTGGGCGAGTCGGTCACCGAGGGCACTGTGACGCGGTGGCTGAAGAACGTCGGCGACAGCGTCGAGGTGGACGAGCCGCTGGTCGAGGTGTCCACCGACAAGGTCGACACCGAGATCCCCTCCCCAGTCGGGGGCACGCTGCTGTCCATCACGGCCGAGGAAGACGACACCGTGGAGGTGGGCGGCGAGCTGGCCAAGATCGGCGAGCCGGACTCCGACGGCGGCGACAGCGCGCCCGAACCGGAGCCCGAACCCGAACCCGAACCGGAGCCAGAGCCCGAGCCCGAACCGGAGCCCGAACCGGCCAAGGAGAAGGCACCCGAACCGAAATCCGAGCCCAAGCCGGAACCGAAGCCCGAGCCCAAGCCGGAACCGAAGCGTGAACCCGAGCCGGAATCCAAGCCTGCTGCAGCGAAGGAGTCGTCGGGTGACTCGTCGCCGTACGTGACACCGCTGGTGCGCAAGCTCGCCAACGAGAACGGCGTCGACCTCTCGACGGTCAAGGGCACCGGCGTGGGCGGTCGGATCCGCAAACAGGACGTTCTGGCCGCCGCCGACGACAAGAAGTCGGCTGCACCGGAATCCGAGCCCGCCGCCGCCGCACCAGCGAAGCCCGCGCCGGCCCCCGCGGAACCCTCACCCGCGTTGGCGCATCTGCGGGGAACCACGCAGAAGGCCAACCGGATCCGGCAGATCACGGCCAAGAAGACCCGGGAGTCGCTGCAGGCCACCGCACAGCTGACGCAGACCCACGAGGTCGACATGACCAAGATCGTGGCGCTGCGGGCCAAGGCGAAGGCCAAGTTCGCCGAGCGCGAGGGCGTGAACCTGACCTACCTGCCGTTCATCGCCCGCGCGGTGATCGACGCGCTGAAGATCCACCCGAACGTCAACGCCAGCTACGACGAAGAGGCCAAGGAGATCACCTACTACGACGCCGAGCACCTGGGCTTCGCCGTCGACACCGAGCAGGGTCTGCTCTCCCCGGTCATCAAGAACGCCGGCGACCTGTCCCTCGGTGGGCTGGCCCGGGCGATCTCCGACATCGCCGGACGCGCCCGGTCCGGTGACCTCAAGCCCGACGAGTTGTCGGGCGGCACGTTCACGATCACCAACATCGGCAGCCAGGGCGCGCTGTTCGACACGCCGATCCTGGTTCCGCCGCAGGCGGCCATGCTGGGCACGGGGGCCATCGTGAAGCGGCCGCGGGTCATCGTCGACGACTTCGGAAACGAGTCGATCGGTGTGCGTTCGGTGTGCTACCTGCCGCTGACCTACGACCACCGTCTGATCGACGGCGCCGATGCCGGCCGGTTCGTGACCACGATCAAGCGCCGGCTGGAAGAGGGTGCCTTCGAGGCCGATCTCGGGTTGTAGACGACGGTGTCGATGCCCCCTGACTCGGTCATCGCGATCGCCGGCTCTTCAGGTCTGATCGGCACGGCGCTGGTCTACGCGTTGCGCGCCACCGACCACCGGGTGCTGCGCATCGTGCGGCGAGCGCCGGCCAACGGCGACGAGGTGTCGTGGAATCCCGACACCGGCGAGTTCGACGCCGGCGCGCTGCGCGGTGTGGACGCGGTGGTCAACCTGTGCGGCGTGAACGTCGCACAGAAACGCTGGTCGGGCGCGTTCAAGCAGAGCCTGCGGGACAGCCGCATCGGGCCCACCGAGGTACTCGCGCGCGCTGTCGCCGACGCCGGCGTCCCGGTGCTCGTCAACGCCAGCGCCGTCGGCTACTACGGAGACACGGGGGTGACGCCGGTCGACGAGTCCGCACCGCCGGGCACCAACTTCCTGGCCCGGCTCACGGTGGACTGGGAGGACGCCACCGCGCCGGCGGCACAGAACGGAGCGCGGGTGGTCCAGACCCGCACCGGGCTGGTGATGGCACCGTCGGGCGGCATGCTGGGACGGCTCAAACCGCTGTTCTCGCTGGGCCTGGGGGCGCGTCTGGGCAACGGCCGGCAATACCTGTCCTGGATCAGTCTCGAAGACCAGATCCGGGCGCTGCTGTTCGCGATCGCGCACGACGAATTGGCTGGTCCGGTGAACTTCACCGGGCCCGCCCCGGTCACCAACGCGGAATTCACCACCGCGCTCGGACGCACCGTCAACCGGCCCACCGCCCTCATGGTGCCCGGCTTCGCGCTGCGCACGGTGCTCGGCGAGTTCGCCGAGGAAGGGTTGCTCGGCGGGCAGCGCGCGATCCCGGCCGCCCTCGAGCGCGCCGGTTTCCGCTTCCACCACAACACGATCGGTGAGGCGCTGGCGTTCGCCACGGCACCCACCCGCACGTGAGCGGGAGTACCGTCGGCTCCATGCAGACCTCGATCCGGTCAGACAGTGCGCCGGTGCGCGTGCGTCGGCTCGGATCGATCGACTACCGGGCCGCCTGGGAGCTGCAACGCGAACTCGCCGACGCCCGGGCGGCCGGCGGCCCCGATTCGCTGCTGCTGCTCGAGCATCCCCCCACCTACACCGCCGGGCGGCGCACCCTGCCCGAGGAGCGTCCCCAGGACGGCACCCCGGTCATCGACACCGACCGCGGCGGCAAAATCACCTGGCACGGCCCCGGTCAGCTGGTCGGCTACCCGATCATCGGGCTGGCCGAACCGCTGGACGTGGTCAACTTCGTGCGGCGACTCGAAGAGGCGTTGATCACGGTGTGCGCCGACCTGGGCCTGGCGACCGGCCGGGTCGAGGGGCGGTCCGGGGTGTGGGTCCCGCCCGACGAGCGTGGCCCGGCCCGCAAGATCGCCGCCATCGGGATCCGGGTGGCACGCGCCACCACCCTGCACGGCTTCGCGCTGAACTGCGACTGCGACCTCGGGGCGTTCGGCTCGATCGTGCCGTGCGGCATCGCCGATGCGGGGGTCACGTCCCTGTCCGCCGAGCTCGGCCGCCGGATCGGAGTCGACGACGTCGCCGACCGGGTCGCCGACGCAGTGTGCGCCACGCTCGACGGCAGCCTCACCGGCACCGACGCCACGCCCGCCGACGCAGTACCATCGACGCAGTGAGTGTCGATCCCGGTAACCGCAAACTGCTCCGGCTCGAGGTGCGCAACGCGCAGACCCCGATCGAGCGCAAGCCGTCGTGGATCAAGACCAGGGCCAAGATGGGTCCGGAGTACAAGGAACTCAAGAGCCTGGTGCGCCGCGAGGGCCTGCACACGGTGTGCGAAGAGGCGGGCTGCCCCAACATCTACGAATGCTGGGAAGACCGCGAGGCCACTTTCCTGATCGGTGGCGAGCAGTGCACCCGGCGCTGTGACTTCTGCCAGATCGACACCGGTAAGCCCGCCGAACTGGACCGTGACGAGCCGCGCCGGGTGGCCGAGAGCGTCGCGGCGATGGGGTTGCGCTACTCCACGGTGACCGGCGTGGCCCGCGACGACCTGCCCGACGGCGGGGCCTGGCTGTACGCCGAGACGGTGCGCGCGATCAAGGCGCTCAACCCCAACACCGGGGTGGAGCTGCTGATTCCGGACTTCAACGCCGAGCCCGCGCTGCTCGACGAGGTGTTCGCCGCCCGCCCGGAGGTGTTGGCTCACAACGTCGAGACCGTGCCGCGGATCTTCAAGCGGATCCGTCCCGGTTTCCGCTACGAGCGCAGCCTGTCGGTGCTCACCATGGCCCGCGCGGCCGGCCTGGTCACCAAGAGCAACCTGATCCTGGGGATGGGTGAGACGCCCGAGGAGGTGCGCGACGCGCTGGCCGACCTGCACGAGGCCGGCTGCGACATCGTCACCATCACCCAGTATCTGCGGCCCTCGGCCCGGCACCACCCGGTCGAGCGGTGGGTGCATCCCGAGGAGTTCGTCGAGCACGAGAAGTACGCGGCCGGCCTCGGTTTCGCCGGGGTGCTGGCCGGACCGCTGGTGCGCTCCTCCTACCGCGCCGGGCGGCTCTACGAGCAGGCCAGCAAGCGCACGCTGACCAGCTGAACGCCGCTACACGATCACGCCGCCACACCGGCCCGGCGGGATTTGTATGCTGGACACGTTATGGCGAAATCGCGCAATCCCGCTGAGGTCAAAGCCGCCAAGGCCGAGGCGAAGGCTGCCCGCAAGGCGGCGTCCAAGCAGCGCCGCAGTCAGCTGTGGCAGGCCTTCCAGATCCAACGCAAAGAGGACAAACGCCTCATCCCCTACATGGCGGGGGCGTTCGTCCTGATCGCGGGGGCATCGGTGGCCGCGGGCATCTACGCCGGCGGCTTCACGATGTTCATGCTGATCCCGCTCGGCATCGTGCTGGGCGCGCTGGTCGCGTTCATCATCTTCGGCCGCCGAGCCCAGAAGTCGGTCTACCGCAAGGCCGAGGGTCAGACCGGGGCTGCGGCGTGGGCCCTGGAGAATCTGCGCGGCAAGTGGCGGGTGACGCCAGGGGTGGCAGCCACCGGCCACTTCGACGCCGTGCACCGGGTGATCGGCCGACCCGGGGTGATCTTCGTGGGCGAAGGCTCGGCGGCGCGGGTCAAACCGCTGCTGGCGCAGGAGAAGAAGCGCACCGCCCGGCTGGTCGGCGACGTACCGATCTATGACGTCATCGTCGGAAACGGTGAGGGTGAGGTGCCGCTGTCCAAGTTGGAGCGTCACCTGACCAAGTTGCCGTCCAACATCACCGTCAAGCAGCTGGATGCGCTGGAATCACGGCTGGCCGCGCTCGGCAGCAAGGTGGGTCCCGCCGCAATGCCCAAGGGGCCACTTCCCACGGCCGCCAAGATGAAGGGCGTTCAACGCACGGTGCGCAGGCGCTGACCCCACAATCAGTCCATGTGCACCGCATGTGACTGGTCGTCGCGCTTCGCCGCATTCGGCACTCCCCGACCGTTGTCGACCAGCCGCCGCACGGCCTTGCGCGCCGGCGCACTGCTCGTCGCCGCGACGAGTCTGGCCGCCTGTTCGACGACGGGTGAGAGCCCCTCGCCTGCTCCCGCCGAGAACGCCGACGCGGATGTGGTGTTCCACCGCGGACGGGTCTACACGCTGAACGAGACGGCGCCCTGGGCGCAGGCGATCGCCGTCACCGGAAACACGATCACCTATGTCGGCGACGACGACGGCGCCATGGCGTTGGCGGGTCCGGACACCCGCGTCGTCGACCTGGCCGGGCGTCTGCTGATGCCCGGCTTCGTCGAGGCCCACATCCATCCGTTCCTCGGGGCGTTCCTCACCACAGGTGTCGACCTGCAGGTCCCGACCGGCGACGACGCGCTGGCCGCGATCGCCGACTACGCCCGACAGCATCCCACCGGCCCGGTGCGGGGGTTCGGGTGGCGGGTGGACATGTTCGGTCCGCAGGGCCCCACCCGAGCCGACCTGGACCGCGTGCTGCCCGACCGCCCGGGGTTCTTCTTCGCCATCGACGGACACAGCCTGTGGGCCAACAGCACCGCGCTCGAGATGGCCGGTGTCAGCCGCGACACCGCCGATCCCATACCGGGGTTCAGCTACTACGTCCGTGACGGCAACGGCGACCCGACGGGCTACATCCTGGAAGTGGACGCGGTCCTGAGCCTCGTCAACGCGATCGAGCCGATCTCACCCGGGAACATGCGGACGCTGCTCGAGTCGTGGCTGCCGAGGGCCTCCGAAGCGGGCATCACCGCGCTGTTCGACGCCGGGGTACCGCCCATCGGTGACGACCAGGGCGCGCTGATCGGCCTGTACACCGACGTCGAGGAGCGCGGAGCGCTGCCGTTCCGCGTGGTGGCGTCCTATAGCGTCAAGTCACCGCCGGTCGACGGGGCGGTGGCCGCCCTCACCCACATCCGTGACCGGATCTCCAGCGAGCTGGTCACTGTGGGCGTGGTCAAGATCATCGGTGACGGCACCCAGGAGGGCTATACCGCCTGGCTGATCGAGCCCTACGCCGACAAGCCCGATTCGACAGGCGGCTCACCCTTCACCGAGCAGCAATGGCGCCAACTCATCTCCGAGGTCGACGCCGCCGGGTTCGACGTGCACGTGCACGCCTGTGGTGAGCGCACCGCACGCACCGCGCTCGATGCCATCGAGGCCGCCGTCGCCGCCAACCCGCCCCGCGACCGTCGACACACCATTGCTCACCTGGTGTACGTGGCCGATCCGGACAGCGGCCGGTTCGCCGACCTCGGCGTCGTCGCACAGTTCTCGGCCAACTGGATGTCGGCTGACCCCGACACCGTGGAGAACCTGGCGGCCCGCTACGGGCGACCGCGCCAGGATCTGCTCTACCGCATCCAGGACGTCGCGCGAGCCGGCGGCCGCATCTCGCTGGGGACCGATTGGCCTGCGGCCGGGTACTTCTCGACCTACAGGCCGCTCGACTCGATCCAGATCGGCGTCACCCGGCAACTCATCGGCGAGCCCGACGCCGCCGTCCTCGCCCCCGCCGATCAGCGCCTGACCGTCGAGCAGGCCGTGCACGCCAACACGCTCGGGGCGGCCTATCAGATCCGGCTGGACGACCGGGTGGGTTCGTTACAGGCCGGAAAGCTTGCCGACCTGATCGTGCTGGACCGCAACATCTTCGACATCGACCCGCATGACATCCACCGCGCCGAGGTGCAGCTGACGATGATGAACGGGCGGGTCGTGCACGAGGTGTGAGACGCCCTACCGCTTCACCACCGCGGTCTTGGTGGCCAGGTCGTGCAGCCCCCGTAGATCGGAGTCGGTGAACAGCGCGGGGATCACCAGCGCGATCAACAGTCCGCGGCCCAGCGCCCGGCCGACACCTGCCGGGCGGCCGTCGACGCCGACCACTCTGAGCCCCAGCACCAGCTGGCCCGGGGAAAACCCGAACAGTCGCACCGACACCACGCCGAGCACCAGCCAGATCCCCAGTACTGCCGTCGACAGCATCGACATGCTGATCAACCCGAACGTCATCGCGAGGGCGGCCAGCCCGTAGGAGACCAGCCAGTCGAGGCTCAACGCAGCGACCCGGCGCCCGAACCGGGCGATCGAACCCGGACCGCTCTGCGGCATCCCGAGCCGCTCGCCCGGGTACTTGCCGGGATCCGAGGCGTCGGGCCCGGACAGCCAGGACCCCAGACCGGAGCCAGTGGAAGGGGCCATGATGCCAGGATATGTGTGCACCACGACCGTGCTGGAACCGCCACCGGAAGGCTCATGCGTAACGTCGGCGCAACATATGGTTGACGACGGTGCAACATCGGGTCCATAGCGTCAACGCGCGGGCTTACCAAATAAAGGAGAGCAATCAGTGGCAGAAAAGACCGCCGACGACATCATGAAGATGATCAAGGACCAGAATGTCGAGTACGTCGACATCCGGTTCTGCGATCTGCCCGGTGTGGTCCAGCACTTCTCGATCCCGGCTGCGGCCTTCGATGAGAGCGTGTTCGAGGACGGCCTGGCCTTCGACGGTTCGTCGGTTCGCGGCTTCCAGTCCATCCACGAGTCCGACATGATGCTGCTGCCGGACCCGGCAACCGCGCAGATCGACCCGTTCCGGCACGCCAAGACACTGAACCTGAACTTCTTCGTCCACGATCCGTTCACCCGGGAGGCGTACTCCCGCGACCCGCGCAACGTGGCCCGCAAGGCGGAGAACTACCTGGCCAGCACCGGCATCGCCGACACCTGCTTCTTCGGCGCGGAGGCGGAGTTCTACATCTTCGACTCGGTCAGCTTCGACTCGCGGATGAACGGCACCTTCTACGAGGTGGATTCGGAGTCCGGCTGGTGGAACAGCGGCGAACCGCTCGAGGCCGACGGCTCCCCCAACCGTGGCTACAAGGTCCGCCCCAAGGGCGGCTACTTCCCGGTGGCGCCCTACGACCACTACGTCGACCTGCGCGACCAGATGGCCACCAACCTGCAGAACGCGGGCTTCGTGCTCGAGCGCGGTCACCACGAGGTGGGCACCGCCGGTCAGGCCGAGATCAACTACAAGTTCAACACCCTGTTGCACGCGGCCGACGACGTGCTTCTGTTCAAGTACATCATCAAGAACACCGCCTGGGCCAACGGCAAGACCGTCACCTTCATGCCCAAGCCGCTGTTCGGCGACAACGGCTCCGGCATGCACGCCCACCAGTCGCTGTGGAAGGACGGCAAGCCGCTGTTCCACGACGAGTCGGGTTACGCCGGTCTGTCGGACATGGCCCGCCACTACATCGGCGGCATCCTGCACCACGCCCCGTCTCTGCTGGCGTTCACCAACCCGACGGTGAACTCCTACAAGCGTCTGGTGCCGGGCTACGAGGCCCCGATCAACCTGGTCTACAGCCAGCGCAACCGGTCGGCGTGCGTCCGTATCCCGATCACCGGCAACAACCCGAAGGCCAAGCGCCTCGAGTTCCGCTGCCCGGACAGCTCGGGCAACCCGTACCTGGCGTTCGCGGCCATGCTGATGGCCGGCATCGACGGCATCAAAAAGAAGATGGAGCCGCTGGCGCCGGTCGACAAGGACCTCTACGAGTTGCCGCCGGAGGAGGCCGCCAACATCCCGCAGGCGCCCACCTCGCTGGCCGCCGTGATCGACAAGCTCGAGGAGGATCACGAGTACCTCACCGAGGGCGGCGTGTTCACCCCCGACCTGATCGAAACGTGGATCACCTACAAGCGAGAGAACGAGATCATGCCGGTGCAGATTCGTCCGCACCCGTACGAGTTCTCGCTGTACTACGACGTTTAGTCGGCCCCGCCGACGCGACGTTCAGTCGGCCCCGCCGACGCGACGTCTGAGTCACCCGGAGAGCCGGATGGCCGCCCCGTACGGGGTGCCATCCGGCTCTTTGTCTTCCCGCAACTCCTTCGACACCGAAACGCTATGCGGACTGCAGTCCGCTCCGGTACCCTCACAGCTATGTCACAGAAAGTGGATGCGCGCCTGGCGAGCCTGTCCTCCCCCGCGCTGAGCATCTTCCGCATCATCTTCGGCCTGCTGTTCACGCTGCACGGCACGATGAAGCTCTTCGGCTGGCCCGTCGGCGAGGCTGTGCCGGTGGGCACCTGGCCTTTCTGGTGGGCGGGCCTGATCGAACTCGTCACCGGCCTGCTGATCACGGTCGGCTTCTTCACCCGCATCGCGGCGCTGATCGCCGCGGGCCAGATGGCGGTCGCCTACTTGTGGCAGCACTGGGGCATCCTCGGTGGCGAACTCGGAAGCTTCTGGCCCACCGAGAACGGCGGGGAACCCGCGCTGCTGTTCTGCTTCGGATTCCTCCTGCTGGCGGCGACCGGCGCCGGAGCGTGGTCCGTCGACGGCCAGCGTGGCGGGTCGTCCCTCGCCCGCACCTGAGCTGCCCTCAGTCGCCGAGCCTCAAATCCGCGCGGAACCGGCGCATCCCGTCGATCTTGTCGGCGGTACTCGCGTCGGGACCGCTGTAGAACATCCACGGCATCGTGATGATCCCGGTGATGCCGCCGGCCTCGGCGCGCGCGTAATGCTCGGGGGTGAACGCGTCGGTCAGCGGCGTGATCACCTCGAAACCGTCCATGCTCAGATCCTTCTCGGCGCGCAACCGGCGGACGGCGTCGACCCGTTCCAGCGCCTTGTCGGTGGTGATGAGATCACCGATCCAGCCGTCGTGCCGGGCGGCCCGGCGCAGCGCAATATCCGACAGCCCGCCCACGTACACCGGAATCGGCGGCGGGGTGGGCTCCATCTCCAGCCGAGGAGCGGTGTAGAACTCGCCGGAGAACTCGGTCCAACCCGGCGACCACAACGCCTTCATCAGCTCGAGCATCTCGTCGGTGCGCCGGCCGCGTTTCTCGAACCGCTGACCGAGCAACTCGAACTCCTCACGGCACCAGCCCACACCGATACCGAGCTCCAGGCGGCCGTCCGCCAGCACTGCCGCGGTTCCGATCGACTTGGCCGCCGAGTACGGATCGCGCATCGCGGGCAGGTACACCGTGGTGACGAACCGTAGTCGGGTGGTCACCAACGCGATCGCCCCGATCATCACCCACGGGTCGGGCCAGTCGGTGAACGCCTCCCAGCGCCGGGCCCCGTCCTTGGTGTAGGGATAGGGCGTCTGCAGAGTTTCGAGGTTGATGACGTGATCCGGGATCGCCATCCCGTGATACCCGAGATCGTCGGCGGCCCTGGCGATCTCGACAGCCTCCCGGGTATCCAGGAACGCCGTGCTGACATAGAACTTCATCCGGCGTCGCGCGCCCAGGCCGGCATGATGAACACACCCTCGGCTTCCACGGTCACACCCTCGGCGTCCTTGAGGTATCCCCGCGCATAGGTCTTGAAGCCTTCCGACCGTTCGACGAACGCCTCCGCCCGCACCGGCCCCAGGTGTGTGCCGCGCAGATATTTCACACTGATCGTGCCGGTGAACTTCGGCAGGCTCAGCCCCTCGCTGGCGACCTCGCCGAGTATGTGATCGAGCAGCAGCGCGCAGATGCCACCGTGCACCCACCCGGGCGGTCCCTCGTACGCCCGACCCAACGTGAACTCACTCCAGCAGCTGCCGTCGGGCTCGTGCTGGATGACCATCGGCGGGGCGATGGCGTTGCGAAGTCCGACAGCGGGATTGGCCCAGGCGACCGGCTTGCCGGTCTCGGCATGCCGCAGAGTGGAGGTCACGGTTCGCTGGTCGCGTTCGAGTAACTCGGTCGCGGCCTCGAGGTGTCGCAGCGCCTCCTGCACGGTGCCGTCGTCGACGGCGGTGTGGATCCCCACATCGATGAGTCTGCGCAGCGCGTCAGTGAGCGGGTCGTAGCTGGCCCGCTGGCGGTCGTACTCTTCACCGCTGATCACATCGAACGGAAAACTCACACCAATCCTCCACATCCACAAGTCGACTCAGCCGCTGCATCCATGACTCGGCTCAGCCTCCACATCCATCAGTCGGCTCAGCCTCCACACCCATGAGTCGGCTCAGCCTCCACACCCATGAGTCGGCTCAGCCTCCACACCCATGAGTCGGCTCAGCCTCCACATCCATGAGTCGGCTCAGCCTCCGAAAACCTTGCGGACCACGGCCTTCGCCCGTCGTGTCACCCGCAGATAGTTGTCCAGGAACTCGCCGCCGTCCCCGTCAGGCCAGCCGGCCGCGGTCGCCACGGCGTTGAGCAGACGTCCCGGCCCCGGCAGCTGGTCGGTCGGCTTGCCACGCACCAGCACCAGCGCATTGCGCGCCTTGGTCGCGGTCAGCCACGCGTCACGCAGCAGTTCGATGTCGCCCTCGGCGATCAATTCGGCTGCGCCGATCGCGGCCAGGCTGTCCAGCGTCGAGGTGTTGTGCAGTGCGGGGATCTTGTGCGCATACCGCAACTGCAGCAACTGGACGGTCCACTCGATGTCGGCCAACCCGCCGCGGCCGAGCTTGGTGTGGGTGTTCGGGTCGGCGCCGCGGGGCAGCCGTTCGGCGTCCACCCGCGCCTTGATCCGCCTGATCTCCTGTACGGTCTCGGCCGACACACCGCCGGGCGGATACCGGGTCTTGTCGATCATCAGCAGGAACTTCTCGCCCAGTTCGAGGTCCCCGGCCACCCGGTGGGCCCGCAGCAGCGCCTGCACCTCCCACGGCTGCGCCCACTGCGCGTAGTAGGTCTGGTAGGACGACAGCGTGCGGACCAGAGAGCCGCTGCGCCCCTCGGGACGCAGGTTCGTGTCCACCTCCAGCGGTGGGTCGGCACCCGGGGTTCCCAATCGTGAGCGCACCTGCTCGGCCACCGTCACCGACCAGCGCACCGCCGCCGACTCCTCCACCCCGTCGTTGGGTTCGCACACGAACATGACGTCGGCGTCCGATCCGTACCCCAGTTCTCCTCCACCGAGGCGGCCCATCCCGATGACCGCGATACGGGCCGGTGGACCGGACTCCGGGGAGTTCGCCCGGATCACTGCGTCCAAGGCGGCCTGCAGCACCGCCACCCACACCGCGGTGAGCTGCTTGCACACGGCGGTGACGCTCATCATGCCGAGCAGATCGGCCGAGGCGATGCGGGCCAGTTCCCGGCGGCGCAGCGACCGTGCCGCGGCGATCGCCCGGGCCGGGTCGCTGTGCCGTGCCGCCGAAGCAACCAACGAACGGGCCACCCCCTCGGGGTCCGCCTCGCACAGCTTGGGCCCGTTCGGACCGTCGGCATAGAGCTGGATGACTTCCGGATCGTGCATGAGCAGTTCCGGAACGTAGGCCGAGGTGCCCAGCACGTGCATCAACCGTTTGGCAACCGCCCCCTCGTCGCGCAGCGTTGCCAGATACCACCGGTGGTCGGCCATCGCGTCGCTGAGGCGGCGGTAGTTCAGCAGCCCGGCGTCCGGGTCGGGGGTGTCGGACAGCCAGTCCAGCAGTGTCGGCAACAGCACCCGCTGCACCCGGCCACGGCGCCCGCTGCTGCCGGTCAGCGCCGCCAGATGGGTCAGCGCGCTCTCCGCACCCTCGTAACCCAGAGCGGCGAGCTGACGCTCGGCGGCTTTGGCGCTCATCCCGACCGGGAGACCCATCGTCGCCTCGGCGACCGACTCCAGCAGGGGCTGGTAGAACAGCTTGGCGTGCAGCCGCGACACCCGGTGGCTCTGGCGCCGCAGCTCCTCCCGCAGCACGCCCAGCGAGTCGTGGCGGCCGTCGGGACGCATGTGCGCCGCGCGCGCCAGCCAGCGCAGCGCCTCGTCGTCGTCGAATTCGGGCAGCATGTGGGTGCGCTTGAGACGCTGCAGCTGCAACCGGTGCTCGAGCAGGCGCAGGAACTCGTACGAGGCGGTCATGTTGGCCGCGTCGTCCCTGCCGACGTACCCGCCGTCGGCGAGCGCGGTCAGCGCTTCGACGGTCGACGCCACGTGCAATGACTCGTCGTTGCGTCCGTGCACCAGCTGCAGCAGCTGCACGGCGAACTCGACGTCCCGCAGGCCGCCGGTGCCCAACTTGAGTTCGCGCGAGCGCACCGCGGCCGGCACCAGCTCCTCGACCCGGCGGCGCATCGCCTGCACCTCGGGCACGAAATCCTCACGCTCGCAGGCGGTCCACACCATGGGCTCGAGAGCCTCGAGGTAGCGCCTGCCCAGATCCATGTCGCCGACGGCGGGCCGCGCCTTCATCAGCGCCTGGAACTCCCAGGTCTTGGCCCACCGCTGGTAGTAGGCGACGTGGGAGTCCAATGAGCGCACCAGCTGGCCCTGCTTACCCTCCGGCCGCAACGCCGCGTCGACCTCGAAGAACGCGTCGGAGGCCAGCCGCATCATCTCGCCGGCGATGCGGGTCGCCAGGGCGAGGCTGCTGTGGGAGCCGTCTTCGGCGACGAAGATGACGTCGACGTCGCTGACGTAGTTCAGCTCGCGGGCGCCGCATTTGCCCATCGCGACGACGGCCAGCGCCGGCGGGGTGTCCGCGCCGCACACCGAGCGGTTCACCACGCTCAACGCCGCGCCCAGCGCGGCGTCGGCGAGGTCGGCCAGGTGGCGTCCGACCTCGGTGAACGGCAGCACCGGCTCGTTCTCCACGGTCGGAGCCAGATCCAGTGCGGCGAGCACCATCACCCGGCTGCGGTAGAGCACCCGAAGCGGAGACACCGCCGCGATCGCGTCGTCGTGCTGGTCGGCCTCGGCGGCGAAGATCTCGTGCAGCTGCGCCGGTGTCGGCAGCGTGACGGTGCCGGCCAACAGATGCCAGGCCTCGGGGTTGGCGATCAGGTGATCACCGAGCGCCAGCGAGGACCCGAGGACCGCGAACAGTCGTCCGCGTAGCCCGCGATCCTTCAGCAGTGCGCTGTCGAGTTCGTCCCAACCCGAGTCGAGCGCCTCGGCCAGGCGGGTGATTGCGCGCAGCGCGGTGTCGGCGTCGGGGGCCCGCGACAGCGACCACAACAGTTCCACGTGGGCGTCGGTGTTCCACCCGAGCCGGTCCAGGTCGGCCTGCGCGGTCGACTCCACCAGCCCGAGCCGACCGACGCCGGGCAGCTTGGGTCGCTGCGTCGCGGGTTTGGCCACCCTTGAGAATCTAGTGCAGGGCGAAATCCCTACAGCGACAGATACGTCTTCAGCTCGAACGGAGTGACGTGACTGCGGTAGTTCTCCCACTCGGTGCGCTTGTTGCGCAGGAAGAAGTCGAAGACGTGCTCGCCGAGCGCTTCGGCGACCAGTTCGGAATTCTCCATCTCCGTCAGCGCGACACCCAGGCTGCCGGGCAGCTCCTTGTACCCCAGCGCGCGACGCTCCTCTGAGGTCAGGCTCCACAGGTTGTCCTCGGCCTGCGGTCCCAGCGTGTAGCCCTTCTCCACCCCGCGCAGCCCGGCGGCCAGCAACACCGCGAACGTCAGGTAGGGGTTGCACGCCGAGTCGGGGCTGCGCACCTCGATGCGCCGCGACGACGCCTTGTGCGGGGTGTACATCGGCACCCGCACCAGCGCCGAGCGGTTGGCCGCACCCCAGGACGCCGCGGTCGGGGCCTCACCGCCGTGCACCAGCCGCTTGTAGGAGTTGACCCATTGGTTGGTGACCGCGCTGATCTCGGTGGCATGCTCGAGAATGCCTGCGATGAAGGACTTTCCGACCTCGGAGAGCTGCAGGGGGTCTTCCGGGCTGTGGAAGGCGTTGTTCTCGCCTTCGAACAGGCTCATGTGGGTGTGCATCGCCGATCCCGGGTGCTCGGCGAACGGCTTGGGCATGAACGAGGCCCGCACCCCGTCCCCGAGGGCGACCTCCTTGACGACGTAGCGGAACGTCATCACGTTGTCGGCCATCGACAGCGCGTCGGCGTAGCGCAGGTCGATCTCCTGCTGCCCGGGCGCGCCTTCGTGGTGGCTGAACTCGACCGAGATGCCCATCTGCTCGAGCGCGTCGATCGCGTGGCGGCGGAAGTTCGGCGCGGTGGCGTGCACAGCCTGGTCGAAGTAGCCGCCGTTGTCCGCGGGCTCGGGCTCGCTGCCGTCGTCGGGGCCGGGCTTGAGGAGGAAGAACTCGATCTCGGGATGGACATAGCAAGTGAAACCGAGGTCGCTGGCCTTCGAGAGCTGACGACGCAGCACGTGCCGCGAGTCCGCCCACGACGGCGAACCGTCGGGCATCGTGATGTCGCAGAACATCCGCGCCGAGTGATGCTCGCCGGCGCTGGAGGTCCAGGGCAGCACCTGGAACGTCGACGGATCGGGTCGGGCGACCATGTCGGCCTCGGACACGCGGGCAAACCCCTCGATGGCCGAGCCGTCGAATCCGATGCCCTCCTCGAAGGCACCCTCGAGTTCGGCGGGCGCGATCGCCACGGACTTGAGGAATCCGAGCACGTCGGTGAACCACAACCGGACGAAGCGGATGTCGCGCTCCTCCAGAGTGCGCAGCACGAATTCCTTCTGCCGATCCATGCCCGCGAGCGTAGGTTCCGCCTGTTAAATCCGTGTTACGTCCGGACGCTCCGGTTCGGGTATCCGGTTACGTCTGAACTGGCGAAAGACCCGCCGGAGACCGAGGCAGCGAGACACCCCGATGAGCGATCACCCCCACCCGCTGACTCGCGACGAGTTCCGCGACATCTACAGCAAAGTCCCCCGACTGACTGTCGAAGTCGTGGTCCGGTCACCGGCGGGGGTGCTGCTCACGCTGCGCGACATCGAGCCGTGCCGCGGACTGTGGCATCTACCAGGCGGAACGGTCCGGTTCGGAGAAAAAATGGTCGACGCCGTGCGTCGCGTCGCGGCCAAGGAGGTGGGCATCGACGTGGTCGCCGCACACCCGTTGGGCTACATCGAGTACCCCAGCCATCACGAGAACGGCCTGGACTCGCCGGTGGGCATCGCGTTCGACGTCGTCGACTACACCGGCGTCCCACACGCCGACGACGAAGCCGCCGACGCGCGCTGGTTCACCGAACTGCCCGCCCAGATGCATCGCGAGCAGGTCGACTTCCTGCGCTCGCACTCCGCCGGCGTGTTCATCGGCCGCACCGCATCTCAGCCGCGCCGGTGAGCTAACACTGCAGATTGGGCGGCGGCAGCGCAGAGTCGACGAGGAAGTCGACGATCGCGGTGTCCACGCAGGCGTCCCCGTTGAACACCACGGTGTGCTGGGCGCCGTCGAAACTGATCAGCGACGCACCCATCTGGCGGGCCAGGGCGACACCGGATTCGTACGGTGTCGCCGGGTCCCCGGTGGTGGACACCACAACCACCTTGCCCGGCCCCGGAGAGGTCGCCGGGTGCGCCGCCGACGTGGCGGGCACCGGCCACAGCGCGCATTCGTCGCGCGGGGCGAAACCGGTGAACGACCCGTAGGCGCTGAACGGGGCGACCTGCCGGATGCGGCGGTCCGCCTCGGCCCACACCGCGGGGTCGGTCGGGTACACCGCGTCGACGCAGCGGATGGCGGTGAAGGCGTCCTGGCGGTTCTGATAGTGCCCGGCCTTGTCGCGGCGCTGGTAGTCGTCGGCGAGCAACAGCAGGTCGACCGGGTCGGTGCCGCGCTGCAGGCCCAGCAATCCACTGGTCAGGTAGGTCCAGTACCGGGGCGAGTACAGCGCGCTCGCCGTGCCGGTGATGGCGTCCTGATAGCCCAGCGGTCTCGGGTCCGACGTCGCGGCGGGATTGGACACCAGCGGGTCCACCAACTGCCGGAAGCGGGTGACGAATTGGGCAGGGTCGCTGCCCAGCGGGCACCCCTCGGACAGGGCACAGTCCGCGGCGTACTTGTCGAAGGCGCGCTGGAAGCCGGCCATCTGGTTGATGCTCTTGGTGATCGGATCCAGGCTGGGATCGATGGCGCCGTCGAGCACCATGGCCCGCACCCGGTCGGGGTACTGCTCGGCGTAGGCGGCGCCGAGCTGGGAGCCGTAGGAGAAACCGAGATAGTTGATCTGCTCCTCGCCCAGCGCGGCGCGCACCACGTCCATGTCCCGGACGCCGGCCGCGGTGCCGATGTTGGCCAGGAAGTCCGCCCCCATCCGGTTGAGACACTGCGCGGCGAACTCCCGGTTGAGTTCTTCGATGTGGGCCACCCCGGCCGGACTGTAGTCGACCATCGGTTCGGCGCGATCCGCGTCGAACTCGGCGTCGGTGCGGCACCGCAGTTCCGGGGTCGAGTGTCCGACGCCGCGTGGGTCGATGCCGACGAGATCGAAGCCGGTGGTGATCGGGCTTCCGGCCAGCGCGGCCGCCATTCCGGCCACGGTGTCGACGGCCGAGGCTCCCGGGCCGCCGGGGTTGACGATCAGCATGCCGATCTTGGGCCCGCTGGCCGGCACCCTGATCACCGCCAACTGGGCTTGCGGCCCTTCAGGATTCGCGTAATCGACGGGAACGGCGACGGTGCCGCACTCGGCGGTGGGCACCCGGGAGGCGTCGCCGATCCACGGTGAACACGACGTCCAGACGGGCTGCGGCGCCGCTACCGCCTGGGGGCTCAGCGTCGCCGACACCAGCACGCACGCCATCAACAGCCAACCCACCCGCCACATGGCAGCCATCGTGTCACGCGACCCGGACCCGGGTCTTCCCCTGGGCTCCAACAGAGACCGGGCCGTTATCCGGCGTCGAGCTCGTAGGTCAGCCACGTCGACTTCTCGGCGCCCAGCGCGTCGTAAAGCCGTTGTGCGACCACGTTGTCCGGCGCGGTCTCCCACACCAGCTTCGCCGCGCCGCGCTCGCGGCAGCGCTGCAGGCCGGCGGCGATGAGCTCGCGGCCCGCGCCGCCACCGCGGAACCCGGGAGCGACGTAGAGGTCGTTGAGCACGCCGACCCGAGCGGCGTACAGCGTCTGCCATGTCCAGAAGATCGTCGCGAAGCCCACCGCCGTTGCATCGGCGTCGCGGGCGATCAACTGGAGACCTTCCTGTGGCTGAGCGATCAGCGACCGCGACATCGCCGCGAGCTGATCATCGGCCGGGTCGACCCGATAGAAGTCGCAGTAGCCGCGCATCAACGGCATCAGCTCGGGCAGATCGGCTTCGGTGACGACGCTCAGCGTCAGCATCGGGTGCCCGGCGGCGGCACCGTCAGGTCGATGAGGTACTCCGCGGAGATCTCGTCGACGCAGGAGTCGCCCTGCAACACCACGGTGTGCTGGGTTCCCTCGTAGGTCAACAGCGTGCCGCCCAGCTGCTTGGCCAGGTCGACACCAGCCTGGTACGGAGTCGCCGGGTCGTTGGTGGTGGACACCACCAGGATCGGCGGCAACCCGTTGACCTTGATCTCGTGTGGGGTGCTGGTCGGCGGGACCGGCCAGAAGCCGCACGTCGACATCGGCGCATAGCCGGTGAATTCGCCGTAGCTCATGAAGGGCGCGGCTTCCCTGATTCGGCGGTCCTGCTCGACGATGGTCTCGCGGTCGGTGATGGCCGGCTTGTCGACACAGTTGACCGCCACCCGCGCGTCGGTCGAATTGTTGTACCGCCCCTGCGCGTCGCGACCCATGTAGAGATCGGCCAGCGTGAGCATGGTGTCGCCGCGGCCGTCCTGCAGCTCGGTCAGGCCCTGGGTGAGATGTCGCCACAGGCTCGGCGAATACAGCGGAAGGATCGTACCGACGATGGCGTCGTTGTAGCTCAACCCGCGCGGGTCGTCGGTCTCGGCCGGATTCTCGACCAACGGCTCCACCAGGTCCTGATACACCTCGACGGCCTTGTCCGGGTCGGTGCCCAACGGACAGTCCGGGCTCTGTGCGCAGTCGGCGGCGTAGTCGTCGAACGCCTGCTGAAACGCCGCGGCCTGGCGCACATCGGCTTCCACGGGGTCAGCGTTGGGGTCGACGGCGCCGTCGAGGATCATCGCGCGCACCCGCTCGGGGTATGCCTCGGCGTAGCCGGCGCCGATCCGGGTGCCGTAGGAGTAGCCCAGGTAGGTCAGCTTCTCGTCCCCCAGCGCCGCCCGGATCGCGTCGAGATCCTTGATCACGCTGGCGGTGCCGACGTTGGCCAGGAAGTTCTTGCCCATCTTCTCGACGCAGCGGTCGACGAACTCCTTGGTCAGCTTCTCGATGTGCGCCACCCCCTCCGGGGTGTACTCCACGACGTTGTCGGCGCGCAGCCGGTCGTTGTCGGCGTCGCTGTTGCACCACAGCGCCGGCGCCGAGTTCGCGACGCCGCGGGGATCGAATCCGACGAGGTCGAACCTCTCGCGCACCGACTCGGGCAGCGTCGTCACCATCGAGACGGCGGCCTTGACGCCGGACTCCCCCGGCCCACCCGGATTGATGACCAGCGAGCCGATCTTGTCCCCGGTGGCCGGGAAACGCATCATCGCCAGCTGGATGACCTCGCCGTTGGGGTCCTCGGCGTTGTCCCAATTGACCGGCACCGACAGCAGCCCGCACTCGGCGCCGGGAGGGATGCGGGATTGATCAGAAGGACCGACCTCGCACGGCGCCCACTCGATGGGCGAGCCCGGCCGGGGGACGGCGATACGCGCGCGGCCCTCGACCACCGTGCTGCATCCGGCAACCACAATCGCCGCGGTGGTCAGTGTCAGACCGGATCGAAGGACCCGGGTGAAGAGCCTCATGGCACCACATGCTGCCATGACCGGGCATCTGCCCTGGCGAAGCCGGTTAGCGGGTCGCGTCGAGCAACTCCTTGAGCGCGACTTCGAAGTCGTCGGCCATGTCCCACAAGTCCGGCAGCAACTCCGGGCAGGACACGATCCCGACGTCGAGATTGCCCGACAGCGACATCACGGTCATGTTCAGTCCGGAGCCGTGGAAGATCGGGCCCAGCGGATACATCGCCTTGACCTCGCAGCCCAGCAGGAACAGCGGCACCTGCGGGCCCGGAACGTTGGAGACCACCAGGTTGTGCACCGGCCGAGCTCCGGAGAGGCGGCTGCTGGCATACACCCGCATCGCCGTGCCGAAGACCGCCGGGGCGGCGAACTGGGTCCAGTCCTGCAGCAGCGTGGCCGCGATCGCGGAACTGTGTTGCTTGGCAACCGAATTGGCTTCGGCGATGGCCATGAGCCGCTCGGCGGGGTCCTCGATGCTGGTCTCCAACCGGGAGAACATCCCGGAGACCTGGTTGCGCCCGGGCCGATCCGACTTGTCGTGCACCGACACCGGCACCATGGCGACCAGCGAATTCTCCGGCAGCTCGCCGCGGTCGAGCAGGAACTTGCGCAGCACCCCCGAGACCAGCGCCATCACCACGTCGTTGACCTTGACCCCGAAGTGGTTCTTGACGGTCTTGATGTCCTCGAGGTCGAGTTGCGCGAAAGCGACGTTGCGGTGCGCGGTGACGTTGGCGTTGAACGCCGACCTCGGGGCGGCGAACGGCGGCGCCATCGCCGAACCGTTGCGTGCACGGCGCACGGTGTCGATCACCGAGGACACCGTGGTCGGCACGACGTTGGCCAGCTTCAACGGACGGGCCGCGAAGCGCACCGCCCCGCTGACCGCGATCTCCAGGTCGCTGCCCTGCCCACTCGCCTCGACAGGATCGGGCGGCGGGGCATCGGGTTCGGTGGTGCACAGCTTCGACATCAGGTTGGCGCCGGTCACCCCGTCGACGGCGGCATGGTGCACCTTCGTCATCACCGCGATGCGCCCACCGTTCTGCGCGTCGGTCCCGGCGATGTTCTCGATGACCCACATCTCCCACAGCGGACGGGTGCGGTCCAGCGGCAGCGACGCGATGTGCCCGGCGATCTCCGACAGTTCGGTGCGTCCCCCCGGAGACGGCAGCCCGATGCGGTGCAGGTGCCGGTCGACGTCGAAGTCCTTGTCCTCCACCCACACCGGGTGATCGAGGTTGAACCGGTTGTCGGCGACCTTCTCCCGGAACTCGGGCATCGCCTTGATCCGCAGCGCCAGCCCGTCGCGCAACCGGTCGAAGGTGTAGCCGCCCGGCATCGTCGAGGTGTCCAGTTCGAGGATCGAACACACATGCAGCGGCTGCACCGCGGTTTCGAGATACAGGAAGCTGGCGTCGAGTCCGCTCAGCCGCTGGAGTCCGGGCATGTCGCCGATCGTAGGCGCGTGCACAGCGGGTGTGAGGAAATCCACTTAACGTCCCGTTCAACTTCTGGTGATGCAGTGGCAGACTGAGACGGTCAGCGAAACCCGGGGACCCCGATCTGGTGGCCTCGAGGATTCGAAACGACCCACCCGATGAGGGGACAATGATGTCTGAACAGGCCGTTTACGGTGCTGTCGCCGATTCGACGAAACCGCGTGTGAAAGTCCGGACCCACCACCTGCACAAGTGGAAGGCCGAGGGCCACAAGTGGGCGATGCTCACCGCGTACGACTACTCCACCGCCGCTGCGTTCGACGAAGCCGAGATTCCGGTGCTGCTGGTCGGCGACTCAGCCGCCAACGTGGTGTACGGCTACGACACCACGGTTCCGATCTCCATCGATGAGTTGATCCCGCTGGTCCGCGGCGTCGTGCGGGGTGCGCCGCACGCGTTGGTGATCGCCGATCTGCCCTTCGGCAGCTACGAAGCCGGCGCCGCACAGGCGCTCGCGACGGCGACCCGGTTCCTCAAGGAGACCGGTGCACACGCCGTCAAGCTCGAAGGCGGCGAGCGAGTGGCCGACCAGATCGCTGCGCTCACCGCCGCCGGCATCCCGGTCATGGCCCACATCGGGTTCACCCCGCAGAGCGTCAACGGCCTGGGCGGGTTCCGGGTGCAGGGGCGCGGCGACGCCGCCGAGCAGACCATCCACGACGCGATCGCCGTCCAGGAGGCCGGCGCCTTCGCCGTGGTGATGGAGATGGTGCCCGCCGAGTTGGCCACGCAGATCACCGGCAAGTTGACGATCCCGACCGTCGGCATCGGTGCGGGCCCCAACTGTGACGCCCAGGTGCTGGTGTGGCAGGACATGGCCGGTCTGACCACCGGTCGGACCGCGAAGTTCGTCAAGCGTTTCGGCGCCGTCGGCGAGGAGTTGCGCCGCGCGGCCACCCAGTACGCCGACGAGGTCGCCAGCGGGGCCTTCCCCGCCGAAGAGCACTCCTTCTAGTCGGTCGGACTTCTCAACGCGGCTCGTCCCTCGCCGCTTGATCGTCGTCCTCCTTCTAGTCGGTCGGACTTCTCAACGCGGCTCGTCCCTCGCCGCTTGATCGTCGTCCTCCTTCTAGAACTTGGGCGGGCGCTTGGCCAGGAACGCGTCGACGCCCTCGCGGCCCTCGGCGGTTTCGGCGCGCGCCGCGATCAGCCGGCCTTCGAGTTCCATCTGTTCTTCGAGGCCGTTGGCGAAGCTGCCCAGCAGCAGCGCTTTCACTCCGCCGTTGGAGCCGGCGGCGGTGGCGGCCATCTGATCGGCCAGTTCGTCGGCGCGGGCGGCCAGATGGTCGTCAGCCACGACCTCGGTCAGCAGCCCCCAGGACAGCGCCTCCTGCGCCGAGAGCGTGCGGTTGGTCAACATCAGCTGTTTGGTCCGGGCGATGCCGATGAGCCGGGGCAGGTAGTACGACGAGCTGCCGTCGGGGCTGAGCCCGACGCGGGTGTAGGCCATCGTGAACGACGCCGATTCGGCGGCAAGGACCAGGTCACCGGTGACCGCCAGCGAGAAGCCCGCCCCCGCCGCCGTACCGTTGACCGCGGTGATGACCACGGCGTCCATTCTCGCGAACGTCGAGATGGCCCGGTGCAGGTTGTCGGCGACGCCTTTGAGGTGCCGCCCGCGGTGTTCCGCCGACGCGAACTCCTTGAGATCGCCGCCGGCGCAGAAGAAGCGGCCCGATCCGGTGACGACGACGACCTTGACGTCCGGCCGGTCCAGGCCTGCTGCGGCGTCGGCGAGCTCAGCGGTCAGCGCGGCGTTCATGCCGTTGGCCGCCTCCGGGCGGTTCAGCGTGATCCGGGCGACGGGACCGGACTGCTCGACGGCGATGGTCTGGTATCCACTCACGGCCAGAACTGTAACGGCGTGCCGTCGGGTGGTGGCGGCCGCCATGGCGCAGAGCGGCTTACAGGGTGCCGTCGAGATAACGCGCCCGGCACGCCCGGCGCGCCAGCTTCCCACTGGTGGTTCGCGGGATCGCACCGGCGGCAACGAGTTTCACGTCGGCAATGGGAACCGCGTGGCGTCGCGACACCGCGGCGCGGATCGCCTCCACGATCGGGGCGGCCTCGGCACGTCCCGCTCCGGCGGCGCGCTCGGCGACGATGACAACCTCTTCGCGGCCGTCTTGCGCCGGTACCGGGAACGCCGCCACGTATCCCGCACGCACTGCCGTGGCGGCTTCGGCCACGGTCGCCTCGATGTCCTGCGGGTAATGGTTTCGGCCGTCGACGATGATCAGGTCCTTGACCCGCCCGGTGATGTAGAGCTGACCGTCGTGGTAGACGCCGAGATCTCCGGTGCGCAACCACAACCCGCTTTCGGCGCTACCTTCGGCGTGACTGTGGTACTGCAGGCGCGACTGCAGCTTGTTCTGGAAGGTCAGCTCGG
Organism: Mycolicibacterium poriferae; assembly: GCF_010728325.1. The sequence continues at coordinate 4,080,782 of NZ_AP022570.1, forward strand.
TTTCCTCGGTCCGGCGCCAGTATCCGTGGCCGATGTTGTCGCCGTGCAACCAGATCTCGCCGACGTGGCCGTCGGGCAACTCGCTGTCGGTCTGGGCGTCGACGATGACGGCCCACTGGCTGCGGGCGACGGTGCCGCAGGACACCTGGGCGACTGCCCCCGGCTGGTCTGCGGGGACCTCGACGGCGCGGCCGGCGCCGAGTTCGGCGCGATCGAGGTAGACCGCCGTCGGCCGCGCGTGCGCGTCGGTGGTGGACACGAACAGGGTGGCCTCGGCCATGCCGTAGGACGGCTTGATGGCGGTCGCCTTCAGACCGTAGGGCGCGAACGCAGCGGTGAACTGGTCGACCGCGGCGATGCTCACCGGTTCGGAACCGTTGATCAGTCCGGCGACGTTGCTGAGGTCCAGGGTCTCCCCGGCCGGCGGTAGCCCTCGCTGGGCGGCGAGCTGGAAGGCGAAGTTGGGCGCGGCTGCGAAGGTCGGGGCGTCCGAGGCGCCCAGCTCCCGGATCCACCGATACGGTCGCCGTACGAACGCCACCGGCGACATCAACGTGATGTGGCCGCCACACAGGGCGGGGAACATGATCATCAGCAGCCCCATGTCGTGGAACAGCGGCAGCCAGCTCACGCTGCGGATGTTCCAGTCCAGGCCGACCGACAAGATCATCTGGACGACGTTGGTGCACGCCGCGCGATGGGTGATCTCCACACCGGCAGGGGTGCGGGTGGACCCGGAGGTGTACTGCAGGTACGCGATCGCATCAGTGTCCAGCGGCGTGGGCGTGAACGCGGCGCCGACGGAGTCCGGCAGGGCATCGATCGCGATCATCCTGGGCCGGCGGTCTCGGGGCAGCGTGCGCAGGAAGTCGCCGACGGCCGCGGCGGCCGGGGTGGTGGTGAGCACCACGGTCGGCTCGGCGTCACCGAGCACCGCGTCGAGACGCTCAGTGTGGCCGGGTAGCTCGGGAGCGAACAGTGGGACGGCGATGGCGCCGGCCTGGATGGCGGCGAAGAATCCGATGACGTAGTCGACGCCCTGCGGGGCGAGGATCGCGACGCGGTCGCCGGGCTGGGTGATCTGTTGCAGACGTGCGCTGACCGCGCGTAGTCGGGGGCCCATCTGCGACCAGGTCAGCTCGACCGTGCGGTCGTGGTCGAAGTCGAGGTAGCGGTAGGCAGGGGTGTCGCCGAAGGCGGCGACATTGCGTTCCAGGAACGACGTCAGCGTCACTCCCGCGGGGATCGCGATGTTGCCCTCGGGGTCCAGGTAATCCTCGAGTCTCATCTCCCGGTTCATAAGACAATATTAAGAGATATCCATTTGATCTTGTGGCAAGAACGCCCGGTGTGGCGGACAAGATCACATCCCGCGCATGCCGCCGGTTCACCCGGATATGGCACGCTGTTGGTCCCCGACACGCCCCCGGACAAAGGTGACCATGGCCGCCACATCGCCCGAAACCTCCAGGTACACGGAGACCGAGCGCAAATTCGAGGTGGTCGAGACCACCGTGTCCCCCTCGTTCGACGGGTTGTCGCTGGTGTCGCGCGTCGAGCGGTCGCCGTCACAGTCGCTGGATGCTGTCTACTTCGACACACCGAGCCGTGACCTGGCCCGACACAAGATCACATTGCGCCGGCGGACCGGCGGATCGGACGCCGGGTGGCACCTCAAACTGCCGGCGGGCGCCGACACCCGCACCGAAGTCCGGATGCCCTTGGAGGGCGAGGCCGTTCCGGATGCGTTGCGGGACGTGGTGCTCGCCATCGTGCGCGACCGTCCGCTGGCCCCGGTGGCTCGCATCAGCACGGCCAGGACCATCGAGTTGCTCTACGGCCACGACGGGTCGGTGGTCGCTGAGTTCTGCGACGACCGGGTCACGGCCAGCGCCGAAGGCGGCGACGAGGTGCAGTGGCGCGAGTGGGAGCTCGAGTTGGCCGACGGCGCAGATCCCGCGCTGCTCGACCGGCTGGCCAACCGGCTGTTCGACGCCGGTGCACTGCCGGCCGGGCACGGTTCGAAGCTGGCCCGGGTGTTGGCCTCGAGCGGCTCCGCCGACGAGCAGCAGCGGCCGGTGTCCTCGGATCCTCTGCACCGGGCGGTGGCCGGTCACGTCGAGGAACTGGTGGAGTGGGACCGCGCGGTGCGCTCCGATGTCTACGACTCGGTGCATCAGATGCGGGTGACCACCCGAAAGATCCGTAGCTTGCTGCAGTCCTCGGAGGGGTCGTTCGGCATCTCCGACGACGACTGGATCCTCGGCGAACTCCGCGAGCTCGCGGCGGTGCTGGGGGTGGCCCGCGACGCGGAGGTCCTCGCCGAACGCTACGAGCGGGCCCTGGATGCGCTACCGGAGGCGAACGTGCGTGGGCCGGTGCGGGACCGCCTGGTGGAGGGCGCCAAGAAGCGCTACCAGACCGGATGGCGGCGGTCGTTGACTGCGATGCGGTCGCCGCGGTACTTCCGGCTGCTGGACGCCCTGGAGGCCCTCACCGCCGCGGAACCGCCTGCCCCGGCCGCGCCCGGTGAGCAGCCGGCCGACGCCACGATCGACTCGGCGTATCGCCGGGTCCGCAAGGCGGCCAAGGCGGCCCGCGTGGCCGCGCAGGACCCCGGCGTCGACGGCGACGAGGCGTTGCACCGGATCCGCAAGCGTGCCAAGCAGCTTCGCTACACGGCCTCCGCGACGGGCGCGAACCGGGTCGCCGACCGGGCCAAGGTCATCCAGACGCTGCTGGGCGATCATCAGGACAGCGTGGTGAGCCGATCCCATCTGAGCCGCCAGGCCGCGGTGGCCCATGCCGCCGGTGAGGACACCTTCACCTACGGGCTGCTCTACCAGCAGGAAGACGACCTCGCCCGACGCTGTGAGGCCCAGATCGAGGATGCGCTGCGGCAGCTGGACAAGTCGATGCGAAGCGCCGCGAAGGGCGGATGAGCTGGCCTGTAAGCCGGATTCTGTTCCGCACCGCCGCAGAGAACCGCGGCGGCGAGGCGGCGACCATCCATCTGGACACACCGTCACCGGGTGCCTCGAGCGGCCTACCCGCAGGCTCGGGCGAGCAACCCTCGAGCACCTGCGCGACCGCAACCAGGTTGCGGCCTTCTTGGCCTTGCTTCGGGTGGGGTTTGCCTAGCCACCCCGGTCACCCGGGATGCTGGTGCGCTCTTACCGCACCGTTTCACCCTTACCACCGCATCGCCCGAAGGTTCCGTGGTGGCGGTCTGTTTTCTGTGGCACTTTCCCGCGAGTCGCCTCGGATTGCCGTTAGCAATCACCCTGCTCTGTGAAGTCCGGACTTTCCTCGACACCGAGGTGCCGCGGCCGCCCAGCCAGCTCATCCGCCTGATCAACGTACTGGTTCCGGACCCGATTCCGGTAATGCTCTCGCTGTCGGTCTCCATATTGCGGTCAGGGTCGTGCACGGCTGGCCGTCCACAGCCCTGGACGCAATCTAGGTGCCGACCCCCGGCTGCGAGTCGCCAATAGCGTCGCCGCAGGTGGAAGCTCCCGACGCGAGCTCCTACCGCACCCGCCGCAGCACGATCAGGTTGTCGGTGAGCACCGCCTGATGCCCATCCGGGCCGACAGCGTCGCGGTCCACCGCCTCGACACGAACCCGCTCCCACGGGTCGTCACCGAGGTCGATCGAGTCCAGAACCTCTTCGACGCTGGGAAAAACGTGGTCGTGTGCGGCGGGGTCCGCCCACGGTGGCGAAGCGCCATGATCGACGATGAGCAGTGTCCCGCCGGGCGCCACGGCTCCGGCGGCGGCGGCGAAGATCGGGTCTCGGTCCAGGTGCACCATCGAATGCAGGAACTGTGCCGACACGAGATCGAACGATCCCGCGGGGAAGTCCTCCGCCAGGTTCATCTGCACGAAGTCCACCTGTTCGGAAAGCCCCCGCGCGGCTGCGTCGGCGGCTGCGCGGCTCAGCGCGGTCTCCGAGATGTCCACCCCGACGACATGCCAGCCGTGTTCGGCCAGCCACATCGTGTCTGCGCCTTCCCCGCAGCCGAGGTCCAGCGCCCGCCCAGGTCTCACGTCGGCGACGACCTCGGCGAGGCGGGCGTTGACCCGCCCGCTCCAGATGCGTTCGCGCTGGCGGTAGCGCTCCTCCCAGTGATCCTTATCGGACTTGTCTGACCACTCTGTGACTGAATTGTCCGACGACTCGGTGCCTGACTTGCCTGCCGGCTCGGTGCCGGACCTGTGGTCTGCTGGTGTCATCGTTCCTCCGTGATACCTGCCATGACCGATACCGCCGCTGCCGAGCCGGCGGCGACGGCAGCCGCGATCTGCGGCATCTGCGCACACACGTCCCCGGCGGCGAATACCCCCGGCACGGAGGTGCGGTACAGCGGGTCGACATCGACCGCTTCCGGTGATACCGGCCCCGTTGCAACGAGTTTCACCCCGAGTTGCGCGGCCAGGCCGCTGCGCTGACGCAGCTCTGCGGCGACCAGCAGGGCGCTGCGGGGCAGCCGCGCTCCGTCGTCGAAGACCACCGCGTGCAACTCCCCTGCCGCAGAATCGAGTTCACGAACCTTCCGCTCGTCGATGGGTATCCCGGCAATGTCGAGTCGGGCGCGGTCGTCGTCGCTGAGGTCGGCCGGGCCACCGGTCAGCAACACCACGTCGTCGCTCCACCCGCGCAGCAGGGTCGCCATGTGCACGGCACGCTCCCCCTGCGCGAGCACGGCCAGCGGCTGGTCGCGAACCTCCCAGCCGTGGCAGAACGGGCAGTGGAACACCGAGCGCCCCCACAGCGGCGCCAGCCCGGGTAAATCGGGATAGTCGTAGCGCATACCGGTGGCCAACAGCAGACGGCGGATGTGCACACCGGCTCCATCGGCAAGGTCGAGGGTGATGCCGTCGCCGGCCGCGGCGGCGCGGACCTCGCCGTCGCGCACCTCGACCGACGGGTAGCGCTCCAGCTCGCGACGCCCCCTGGCGTACAGCTCTGCCGGTGGTACCCCGTCGAAACCCAGCAGCCCGCCGATGCCGTGCGCCGCACGGTTACTCTGCCCGCCGGCGTCGATCAGCAAGGTGCGTCGCCGGGCACGGCCGAGCACCAGGGCGGCGCTCAGCCCGGCGGCACCGCCGCCGACGATCACACATTCCCATTCGTTGTCCATGCTTCGAGCTTGCCCGCCGCGGTACATCATGCCAATCTCTTTTGCCATGCAGGCAAAGGACGACGATGTCGACGCCCGGGTTCGGCAGCGGCTGCGGCAGTTGCGGTTGCAGCGGGGGATGACGCTGGACGATGTCGCGACCCGCTCGGCCATCGACGTCTCCACGCTGAGCAGACTGGAATCCGGGAAGCGGCGGCTGGCTTTGGATCACCTCCCCCGCCTGGCGTCGGCCTTGTCGGTCAGCGCCGACGAACTGCTGCGGGCACCCGAGGTCGACGATCCCCGCGTGCGCGGCGGCGCGCACACCCGAAACCAGATCACGTTCTGGCCGTTGACCGGTGACGGCCCGGCCGGCGGTCTGCACGCCTACAAGATCCGCATCAGCGCGCGCCGTCGCACACCACCGGCGGAGCTACCGGTGCACGAGGGTCACGACTGGATGTATGTGTTGTCCGGTCGGCTGAGGCTTCTGCTAGGTGAGCGCGACTTCACCATCGAACCCGGTGAGGCAGTGGAGTTCTCGACGTGGACGCCCCACTGGTTCGGCGCCGTCGACGGTGCTGTGGAGGCGATCGCTCTGTTGGGCCTGCATGGCGAACGCGTGCATCTGCACACCGATCACAAGTAGGACGTCTGGTTCACCAGCCGCACCGATGCCGCGCCGTCGGGGTAGAACTCCGCGATCGACAGGCTCGCCAGATCCAGGTGCAGCCGGTACAGCATCGCCGGACCGGCATCGAGCGCCAGCCGCAGCAGTGTCTTGATGGGCGTGACATGCGAGACCACCAGCACCGTCCGGCCGGCGTACTGCTCGGCGAGGCGCTGCTGGGCGGCGCGCACGCGTGCGGCGACGGCATCGAAGCTCTCCCCCTGCGGAGGCGGCACCGCGGTGTCGCGCAGCCATTTCCCGTGCAGCTGTGGATCCCGCTCGGAGGCCTCCCGGAAGGTCAGGCCCTCCCAGTCGCCGAAATCGGTCTCGATCAGGTCGTCGTCGACGGTGACGTCGAGGCCGAGCGCCTTGGCCGACGCCTGCGCGGTGTCGTAGGCGCGCTGCAACGGCGACGACACGACCGCGTCGATCCCACCCTGCCGGCCGAGATAGCGCGCTGCCGCATCGGCCTGGCGGGTGCCCAGCTCGGTCAGGGCCGGGTTGCCCCGCCCGGAGTAGCGGCGCTGCACCGACAGGTCGGTCTGGCCGTGCCGTAACAGCAGCAACCGGGTCGGGGCGCCCTGGGCGCCGGTCCAGCCGGCCGGGTTGGTGACCACTTCGGTGTGGGCGGGCGGACCGTCGTCGGCCTCGGTGCCAGCTGAGGTGTTGGCGGGCGGACCGTCGTCGGCCTCGGCGCCGGAAGCGGCGTCCATCGCCTGGTTGGCCAGGCGGTCGGCGTCGCTGTTCTGCTCGCGCGGGATCCAGGAGTACCCGACGCGGGCGAAACCGCGCGCGAGCTGTGCGGCTTGCCGGTGCAGCGGGGCCAGGTCGGGATGCTTGACGCGCCACCGGCCGGCCATCTGCTCGACGATCAACTTGGAGTCCATGAACACGTCGACCTCGTCGGCCCCCAGGCCCGCCGCGGCCTCCAGCCCGGCGATCAGCCCCCGGTACTCGGCAACGTTGTTGGTGGCCGTCCCGATCGCTGATTTCGCCTCGGCCAGCACTGCGGATCGGTCGGCGTCCCACACGACCGCGCCGTAACCGGCCGGACCCGGGTTGCCCCGCGAGCCGCCGTCGGCCTCCACACGCACCCTCACGCGCCGGAGCCTTTGACCCGCAACAGAATCGCCGAGCACTCCGGGCAGCGCAGTACCTCGTCGTCGTCGGCGGCCGCGATACGCGCCAGTTCACCCTTGTCGATCTCCAGGCGACACGCCCCGCACCGGCGGCCCTGGAGGGCCCCGGCACCGACTCCGGTGCGGGACCGCTGGCGTTCGTAGAGCGACAGCAGCGCCTCGTCGATCCCGGCGCTGAGCTCGTCGCGCCGGGACACCAACTGATGGCGACGCTGATCCACCTCGGCGCGCGCCGTCTCATGGGCACGCTGCGCGTCGGTCACCGACGTCTGCAGGTCATCGATCGCGGCCAGCTCACGCTCCTGGTCAGCGGCGAGCTCCTCGCGCCGTTCCATCACCTCCAGCAGCGTGTCCTCCAGACTGGCCTGTCGCCGTTGCAGCGTGTCGAGCTCGTGCTGGAGCTCGGTCAACTGCTTGGCATCCACCGTGCCGCTGCTGAGCAGCGCGCGGTCGCGGTCCTCACGTTGGCGCACGCCGTCGATCTCGGTTTCGGACTTCTTGACCTGGGCGTCGATGTCTTCCAGGGCGAGTTGCACCGCGCCCAGCCGGTCGGTGGCCTCTCGCAGGACAGCCTGCGCGTTCTCCAGGGCCGTCTGCTCGGGCAGATTCTTGGCGCGGTGCTCGACCCGGCTGATCTCCGCGTCGCACTCGGCCAACTCCAACAGCGACCGCTGTTGTGACACTTCCGCTTTCATGTACCGCTTTCCTCGACATTCCATGGGTCGGTGCGCACGTCACACACCGTCACCGGTAGCGACGCGCCGAAGTGGCTGCGCAGCAGGTCGGCAGCCTGAGCACACCAGGGGAACTCGCTGGCCCAGTGCGCGACGTCGACCAGGGCCACTTCGGACACCCGCCGGTGCTCGTCGGCCGGATGGTGGCGCAGGTCGGCGGTGACGTAGGCCTGCACCCCCGCAGCGGCGACGGCCGACAGCAGCGAGTCTCCGGCTCCGCCGCACACCGCCACCCGCGACACCGGCGTCGCCGCATCTCCGCTGGCGCGCACGCCCCACGAGGTCGGCGGCAAGGCTTTGCGCACCCGCGCGACGAACGCCGACAACGGTTCCGGCTCAGGCAATTCGGCGATGCGCCCGAGACCGACTCCGCCCCCGGGGTTCTGCAGCGCCAGGATGTCGAACGCCGGTTCCTCGTACGGGTGGCCGGCGCGCAGCCCGGCCAGCACCGCCGATCGCCGCGACGCCGGGGCCACCATCTCGACCCGCTGCTCCTCGACGTACTCGACGGTGCCCACCGTCCCGATGGCCGGGGAGGCGCCGTCGTGCGGCAGGAACTGTCCGGTGCCGACCGTGCTCCAGCTGCAGTGCGAATAGTCACCGAGGTGTCCGGCTCCGGCGGCGAACATCGCCGAGCGCACCGCCTCGGCGTCGGGCGCAGGCACGAACACCACCCATTTGTCCAGCACCGGGCCCGACGGCGCCGGGTCCAGCACGTCGCACACCCGCAGCCCGAGCGCCGACGCCAGCGCATCCGACACCCCTGGCGCGGCGCTGTCGGCGTTGGTGTGGGCGGTGAACAAGGACCGCCCGGTGCGGATCATCGAGTGGATCAGCGCACCCTTGGCCGAGTCGGCCGACACCGAGTCCACACCGCGGAGCAGCAGCGGGTGGTGCGCCAGCAGGAGCCCGCCGTCGGGCACCCGGGCCACCGTCTCGGCGGTCGCGTCGACGGCGACGGTCACCGATGTGACGCTCTCCGCCGGATCCCCGCACACCAGGCCGACCGAGTCCCAGCTCTGGGCCAGCTGTGGTGGGTAGGCCGCGTCGAGCACGTCGATGATGTCGCCGAGTCGAGTTGCCACATCACGACACTAATGCGCGGGTCCAGCCGCTCCGGGCACCGACCGCTGACCGATTGGGGACCAGGCCGCCGGTTCAGGGACAATGGAGCCGTGACGGACACGCTGGGCAGCATTGGCACAGGAACGCGGGTCGGCGCGGGCGACCTGGTGATCTTCGACCTGGACGGGACACTGACCGATTCGGCCGACGGCATCGTCGCCAGCTTCCGACACGCGCTGCACACCGTCGGCGCGGCCGTTCCCGACGGGGACCTCGCCGCGCGGATCGTCGGTCCTCCGATGCACGTCACGCTGGGCGAGATGGGGCTCGGCGAGCACGTCGACGCCGCGATCGCCGCCTACCGCGCCGACTACACCGCCCGCGGCTGGGCGATGAACAAGCCGTTTCCGGGTATCGCCGACCTGCTCGCGGACCTGCGGGCCGCCGGTGCGCGGCTGGCGGTCGCGACGTCGAAGGCCGAGCCGACCGCGCAGCTCATCCTCGCGCATTTCGACCTGGACAGCTGGTTCGAGGTGATCGCCGGCGCCAGCACCGACGGTGTGCGCTCGGCCAAGGCCGACGTGCTCGCCCACGCGCTGGCCCAGTTGGCGCCGCTGCCGCAGCGGGTTCTGATGATCGGCGACCGCAGCCACGACGTCGAGGGGGCGGCCGCGCACGGCATCGGCGCCATCGTCGTCGAGTGGGGGTACGGCGCCGAGGACTTCCAGGGCACCGACAGCGGCGCCGTCGCCCACGTCGCCACGGTCGACGAACTGCGCGGGGTGCTCGGTGTCTGAGGCGCTGCACGTCACGTTCATCTGTTCGGGCAACATCTGCCGCAGCCCGATGGCCGAGAAGATGTTCGCCCACCAGCTCTCCGAGCGCGGCCTGGACGGGACCGTGCGGGTCAGCAGCGCAGGCACCGGGCACTGGCACGAGGGTGAACCGGCCGATCGCCGGGCGGGGCACGTGTTGCGTGAGCACGGCTATCCGAGCGCGCACCGCGCCGCGCAGATCGACGACGGACACCTGGCCGCCGACCTGATCGTGGCGCTGGGCCGCAACCACTTCCGGATGTTGCAGCAGATGGGGGTGCCCGCCGAGCGGTTGCGCATGTTGCGCTCGTTCGATCCCCGGTCGGGCGCGCACGTCCCCGACGTGGAGGACCCGTACTACGGCACCCAGGACGACTTCGAGGAGGTCTTCGCGGTGATCGAGGCGGCGTTGCCGGGGTTGCACAGCTGGGTCGACGAGCAGCTGGCCGAAGCCGAGCAGGTGAGCTGATGCGCCGGTGGGCCTTCCTGCTGCGGCCGCAGTGGCTGGCGCTCTACGTCGTGGTGCTGGCCTTCGCGTATCTGTGCTTCACGGTGCTGGCGCCGTGGCAGCTGGGCAAGAACACCCAGACCTCACGCGAGAACGCTCAGATCTCGCGGTCGCTGGACGCCGAGCCGGTGCCGCTGACCTCGGTGCTCCCGAACCAGGATTCCACCGCCCCTGACGAGCAGTGGCAGCAGGTGACCGCCACCGGCCGCTATCTGCCGCAGAGCCAGGTGCTGGCCCGGCTGCGGCAGGTCGAAGGGGATCCGGCTTTCGAGGTGCTGATCCCGTTCGCGGTCGACGGCGGCCCCACGGTGCTGGTCGACCGCGGCTACGTCGAGCCGGTCAACGGGAACCAGGTGCCGACCATCGAGCCGCCGCCCACCGGGACCGTGACGATCACCGCCCGGCTGCGTGATCCGGAGGGGGTCGCGACCGGTAAGGACCCGTTCACCTCCGACGGGATCCAGCAGGTGTATTCGATCAACACCGAGCAGATCTCGACGCTGACCGGCGTACCGCTGGCCGGCTCCTATCTGCAGCTGGTTGCTGATCAGCCCGGCGGGTTGGGCGTCATCCCGCTGCCGCACCTCGATGCGGGCCCGTTCCTGTCCTACGGCATCCAGTGGATCGCGTTCGGCATCATCGCCCCCATCGGTGTCGGCTACTTCGTGTATTCGGAGATGAAGGCGCGCCGCGCCGACCGCGAAGCCGCGGCCGCAGCGCAGGCTCGCGCGGAGGACGCGTCAGCGACTCAGAACGCTGCCCCGCTCACCGCCGAGCAGAAACTCGCCGACCGGTACGGCCGGCGACGCTGACCGCCACGATGGCCACGGCCGCCGACAGCAGCTGCACCGTCCGCGACAGCCGCACCGCGCGGGCCAGGTCGGCCACCTCGGGGACGCGGCCGTCGCCCAGGGTGGGGCGTATCTCCAGCTCGTGGGCGTACTGGGTGGGCCCACCGAGGCGCACCCCGAGTGCCCCCGCGAACGAGGCCTCGGCGACGCCGGCGTTGGGGCTGGGGTGTCCGCGCGCGTCCCGGCACCACGCCCGCAGCGACGCCGCGGGCGACCCACCGACCACCGGCGCGCACGCCACCACACACAACCCGGTGAACCGGGCCGCGAGCAGGTTGGCCAGGTCGTCGGCCCGGGCCGCCGCCCACCCGAATCGGGCGTAGCGCGGCGAACGGTTGCCGATCATCGCGTCGAGCGTGTTGACCGCCCGGTACATCAGCACTGCCGGCGCGCCGCCCAGCGCGGCCCACACCAGCGGTCCGACCTGAGCGTCGGAGGTGTTCTCGGCGATCGACTCCAGCGCCGCCCGGGTCAACCCGGCGGCGTCGAGCACCGCGGGGTCGCGGCCGCACAGCGATGGCAGCAACGCCCGGGCGCCGTCGACGTCGCCGGCGGTCAGCAGACCCACCATCTGTTCCCCGGTGCGGCACAACGACGTTCCCCCTGCGGCGACGTACGTCGCCGCGGCGACGGCCGCCGTCTCACGAAGCCCGCGTCGCGAGCCCTGCGCGACGAACCCGATCGCGCCGGTCGCGGCGAGCAATCCGGCCGTGTGCACGACCCCGGCCCAGCGCGCGTCACGGTAGGTGCGCCGCTCCAGGGCCGCCGCCGCCGACCCGAACAGCGCCACCGGATGCCCTCGCCGCGGATCGCCGAACACCACGTCCGCCAGGACACCGGCGGCTATCCCCGCTGCGCGGGTCCGCCCGCCTGCTGCACGCACCCCGGCAGCGTCTCACAAGGCCGGCCCCGTCCAGATGGGCAGTCGGCCCTGGCCGGCTCGGCAGTATCACCCCGATCCCGACCCGGCTCGGCGTCCAACCGGGCACAGTGGTGCGATGAGCTTTCCCGCACTGGCACACGTCGCGGTCACGGTGCGCGACCTGACCGTCAGCACCCCCTGGTATCGAGCGCTGTTCGACAGCGACCCGGTGCTCGACGAGGACACCGACGCCGGCTTCCACCACGTGGTGTGGCAACTCGGCGACGGCACCCTGTTCGGCATCCACCAACACACCACGGCCGCCCCGGACGAGGCGTTCTCCGAATTCCGGGCCGGGCTCGACCATGTCGCGTTCGGCTGCGCGTCACGCGCGGAACTGCAGACCTGGGCCGGGCGACTCGATGCGCTCGGGGTGTCCCACGGCGGGATCGTCGACGCACACTATGGCTCGGGGGTCAGTTTCCGCGATCCCGATGGCATCGCTTTGGAGTTCTTCGCGCCCCCCGGGTGACAGACTGACCGCATGGCTGATCTTGTCCTGCTCGCCGGCACCGTCATCACGATGGAGGAGGGCTCGCCGCGGGCCCAGGCCGTCGCCGTCTCCGATGACCGCATCGTCGCCGTCGGCAGCCTCGAGGAGTGCCGCGCCGCACTGCCCGACGCCGACGTCGTCGACACCGGCGCTGCGGCGCTGGCTCCGGGATTCGTGGAACCGCACGGCCATCCGCTGATCAGCGGGGTGGCCACCCAGGCGCCCGCCCGCTCGATCGCGCCGTGGGATGCGCCGAAGTGGGCGGATGTGCAGAAGGTGTTCAGTGAGGCGCTGACCGGCACCGACCCCGACACCCCGTTGTGGTTCACCGGTTTCGACGCGCTGCTGCACGGCCACCCCTCCCCCAAGGCCGACGAGCTGGACGCGATCTTCGGCGACCGGGTCACCGTGGTGACCGACAACTCCGGGCACGGGGTGTACTTCAACTCCGCGATGATCAGGCTGCACGGCTGGGATACCGACCCGCCAGCCGACCCGGTCGCCGCGCACTACGGCCGCAACGCCGACGGCTCGCTCAACGGCCAGGGTTTCGAGCTGCCGGTCGTCACCGCGGTGGTGGGGCCGCTGATGGCGCAGCTGGGTGACCCGTTGGTGTCGGCGGCTCACTACTACGCACTGATGTCTCGGGGTGGCTACACCTCGGCCTCGGACATGACCTACGACCCGAAGTTCGCCGCCGGGTACGAGGCGCTGGCCGCGGCGCCGTCCTGCCCGCTGCGCGTGAGCATGTGGGAGATGTCGATCACCGAGACCTACACCGAGCCCGCCACGTTCACCGCCGGGGAGCCGTGGCTCACCAAGGCCGGAGTGAAGCTGTGGACCGACGGCTCACCCTGGGTGGGCAACATCGCGATCTCGTTTCCCTACCTGGACACCGAGACGACCCGCACCGCGGGCATCGATCCCGCCACCGCCGGCGGCGCGCACTCGATGAACTACTCGCGCGCCCAGCTCGACGAGATCCTCGACCACGCCGCCCCGAAAGGCTGGCAGATGGCGTTTCACGCCAACGGCGACCTGGCGCTGGATCTCGCGCTGGACGCCTACGAGGACGCCCTGAACCGGCACGGCCTGCTCGGCAGCGATCACCGCTGGCGCCTCGAGCACTGCGGGGCGGGTACGCGTGCGCATTTCGACCGGGCCGCCCGGCTCGGCGTGCACGTCTCGCTGGCGCCGTTTCAGTACTACTACTGGGGTGATCTGCTCGACGGCGCGATGTTCGACCCGTCGCACGGCGCCCGCTGGCAGGCGTTCGCCGACGCGGTCGACTCGGGGGCATGCGTGTCGCTGCACAACGACGGGTCGGTGTCCCCGCCCACCCCGGTGACCAACATCGCCACCACCGTGACGCGGCGGACCCGCAACGGTGGGATGCACTGTGCAGAGCAGGCGATCTCGTTGGAGGCGGCCTGGCGGGCCCAGACCATCGACGCCGCGCGCACACTGCGCCGGGATCATCTGGTCGGGTCGATCGCGCCGGGCAAGCTCGCCGACTTCGTGGAGCTCAGCGCCGACCCGTGGGCGATGGCGCCCGACGAACTCATCGACTCCGTGCAGGTGACGGGCACGTGGGTCGGTGGGCGGCGGATCGACCTCGACGAGTTCCTCGGCGCCGTCGCGGCGGGCGACAACTCGGCCCACGCGCATCTGGCTGAGCGCAAGGCCACCGGCTGCTGCTAGCCGACCCCCTCCCGCCGGCACCGGACTCTTTTCGGCCACCGCGACCGCCTCGTGGAGGTATCGTCGCGTAGCCACCAGCTGGTCGTGCCCTCATCGGCCGGAGTGGAGTTGGCACCTCTGAGAGGACGGTCGGCCCATGGCGTCTCACCCTTTGGAACCTCTGAGTGCGGACGAGTTCCGCCGCACCGCCGAGATACTCCGCCGGGACGGGCATGTCAGCGACACCTTCCGTTTCGCGTCGATCGAGCTGGTGGAACCACCCAAGAGGGACGTGCTGGCGTGGCACACGGGAGACCCGGTTCCGCGGCATGCGCTGGCGGTGGTGTGGAACCGGTCGGACAATAAGACCTACGAGGCCACCGTCGATCTCACCGGCGATACCGTCCTCTCGGTCCAGCACATTCCCGACGTCACACCGAACTTCACCGTCGACGAGTTCCACGAGGTCGACGAAGCCATGCGCGCTCACCCGGACGTGGTGGCGAAGCTGGGCGAACGCGGTATCACCGACATGAGTCGGGTCGTCGTCGACGTCTGGACCTACGGCAGAGCGCTGATGCCCGAACAGTATCGCGACCGCCGACTGGGCTGGTGCGACCTCTGGGTCCGTGAGTCACCCGACGGGAACCCCTACGCCCACCCCGTTTCCGGCTTGAAGCTCGTCGTCGACATGAACACCCTCGAACTCCTCGAGATCGAGGACGAGTTCGACGTCGGAATGCCGGCGGTGAACGGCGAATACGTACCGGGACCGTGGACGGGTCAACAGCGCACGGACCTCAAGCCGCTTCATATCACCCAGCCCGACGGCACGTCGTTCACCGTTGACGGCACCGAATTGCGTTGGCAGAACTGGTCGATGCGCCTGGGCTTCAACTATCGCGAGGGTCCGGTGATCTATCAGGTCGCCTATGACGATCACGGCGTGCGGCGTGACATCGCCTACCGGATGTCGCTGGCCGAGATGGTGGTCCCCTACCGCGACCCCACGTTCGATCATTACCGCCGAACCGCTTTCGACATCGGCGAGTGGGGGCTCGGTTTCATGACCACCTCGCTGGAACTGGGGTGCGACTGCCTCGGCGAGATCCGCTACGTCGACGCGGTGCTGCACGACACCGCTGGTGTGCCGTACGAGATCAAGAACGCCATCTGTCTGCACGAAGAAGACAACGCGGTGCTCTGGAAGCACGTCGATCTGGTGACCGGTGCCGAGGTGCGCCGTCAGCGACGGATGGTGGTCTCCTGCCACGTGACCGTCGCGAACTACGAGTACCTCGTCTACTGGCGGTTCTACCAGGACGGCAACATCGAGTGCGAGGTGCGGGCGACCGGGATCATGGTCACCACCCCCTACGCCGAGGGCGAGCCGGCGCCACCGTACGGCACCGTCGTCGACAACCGCACCTACGCGCCGTTCCACCAGCACTTCCTGGTGGCGCGACTGGATCTCGACGTAGACGGGTCGGCGAACACGGTCGTCGAGGTCGACTCGGTCGCACCGCCGGTGTCGGAGGACAACCCGCACGGCCTGGCTCTGGTCACCAGGTCCACCCCGATCACGTCAGAGGCCAGCAGCGCCCGCGATTTCGACTGGAACACCCAGCGCGGCTGGAAGGTGATCAACCCGGACAAGGTCAATCGGCACGGTACCCAGGTGGGTTACAAGCTGGTTCCGGGTGCGGCGTTCCCGGCTCTGATGGATCCCACCACGCCGCAGTATCTTCGGGCGCCGGTGATCGGCCACACGCTGTGGGTCACGCAACACGACGACGACGAGCGCTGGCCGTGCGGCAGGTATCCGACCCAGTCCACCGTCGACACCGGCATGACGGAGTGGATCAAGGACGACGCACCGCTCGAGAACGCCGACGTGGTCCTCTGGTACGTCTTCGGCATCCACCACATCACCAGGGTCGAGGAATGGCCGATCATGCCGGTCGACACGGTGTCGTTCTGGCTCAAGCCGTCCGGGTTCTTCGACCAGAACCCGTCGATCGATGTCGCGCCGACGCCGAAGGCCGCGGACGCGACCTGCCACACCGGCACAGCGGAGCACCTCGCCGCCGATCGGGCGGCCCACATGCACTGACGTGGACGCCGTCGAGAATCGCGCGGATCATCGAGCCGACCACACGGCCGACTCGCTGCGGGTGATCGAGGAAATCGGCGTGGGGCCGGTGTCATAGGTGCGAGTGCTGGTCAACCTTGCCCTCTAATCGGTGCGATGTGGACCATGCAGACGCCGCCGCGCGGATGTTGCGCAGTCACCAGGGTCCGAAAAGCCTGTCAAGATTTCGTAATTCGCGCATCCAGAAAGGAATCTGCCAGCTTGCTGGCATGCGCCTCACATAATCCTCGTCGAACGCCATGAAGAATTCCCTGTACCACGCGTAGTGCGGCTTGAACACTCGTTTGAGCAATTCACGGTCCACGAGTTTCTCTTCGCAGCGGACTGACAGCCCCGCGTAAAAGTGAAGCAGCCACGACAAGTTCTGGTGCCGGGTCATGCCATTAGACAAGCGAGGCTCTGCCGTTGCTGACACGTGGCTGATGAACGGATCCAAGACAGTGCGGTCGCCCGCGTACCAGGCGGACTTGATCTCTGATGTTTCCGCGCGAACCGTAAAGAACTCCGGACTTACGTAAGTATCAAGGAGCGTCAGGACTGATTGTTTACGCCCTGCGTATCGTGCATACCAGACGCCTGCAAGGGCACCTAGGACGGCACCGATGACGGCACCGCCGACACCCCCCGCGAACCCTACCCACGCCACCGTCGAGTCACTCACTACGCCAGTGTCGCATCAGCCGCGCGACGGGTCCGGTTACCCAACCGACTGCCGGGGATCCCGCCCGGTGCCTCCGGTAGCTCAGCAGGTCGGCGACCTACCTACTCGTCCGACCTCGCCGAAATCCTGGTGAAGATCCACACACTAGGTGTGCACTCCGTTAGGCGCCCGCGCGCGCCTCAACCCACTTGATTAGGCGGCGACGGCGTTCAGCGACGCGCTCTGGATTCTGCTCCGCGTCACGCTCAGCAGCATCGGCTTCCTCCCAGGCGCGACGCATGTCAGCATCGTGGAACTCCACGGTCTTGGCCATCACCTCACCCCTTTCGGACGACGCCAGCATAGCTGCGCTCCCCGACAGAACCCGTTAGGCACATCCTAGTTACCCCGCCGCTGGACAGCCCTGGCGATACGCGCGGGCGTCATCGTCGTCGCTTCCGCCGCGGCCAGCAGGTGGGCCAACACCTTGATCGATGCGACATCTGAGTTGGAGAACCCATCGGTTTCGAGCGTATTGGCTGTCAGCATCCCGAAAGCGACGCCTTCTGCGCGAACTGGGACGGAGACGAAGGACTTGTACTGGCGGTCCTTGGTGATGTCCCAGGATTCAGGGACTGCGGTGTCGGTGTCGTTGCTCAGCTCGACGTCACCGGTATCTATGAGGTCCCACACTCCCTGATCACCGCCGTGACCCTCGACGAATTCGCTGGTGAAGGAGTCTTCGCGATTTCGCGAGTCACTATAGGTGCCCGACTGCATCACCCGGCTTCGAGCACCCAGATCCTGCACGCGAAAGTAGGCGGCGCGCGGCGCCTCGCTCTGGACGAGATCGCAGACCTTGCTGACGATCGACGCCCTGTACCCGCTGATCTCCGTATCCTTGGCCGCCTGGTCCAACATCGCCAGGCGGCGCAGCTTGTCCGCAGTGCCGAGCATCGCCCCGTTGATAAGCAATGAGGTGCGGCGAGATTCCGCCCGCAAGGCCTGATCGAGCGAGACCCGCTCCTCCTCCTGCTGCCGCTTGAACGCGCGCTCGTTCCTGAACTTGAGGAAGCCGACAACGGCGGTCGCTGCAGCGAGGCACGCGGCCAGGACCCGGATTCCAACGAGCCAACCACCCGGCGGGATCTGACTGATCGCAAAGGTAGCCGCAGCGGTCAGAACAGCCAGCACCGTCAGCGCGACGTTGAAGGCAACCGCTTGGTCCTTGACGACCTTCGCCCGCTCGACCCCCACAGGCGAGAGCATCTCACACGGCCTCGACACAGACCTGCAACACAAGACCGGCCGCCGTGTATCAGCGTCCGCCCACCGCGCTCGGTACTTCGAATTCGAATCTCGTGGCACATTCTTGGAACAACGGGGATTCTGAAGACCGCCCATAATCTGGTGGCAAGCCTAAAAATAGGCTATTCAATGGTGGGCGCGGACGGTATCGAACCGCCGACCGCTGGTGTGTAAAACCAGAGCTCTACCACTGAGCTACGCGCCCGATCGCAGGGCAGGTTACAACGCGCAGGTGTCCGACGGGAAATCCCGACGGTCCCACGTCGCGCGCCGAGCGTGAAGTGAGTGCGAAAAGTCGGCCGTTCTTTCGCAAGGAGTTCACTCTCGGCGAGCGAGCACCGCCCACCGCCTTCTGCGAGCGAGCACCGCGGCCCGCCGGGGCGAGCACCACGGCGCGGTAGGCCCGCCGGGGCGAGTGCCGCGGCCCGCGACGCTCGACGAGCCGAGCGCCGGGTCAGGTCTGAAGTGCGGCCAGCGCGGCCGCCCAGACCGCCGCGTCGCGGCCCTCGCCGGGCTGTCTGCAGTCGGCGAAGCGCACGATTCCGGCACGGTCGACGGCGATGGTGCCGCGGTTGGGATAGCCGGACGAATCGTTGAACACCCCGTAGGCCTGGCTGACCGCGCCGTGGGGCCAGAAGTCGGCGAGCACGGGAAAGGTGAAACCGCGCTGAGTGGCCCACACCTTGTGGGTGGGCGGCGGCCCGACGGACACGGCCAGCGTGGCCAGGTCGGCGTTGACGAAGTCGCCGATCCTGTCCTGGATGTCGTCGAGTTCGCGCTGGCAGATGCCGGTGAACGCGAGCGGAAAGAACACCAGCAGCACCCCGCGCTCACCGCGGAACGCCGACAGCCTCACCAGCTGGTTGTTCTGGTCCTTGAGCGTGAAGTCCGGGGCCTGCTCACCGACGGCGAGCACTAGTGCCGGCCGGCGGCCTTGGACTTCGGCTGGACCAGACGGGTCGCGATCCAGTCCCCCAGGTTCGCCGACGATGTCTGCATCAGGCCCGCCGTCGGGGCCGACTCGGCGATCTCGGCGGGCAGCACATGACCGGGCTTGCCGGTCTTGGGGGTGGCCACCCAGATGACGCCGTCGTCGGCAAGCGGGGTGATGGCGTCCATCAGCGCGTCGACGAGGTCGCCGTCACCGTCGCGCCACCACAGCAGCACCACGTCGATGACTTCGTCGGCGTCCTCATCCAGCAGTTCGCTGCCGGACGCCTCCTCGATGTCGGCTCGGATGTCGTCGTCGGTGTCTTCGTCCCACCCCAACTCCTGCACAACCTGATCTTTTTGGATGCCCAGACTGCGGGCGTAGTTCGGGGGGTCACCCGCCGACACCACGGTCAATCCTCCTTCAGCCGACTCGACACGGTGTGTTGTTCGCCATGTTCTCTTCTTATCGTCGCACGCCGTGCTCTCACAGCAAGCCGCTGGCCGAACACTTCATCGATATGCGGCGTCACAGAGGTCCAACGCGCTGGTCTTGGAGGCGTTCAATTCGGCGATCGCGGCGTTGAACTCTTCCGCGCCGTAATTGCCCGCAATCGCCGTCGCCACGGCCCGGGCGGCATCGACCCACCTGGTCAGCGCGTCGCGCAGCTCAGGCGTCAACGGTCCGGAGATGCTGCTGACCACAAGGTCGGCGCTGGCGTTCAGCGCGTCGATCGCCGAACCGGCGGTAGGGCCGACGTCACCGGCATTGGTGTTGAACGCGTCGACGTAGACGTTGACGGCGCCGATCGCTTCGGCACTGCTGGAACTCATCGACTCGCAGACCGACTTGACCGCCTCGGCGGTCAGCGACGACTGGCGTTCGGACTCGCGGGCGCTGGAGCTGGCTGCGGACTCCTCCAGGGATGCCGACACCGATGCCCGGTACGCGGGGGCGTCGCCGGCAGAGACGCCCGCTTCGCCGTCGGTGACACTGGTGCACCCCACGATGATCATCGCCAGCGCCGCGAGCGCGCCGGTCACCTGCGCGGCGAGCCGCGCACGGGGGGTGCGCAGCCAACCGATCAGCACAGTCTGCAGACGTTACCGTCTCGCCTGCGGGTTGACCCGGCGATCCCGGCCGATATGTCCGTTCGCCGCACTGGCCACACCCGGCGGTGCGGATGGGGCAGGATTGGAGAAGGATAGAGTCCGCGCGCACCGCAGAGGTGAGGAAACCCCTCGCCGATCGATGCGTAAGTACCCCGCCTAACAAGGAGCGGAAGTTGACCACCGAGTTCGTGCGCCAGGACCTGGCTCAAAACTCCAGCAGCACAGCAGAACCCGACCGCGTTCGGGTCATCCGCGAAGGTGTTGCGTCGTATCTGCCCGACATCGACCCCGAGGAGACCGGCGAATGGCTGGAATCCTTCGACGGCGTGCTCGAACGGTCGGGTCCGGCCCGCGCGCGCTACCTGATGTTGCGGCTGCTGGAACGTGCGGGTGAACAGCGCGTCGCCATCCCGGCGTTGACGTCCACTGACTACGTCAACACCATTCCCACCGAGCTGGAGCCGTGGTTCCCCGGCGACGAGGACGTCGAGCGTCGCTACCGCGCCTGGATCCGGTGGAACGCCGCGATCATGGTGCACCGCGCGCAGCGGCCCGGAGTGGGTGTCGGCGGCCATATTTCGACCTACGCGTCCTCGGCGGCCCTCTACGAGGTGGGCTTCAACCACTTCTTCCGTGGCAAGGCCCATCAGGGTGGCGGCGACCAGGTGTTCATCCAGGGCCACGCTTCGCCGGGTATCTACGCGCGCGCATTCCTGGAAGGGCGCCTGACCGAAGACCAACTCGACGGGTTCCGCCAGGAGCACAGCCACGCCGGCGGCGGGCTGCCGTCCTACCCGCATCCGCGTTTGATGCCGGACTTCTGGGAGTTCCCGACGGTGTCGATGGGGCTGGGCCCCATGAACGCGATCTACCAGGCACGCTTCAACCACTACCTGCATGATCGTGGCATCAAGGACACCACCGACCAGCATGTGTGGGCCTTCCTCGGTGACGGCGAGATGGACGAACCGGAGAGCCGCGGGCTGATCCAGGTGGCGGCCAACGAAGGTCTGGACAACCTGACTTTCGTGATCAACTGCAACCTGCAGCGCCTGGACGGGCCGGTGCGCGGCAACGGCAAGATCATCCAGGAGCTGGAGTCGTTCTTCCGGGGCGCGGGCTGGAACGTCATCAAGGTGGTGTGGGGCCGCGAGTGGGACGCGTTGCTGCACGCCGACAAGGACGGCGCGCTGGTCAACCTGATGAACACCACGCCCGACGGTGACTACCAGACCTACAAGGCCAACGACGGCGCCTACGTGCGCGACCACTTCTTCGGCCGTGACCCGCGGACCAAGGCGCTGGTCCAGGACATGAGCGACCAGGATATCTGGAACCTCAAACGGGGTGGTCACGACTACCGCAAGGTGTACGCCGCCTACCACGCGGCGATGGAACACAAGGGTCAGCCCACCGTCATCCTGGCCAAGACCATCAAGGGTTATCAGCTGGGCTCGCACTTCGAGGGCCGCAACGCCACCCACCAGATGAAGAAGCTGGCGCTGGAGGACCTCAAGCAGTTCCGCGACAGCCAGCGCATCCCGGTCAGCGACGAGCAACTCGAGGACAACCCCTACCTGCCGCCCTACTACCACCCCGGGCCGGAAGCGCCGGAGATCCGTTACCTGCTCGACCGGCGCCGCGCGCTCGGCGGTTTCGTGCCCGAGCGGCGCACCAAGACCAAGTCATTGACGCTGCCGGGCCCCGACACCTACAAGGCCCTGAAGAAGGGGTCGGGCAAGCAGGAGGTGGCCACCACGATGGCCACGGTCCGCACGTTCAAAGAGTTGTTGCGGGACAAGGAGATCGGCAAGCGAATCGTCCCGATCATCCCGGACGAGGCGCGCACCTTCGGCATGGACTCGTGGTTCCCGAGCCTCAAGATCTACAACCGCAACGGTCAGCTGTACACGGCTGTCGATGCGGAGCTCATGCTCGCCTACAAGGAGAGCGAGGTGGGCCAGATCCTGCACGAGGGCATCAACGAGGCCGGTTCGACGGCGTCGTTCACCGCGGTGGGCACCTCGTATGCCACCCAGAACGAGCCGATGATCCCGATCTACATCTTCTATTCGATGTTCGGGTTCCAGCGCACCGGCGACGGACTGTGGGCCGCGGCGGATCAGATGGCACGGGGCTTCATCCTGGGCGCCACGGCCGGACGCACCACGCTGGTCGGCGAGGGGCTGCAGCACGCCGACGGTCACTCGCTGCTGCTGGCCGCGAGCAACCCGGCGGTGGTGTCCTACGACCCGGCGTTCGCCTACGAGATCGCTCACATCATCGAGAGCGGGCTGCACCGGATGTACGGGGAGAACCCGGAAAACGTCTACTTCTACATGACGATCTACAACGAGCCCTACGCCCAGCCGGCCGAGCCGGAGGGTCTCGACGTCGAGGGGCTGCTGCGCGGCATCTACCTGTACCGGCCGGCGCCGGAGAAGAAGAGCCACACCGCCCAGATCCTGGTGTCGGGGGTGTCGATGCCCGACGCGCTGCGGGCCGCCGAGCTGCTGGCCGAGGACTGGGACGTTGCCGCGAACGTGTGGTCGGTGACCAGCTGGGGCGAGCTCAACCGCGACGGCGTGGCGATCGAGAAGGAACGGCTGCGTCATCCCGAGCGCCCCGCGGGCACCCCCTACGTGACCAAGGCCCTCGCCGATGCCACCGGCCCCGTGGTTGCGGTGTCGGACTGGATGCGCGCGGTGCCGGAGCAGATCCGGCCGTGGGTGCCGGGGACCTACGTGACGCTGGGCACCGACGGGTTCGGTTTCTCCGACACCCGCCCGGCAGCGCGACGGGTCTTCAACACCGACGCGGAGTCGATCGCGGTGGCCGTGCTGGAGGGGCTGGCCCGGGACGGGAATCTCGACATCGACGTGGCGGTCAAGGCGGCCGAGCGGTACGAGATCGACGATGTGATGGCGGCGCCGGAACAGACGTCGGACCCCGGAGTCGCGTAGCGACGACATCCGGCCACGGGTCGCGTAGCGACGACATCCGGCCACGAGTCGCGTAGCGACGACATCCGGCCCCGGAGTCGCGTAGCGACGACATCCGGCCACGGGTCGCGTAGCGACTTGGAGGTTACCGCCAGAACAGGGGCGTAGCTTTTAGGAATGACCGACAACAATCGGTACGTTCCCCCGAGGTCGACGCTCGAGGTGCTCGAGACGGTGCCCGACTCCGCGTTGCGCCGGCTCAAGCAGTACTCCGGCCG
Organism: Mycolicibacterium poriferae; assembly: GCF_010728325.1. The sequence continues at coordinate 4,104,145 of NZ_AP022570.1, forward strand.
GCTGGCCACCGAGGCTGTCCACGCGATGGAGGAGCGACTGCCGTTCTTCGCAGAACTGGAGGCCTCGCAGCGGGCGAGCGTCCAGTTGGTGGTGCAGACCGCGGTGATGAACTTTGTGGAATGGATGCGCGACCCACAGAGCGACGTCAGCTACACCGCCCAGGCGTTCGAAGTGGTTCCGCAGGATCTGCGTCGACACATCGCGCTGCGCCAGTCGGTGGAGATGGTGCGCACCACGATGGAGTTCTTCGAGGAGGTGGTGCCGCTGCTGGCCCGCTCCGAGGAGCAGCTCACGGCGCTGACCGCGGGCATCCTGCGCTACAGCCGCGACTTGGCGTTCGCCGCGGCCACCGCCTACGCCGATCAGGCCGAGGCGCGTGGCGCCTGGGACAGCAGGATGGAGGCCAACCTGGTCGACGCCGTCGTGCGTGGAGACGTGGGACCGGAGCTGCAGTCCCAGGCTGCGGCGCTGAACTGGGACGCGACCGCGCCGGCGACGGTGATCGTGGGACTGCCCCGGCCGGGCCGCGCTGACGTGGCCGGCGAGGACGTCCACGCCGTCGCGAACCGCAACGGCCGGGCGGCCCTGTCCGATGTGCACGGCACGTGGCTGGTCGCCATCGTCTCGGGCGGGTTGTCGCCGACCGACCGGTTCCTCGCCGACCTGATGACGGTGTTCGCCGACGAGGCGGTGGTGATCGGCCCGATGGCACCGACGCTGGGCGCGGCGCACCGCAGCGCCACCGAGGCGATCGCGGGGATGAACGCGGTGGCGGGCTGGACGGGGGCGCCGCGACCGGTCGCCGCGCGTGAGCTGCTGCCCGAGCGGGCGCTGCTCGGTGACGCCACCGCCGCCGCCGCATTGGAGGCCGAGGTGATGCGTCCGCTCTCCGATGCCGGGCCCGCGCTCACCGACACCCTGGACGCCTATCTGGACTCCGGCGGCGCCATCGAGGCCTGCGCGCGCCGGTTGGTGGTTCATCCCAACACGGTGCGATACCGCCTCAAGCGGATCGCCGATTTCACCGGTCGCGATCCCACGGTGCCGCGCGACGCCTATGTGTTGCGGGTGGCCTCCACGGTGGCCCGGTTGGCACGCCAGGCCCACCCCGCCGGCTCCCCCGCGGCCGGGTCGGGGCTCACCGGCGGTGTTGCCTCGGTCACAAATGCGGGCCGCGCGCAGGCATAGTGGATTGCGGAGAAGTGTCGATGGCGTCGCATCACATGCGCTTTTGTACAAGATCTACAAAAACCTAAGACAAGGTTCATAATCTCTTACACGGCGCAAAACCGTCTTCACAATGTTCTCTTAAAGACGTGCCTCAGACAGTGCTTGCTCTCCTCGCGCCCGGACAGGGTTCGCAGACCCCCGGCATGCTCGCCGAGTGGCTCGAACTGCCCGGCGCTGCGTCGCGTGTGGCGGCCTGGTCGGAGATCAGCGGTTTGGACCTGGCTCGCCTCGGCACCACTGCCACCGCCGAGGAGATCACCGACACCGCGGTGACCCAGCCCCTCGTCGTTGCCGCCACTCTGCTGGCCCACGAAGAGATGACGCGGCGCGACGTGTTGACCGGTGACGAGGACATCATCGCCGCCGGACATTCGGTCGGTGAGATCGCCGCCTACGCCATCGCCGGAGTCATCTCCGCCGATGAGGCCGTCTCGCTGGCCGCCACCCGCGGCGCCGAGATGGCCAAGGCCTGCGCGCTGGAGCCCACCGGAATGTCAGCGCTGCTCGGCGGCGACGAGGCCGAGGTGCTCGCCCGGCTCGAGGCCCTGGACCTGGTGCCGGCCAACCGCAACGCGGCCGGACAGATCGTCGCTGCGGGCGCACTGGCAGCACTGGAGAAGCTGGCCGAGGATCCCCCGGCCCGCGCCCGGGTGCGCAAGCTGGCCACCGCCGGCGCGTTCCACACCCAGTACATGGCTTCGGCGCTGCCCGGGTACACGACGGTGGCCGACCGGATCAACCCGGCCGAACCCGGCGTGACGCTGCTGTCCAACGCCGACGGACGGCCGGTGTCGTCGGCCGCGGACGCGATGGCGAAGCTGGTCGCCCAGCTGACCCGCCCGGTGCGCTGGGACCTGTGCACCGAGACGCTGCGTGAGCGCGGCGTGTCTGCCGTCGTGGAGTTCCCGCCGGCCGGCGCCCTGTCCGGGATCGCCAAACGTGAACTTCGGGGGGTGGCGAACCACGCCGTCAAATCCCCCGCTGACCTGGACGGACTCGCGGAAGCCCTCCGCAACCCGGCCAGCTGACAAGTAGATAGCTGCACGTCAGAAATACCTGCAACAACACAGGTATCAACACAACAAGAAGGAGCCACTGTGGCCGCCAGCCAGGACGAAATCATCTCCGGTCTCGCCGAGATCATCGAAGAGGTCACCGGTATCGAGCCTTCCGAGGTGACCCCGGAGAAGTCGTTCGTCGACGATCTGGACATCGACTCGCTGTCGATGGTGGAGATCGCGGTGCAGACCGAGGACAAGTACGGCGTGAAGATCCCCGACGAGGACCTGGCCGGTCTGCGCACCGTCGGTGACGTGGTCGCCTACATCCAGAAGCTCGAGGAAGAGAACCCCGAAGCCGCCGCGGCCATCCGGGCGCAGATCGAATCGGATCGCGCGTGACCAGACCTTCCACTGCTAACGGCGGTTTCCCGAGCGTCGTGGTGACCGCTGTCGAGGCCACCACCGCCCTAGCCGCAGACATCGAGAGCACGTGGAAGGGTCTGCTGGCCGGCGAGAGCGGCATCCGCATTCTCACCGACGACTTCGTCGAGAAGTGGGACCTGCCGGTGCGAATCGGCGGCCACCTGGTCGACAACGTCGATGACCACATGACCCGGCTGGACATGCGTCGCATGTCCTATGTGCAGCGGATGTCGAAGCTGCTGGCCGGCCGGCTGTGGGAGTCCGCGGGCAAGCCCGAGGTCGACCCCGACCGGTTCTCGGTGGTCATCGGCACAGGTCTGGGTGGCGGCGAGAAGATCGTCGAGACCTATGACGCGATGAACGAGGGCGGCCCCCGCAAGGTGTCGCCTTTGGCCGTGCAGATGATCATGCCGAACGGTGCCGCAGCCGTCGCCGGCCTGGAGTTGGGCGCCCGCGCCGGGGTCATCACCCCGGTGTCGGCGTGCTCGTCCGGGTCGGAGGCGATCGCCCACGCGTGGCGTCAGATCGTCATGGGTGACGCCGACTTCGCGGTCTGCGGCGGTGTCGAAGGCGGCATCGAGGCGCTGCCCATCGCGGCGTTCTCGATGATGCGCGCGATGTCGACCAACAACGAGGACCCGGCGGGTGCGTCGCGGCCGTTCGACAAGAACCGGGACGGCTTCGTCTTCGGTGAGGCCGGCGCGCTGATGATCATCGAGACCGAGGAGCACGCCAAGGCCCGCGGCGCCAAGCCGCTGGCCCGGCTGATGGGCGCGGGCATCACCTCTGATGCCTTCCACATGGTGGCGCCTGCCAGCGACGGCCTGCGGGCCGGGCAGGCGATGAAGCGGGCGATGGAGACGGCGGGCTTGTCCGCCAAGGACATCGACCACGTCAACGCTCACGCCACGGCCACCTCGATCGGCGATGTCGCCGAGGCCAACGCCATTCGGGTCGCCGGCGTCGAGCACGCCGCGGTCTATGCGCCGAAGTCGGCGCTGGGCCACTCGATCGGCGCGGTGGGTGCGCTGGAGTCGACGCTGACCATCCTGGCGCTGCGTGACGGGGTCATCCCGCCGACGCTGAACTACGAGACGCCCGACCCCGACATCGATCTCGATGTCGTCGCGGGTGAGCCTCGATACGGCGACTACTCGTATGCCATCAACAACTCGTTCGGTTTCGGTGGACACAATGTCGCTCTGGCGTTCGGTCGCTACTAAGACGGGACTCGCCTAGGACCAGGCAAGAAAGGACGCGCGGCTCAGTATGGCTTCGCCGACAACAGGCAACGGTTTGCCGGATGTCGTCGTCACCGGCATCGCGATGACCACCAGTGTGGCCACCTCCGCTGAGGGGACGTGGAGTGCACTGCTGGAAGGCAAGAGCGGGATCCGACGTCTGGAGGATCCGTTCGTCGAGCAGTTCGAGCTGCCGGTCAAGATCGGCGGACATCTGCTCGAGGACTTCGACTCCGAGCTGACCAAGGTCGAGAACCGGCGGATGTCCTATCCGCAGAAGATGTCGACCATACTGGGCCGACGGGTCTGGGAGAACGCCGGCAACCCCGAGGTCGACACCGAGCGGTTGCTGGTGTCGATCGGCACGGGTCTCGGCGGCGCCGAGGCGCTGGTGTTCGCCTACGACGGCATGCGCGAGCGCGGCATGAAAGCCGTGTCCCCGCTGGCCGTGCAGATGTACATGCCCAACGGCCCCTCAGCGGTCGTGGGACTGGAGCGTGGGGCCAAAGCCGGTGTCGTGACGCCGGTCTCGGCCTGCGCATCCGGTGCCGAGGGCATCGCACAGGCCTGGCGCAACATCGTGCTCGGCGAGGCCGACATCGCGATCTGCGGTGGCGTCGAGCAGCGCATCGAAGCGGTGCCGATCGCCGGCTTCGCCCAGATGCGCATCGTGATGTCGACCAACAACGACGACCCCGCCGGGGCCTGTCGACCGTTCGATCGGGACCGCGACGGTTTCGTCTTCGGTGAGGCCGGCGCGCTGATGGTCATCGAGACCGAGGAGCACGCCAAGGCCCGCGGCGCCCGGATCATTGCCCGGCTGATGGGCGCCAGCGTCACCTCCGACGGTTTCCACATGGTCGCCCCCGACCCCAACGGTGAGCGGGCCGGCTACGCGATGAGCCGCGCGGTGCAGCTGGCGGGACTGCAGCCCACCGACATCGGCCACATCAACGCCCATGCCACCGGCACCAGTGTCGGCGACGTCGCCGAGGGACACGCGATCAACAACGCCATGAAGGGCCACCGCCCGGCGGTGTACGCCCCCAAGTCCGCGCTGGGCCACTCGGTCGGTGCAGTGGGTGCGGTCGAGTCCATCCTGACCGTGCAGGCCCTGCGCGACGGCGTCGTGCCTCCCACCCTGAACCTGAAGAACCTCGATCCGGAGATCGATCTGGACGTGGTGGCGGGCGGGCCGCGGCCGGGCAACTACGAGTACGCGGTCAACAACTCATTCGGATTCGGCGGGCACAACGTCGCACTCGCCTTCGGTAAGTACTGATACGGCAGGAGATTTCATGACGACGATGAGCCCCGAGGCAGTGAACGAATCGCTGGATCCGCGCGATCCGCTGCTGCGTCTGTCCACGTTCTTCGACGACGGTTCCGTCGAGCTGCTGCACGAGCGCGACCGCTCGGGCGTGCTGGCAGCCGCGGGCACCGTCAACGGGCTGCGCACCATCGCGTTCTGCACCGACGGCACGGTGATGGGCGGCGCCATGGGCGTCGAGGGCTGCAAGCACATCGTCGACGCCTACGACGTGGCGATCGAGGAGCAGAGCCCGATCGTCGGCATCTGGCATTCGGGCGGAGCGCGGCTCGCCGAGGGCGTCAAGGCGCTGCACGCCGTGGGACTGGTCTTCGAGGCCATGATCCGCGCCTCGGGTTACGTCCCCCAGATCTCGGTGGTGGTCGGCTTCGCGGCCGGCGGTGCCGCCTACGGCCCCGCCCTCACCGACGTCATCGTCATGGCGCCCGACAGCAAGGTGTTCGTCACCGGCCCCGACGTGGTGCGCAGCGTGACCGGTGAGGACGTCGACATGGTCTCCCTCGGTGGGCCCGACGCCCACCACAAGAAATCCGGTGTGTGCCACATCGTCGCCGACGACGAACTCGACGCCTACGAGCGGGGCCGTCGTCTGGTCGGATTGTTCTGCCAGCAGGGCATCTTCGACCGCAGCAAGGCCGAGGCCGAGGACACCGACCTCAAGGCGCTGCTGCCCGAGTCTTCGCGTCGCGCCTACGACGTGCACCCGCTGATCGAGGCGCTGCTCGACGACGGTGTTCCGTTCGACGAGTTCCAGGGCAAGTGGGCGCCGTCGATCGTGGTGGGCCTGGGTCGGCTGTCCGGTCGGACCGTCGGGGTGATCGCCAACAATCCGCTGCGGCTGGGCGGCTGCCTGAACTCCGAGAGCGCCGAGAAGTCAGCCCGCTTCGTGCGGTTGTGCGACGCGTTCGGCATCCCGCTGGTCGTGATCGTCGACGTGCCGGGATACCTGCCCGGGGTTGACCAGGAGTGGGGCGGCGTGGTGCGCCGCGGCGCAAAACTGCTGCACGCCTTCGGCGAATCGTCGGTGCCGCGCGTCACGCTGGTCACCCGCAAGATCTACGGTGGCGCCTACATCGCGATGAACTCCCGCTCGCTGAATGCCACCAAGGTGTTCGCCTGGCCCGAGGCCGAGGTCGCCGTGATGGGCGCCAAGGCCGCGGTCGGCATCCTGCACAAGAAGAAGCTGGCCGCCGCCGACCCCGCCGAGCGCGAGTCGCTGCACGAGGCCCTGGCCGTCGAGCACGAGAAGATTGCCGGCGGTGTTGATTCGGCCATCGAGATCGGTGTGGTGGACGAGAAGATCGATCCGTCGCACACCCGGTCGAAGCTGACTCAGGCGCTCGCCGAGGCCCCCGCCCGGCGCGGCCGCCACAAGAACATCCCGCTGTAAGTCACTGCTCTTTCGCCGAACCGAGGTTCCCGGTTGTGCATCCGGCACGGATCACGACCGGGAACCTCGGTTCGTTGCGTCAGAGTCTCGTCTAACGCGTGGTGTAGCCGCCGTTGGCCAGGATGGTCTGCCCGTTGATCCAGTGCCCCTCACCGGCCAGGAACACCACGAGGGGCGCGATGTCCTCGATCGTGGTCAGCCGATTGTCCATGGCCTGCGACTTGTGGAACTCGACGCGTTCGGGCGTCTCCTGCGGGTAGAAGAACGGGGTGTCCATCGGTCCGGGCGCGACGTTGTTGACGTTGATTCCGCGGACTCCGAACTCCTTCGAGGCCGCCCGGGTGAAGTGCTCGACCGGCGACTTGGCGCCGGCGTAGGTCGAGTACCCGTCGGTGTAGGCGGCCAGCAGTGAGGTGACCACGGTGATCACCGAGCCGTTGTCGTTGAGCCGCTTACCGGCCTCCTGCAGGAAGAAGTACGCGGCCTTGGAGTTGATCGCGAACATCGAATCATATTCCGCCTCGGTGGTTTCCACGATCGGCTTGCGCAGCACCTTCCCGGCGGCATTGACCGCGATGTCCACGCCGCCGAACGCATCCGCTGCGGCCTCGAACAGTCTCGCAACATTACCCGGAACGGTGAGGTCGCCTTGGACCTTGATGGCCCGGGCGCCGGCCTCTTCGACGGCCTGCACCGTCTGGTCTGCGTCAGACTCGGTGCCGGCACTGTTGTAGTGCACCGCCACGTTGACACCGCGGCGCGCGAGCTGGGTGCTCACGAGACCGCCGAGGTTCTTCGCTCCGGCCGCGACGACCGCTGATTTTCCGCTGAGTGTTGTCATGGCGCCCACGCTAGAGAGCGTTTCCACAAACCAAAAACAGTACTTTCCGAGCTATCGACAGATTTTGATTGTGGATAGACTGCGGGCATGACCGCTCCCGAACCTGACCTGCGTCGGCTGCGCCACTTCATCGCCGTCGCCGAGTCCGGCGGGTTCACCCGGGCCGCCGCGGCGCTGCACCTGAGTCAGCAGGCTTTGAGCAGCTCGATCCGACAACTCGAAAAAGACCTCAACGCAGACCTTTTCACGCGGGTGGGTCGCCAGGTGACGCTGACCCGAGCGGGTCAGACGCTGTTGAGCGAGGGCCGGGTGCTGCTGGCTGCGGCACGCACCGTCGCCGAACACGTCGAGAAGATCGGAGCGAGCACCGCTGAGACGTTCGTCGTCGGCCACACTCCGGCTCTCAGCGGCATCGAGGCGTACACCATCCTGGAACCCGCCATCGATGCCTTTCCCGATAGTTCTTTCACCCTCAGGCAGCTCTACCCTGCGGACCTGACCTCAGCGGTGCTCGACGGCTCGGTGCAGTTGGGGCTCAGACGCGGCGTCGTACCCCCCGATGACCTGGCTGCGGCGGTGGTCGGCTATCACCGCGTGCGCCTTGCCGTTCCGTCGAGCCATCGACTTGCGCACCGTCGGCGAGTTGATATCGACGAACTTGCCGACGAGCAGATCGTTCTGTGGGCGCCGCCCGGCGCGTCCTACTACAGCGACCTCCTGGTCGGCGCGTGCCGACGGGCGGGGTTCGAACCCAACTACGTCATCAGCCGCATCCAAGGAGCCGCGACCGTGGCCGCTCCCCTGACCACCAACGCCATCGCATTCGTCACGTCGGCTGCCGGCCCGGCGATGGACGAACGGGTTCAGGTGATCGATGTACATCCCACGATCCAGGTTCCCGTTCAGGCCCTCTGGCAACGGCACACCGTCTCGGCGGTGCGCGAGATGATCCTCACCAGTTAGATCTGGACGACCCGATCCCGACAGTCGCCACCACCGAGGGCAGGTCCGGTGCTGCACCGGACGACATCTCCCTGTCAGCCGTCACCGTCGGGTCCGGTGGTCGGCGACGGGCTCGAGGCACAGGGTCACCCACAGGTGCCTCACGGCTTCGCCGACATCAGCCGTCCAGTCGGAGCACGGGCGGCGTTCGGCCGAGTCCGTCGGCGAGTGCCTGCAGGAACATCAGTGGATAGTTCGGGAACCGCGGCCCGGCCCGCCGTGACAGAGCGTCAGCGGTGACGTGCTGGCCCCACCGTCCGTGGAATCCGCGTAATCCGTCAGGGTGGGGCCACCAGGACTGCTCGGTGCGGTTGACGACGCAGTCGTACACCCGCCCGTTCAACGTCACCGGCGCGGCCGGCCGTGACCGCCACTCTTCCACGTCGGCGCCGGCATCGGCGAGCACGAGCCCCGGCGGCTTAACCGTCTTTCCGGCGCCAGGTGCGGCGGGAATCCGCTCGGGATCGGCCTGGCTTTCCGCGGTGGCGCCGAACGGAGCAAATGGAGCCCGGTAGTTCGCGATTTCCACCACGCAGGAGACCAGGGCGGCGGTAGCGCCGAGGAATCCGAAGGGCCCGGCTGCGGCCATCTTCGCCAGCAGGATGGCGATGTCCTTGGTTGCGGTGAGCGCCGGGTCTGTGCTGGGCCCGGCCGGGCTGGGCGTATCCAACGTGCCGCAGTGCTGCGGCTGCTGGCCCGGCGGATACGGATCGACCTTCTGAAGGGCGCCTGCCGAGGTGTGCAGACTGTGCGTGCCGGCCGCAACATATAGCCGCGGGTGGCCATCGGAAAGCTGAGGATCGAATCCCGTCCACTCACTGACCATCATCACCGACTTCTGGTCATCGTCGTACTGGTAGGGCGGAACCGGATCCTGATAGGGACGTAACCCGGTGCGGCCCAGGAATTTCGGGGTGAAGGCCGGCCCGGAACCCTCGCCGAGGATCGCTATGCACTGCCAGTCACCGGCGTGCGACGACACTTCCCGTGCCTCCACGTTCTCGCAACTGCTGCTCTCAACCCGCTGCTCGTGGGCGGGGAAGAAGAAGTAGTAGCACACCATCGCAGGCGAGTCGAGCGCTGTCAGCAGTGGCGCCAGGTTCAGGCCCGGTGCGCGGCTGGCAACGGTCTGCAACCCCTTCTCGTCGATCACCTCGGCGTGGTAGCAGAACCGGCTGGATTCGAGGTCTCCGTCATAGCGCGCGGCAATGGCGTCGCGGTCGCTGAAGCGGTTCGACGTCTGCGCCGTCACGCCGTCTTCATGCGCCTCGCTCAGGTCCTTCCAACCCCCGAGTTCGAGGAAGCGGTGATCACCGCCCCCACCCAGTTCTTCACCGAAACGGAAGTCGCCTGCTTCGTCAGCCCGGGCCGAAAGCCGGCCTGCGGGCACCGTCGGGTTGCGCGGAAACTGGTCGCCGGGTCTGCCGCCCCACGCGTTCTTGTCGTCAGGGGGAGTTCCCGCTGTCCACAACGCGGCGTGTTCGACAAAGCGCTTGGCGTCGCTGGGGAAGAACTGCTCCGACGGATGGAAGAACAGCACCGGCTCGAGCCGCTCCACCAGCGCTCGCTTTTCGTCGTCGGTAGTGCCACTTCCCGGGTCCGGGTCCGGGTCCGGGCCGACGGGCGGTGCGGCCTTGATCTCGAGCACCAGCGCCGCGGCGGACTGCGCACTGTTCCAGGTCCAGCTGATCACCGCGCTGGACGCCTGAGCGTCCTGGGTGTGCAGCGTGCCGGCCTTGGACAAGAATTGCGTCACGCCGAGTTCGTCGATTTCGGAATAACCCGCCCCCGGGGACACGTCGATGGCAGCGCCGCTGGCCGAGTCCACCGCGAGCGCACCGACCGCCACGTTGCGGCGCGGGTCGGCCGATGGGGACAGGGTGGCGGTCAGGGATTGCCCAGTGCTTGTCACGGCGAAGGGCTGGGCGATTGCGGATCCACCGTCGGCTGAGCTGACATCGACGTTGGTGTACTCGAACATTGACCAGGCGCAGAAGTCCTGCGTCTCAGTCCCGAAGTCGATGACGGCACCGTCGCTCAGCGGTGTCGCCGTGGAGGCCCGAAAGCAGCTGAGCCGCCGATCCGAGTTCGCGCCGTAGAGCACTGATCGCTCCAGCACCCAGCGCAGTCCGTTTCCGGTCACCGAGGGCACGGTCGCGACACCACCGCCCAGCGCAGGGCGTGCGCTGGTCACAAACAGCAGTACCAGCGAGTTGGCCTGCGGAGTGAAGCCTTCGGTCTCGAACGCGGTGGCGTCTGAGGTCGACTTGCCGGACACCAAGTTTCGCCTGTCCACGGGTACCCCTGTCGTCGAGCCGAGCGGGTCAGAAGGATTCCGACACGGAGAACATGTCGGTGAACTCGGCGTCGCAGTCGAGGGGCAGCGCCTCGGTGACCGACGACAGACACCCATCGTTCAGCAGGGCCTGCAGATCGGCGATGCGCGCAGGATCGAAGCCTTGTCCGCGTAACAGGGCGATGATGTCGGCAAGTACCGCAGGTATCTCGCCGAGCCGACCCTCCGACCACAGCTGCCGGTATCGGTTGGACAACTCGGCAAAGTCGGCCTGCACGTTGGGCAGCGCCGCGACCGCACTCATCATTGCGAACATCGCCCGCGGTACCAATGTGGTCAGCCGGTCCCAGCAATGCGGATTGGTCGTGATGAACTCGTCGAGCCGTCGAGACCAGTCCGCCCAGCAGCGTCCGACGTCGACCGGCATCGGCCGTTCGACGAAGACGCTGCCGACCAGGTTGGGGTTCAGTCGCCATATCTTGATGTCGTCCACCCGGCCGGAGAGGCCGTTGCGACCGGAGAGGTCGTTGCCGATGACCAGTCCGGTGGCGTGGGCCAGCAACCCGTTCCAGCCATCCCACCGACTCACCAAGTCGCCGTTGATCTCCACCTGCACGCCGGCGGGGTCATACTGCAGGGCAACCGTGACCCACTGCTCCGGCGGCAGCGGGCGCGGGTTGGAACCTCCTTCGGTCACCACGCTCGAACCTCCGTGGGACTGGTTGAATTCGCCGCTGAAGTAGCCGTTACCGGTATCGAACAAAAAGCTGTCGGCCGTCACCAGCCGACCACCGTGTCGAATGAGGTCGGTCTCACAGACGATCTCGATCCGTACTCCCCCCAGCGGGGCCCAACTCTGCGAGGGGGGAACGCGGATCATGGTTGTGTCGGAATGCAGATGGACCGCGCCGGACCCGGGGGCCGCGCCGTCTCGGGCGAAGTCTGCATCGGAAAGGTTGACTGCTTGGCCATGACTCCGACGGGTGGGCGAATGATCGAAGATCATTCCCGGCGGACCCCCGTAGGTGTGATGCAGGACCAGTTCCCACGCATCAGTCATGACGAGTTTTTCCCCGTTCGCCACCCGACGGCTCGCAGCCTATTCACAGCAAGTCGCCAGAAATGAAAGCCGGTTCAGCACAACAGCGATCATCTTCACCTCTTCACCGAGGAGTACCGTCCACACGCGCCGCACGATCAATCCAGACAATAGCCGGTGGTGACCCGTTCGGTAAGCCCTGCCGAAACCCTAACTCGCGCGGTCCAGCATCTCTTCGGCCGCAGCTTCGGCGCGGGCAAAGTCGTCTTCCACCAGCCCGATCCGCGTCCGCCGGTCCAGGATGTCCTCGCTGGTGAGCGCCCCTTCGTGGGTCACCGCGTACTCGAATTCAGCACGCGTGACGTCGATTCCGTCGGCTACCGGGTCGGTCGGCCGGGGGCAGGTCGCCCGGGCGATGACATTCGGTGCCTCGGCACCATAGCGTGCCACCAGCGAACCGGGCAGTCCGACCGGCGTCCGCAAGGTCGCCACCGGGTTGGCCGGCGCCCCCACCAATGGAATGTTGCGGGTTCGGCACGGACCCGCGGTCAGCGACCGCAGTTGCACGGCTCGGTCGATGACATTCTCGGCCATGTAGCGGTATTCGGTGAGCTTGCCGCCGATGACGCTGAGTACCCCGGATTCGGACTCCGTCACCGCGTGGTCGCGCGACACGTCCGCGGTGTTGCCCGCACCGGTGTCGATGAGTGGACGAAGCCCGGCGTAGGTGCCGAGGACGTCCCCGGGCGTCAACGACAGCGCCAACGCCGTGTTGACGGTGTCGAGGAGGAACGAGACTTCGTCCGGGGTCGCCTCCGGCACATCGGGAATCGGGCCGGGAGCATCCTCGTCGGTCAGCCCGAGATACACCCTGCCCAGCTGCTCGGGCATCGCGAACACGAACCGGTTGAGTTCACCGGGAATCGGAACCGTCAGCGCAGCAACAGGATTGCCGAACGCGGCGGCGTCGAACACCAGGTGGGTGCCACGACTGGGCCGCAGCCGCAGCGCGGGGTCCAGCTCCCCCGCCCACACCCCGGTCGCATTGACCACCGCACGGGCGGCGACGGTCATCGATTCCCCGGTTACGGTGTCGGTCAGCGTGACGGAGGTGCCGGATGCGTCTGAGGCCGCCACCCGGGTGAGGATCTTGGCTCCATTCTGGGCGGCGGTACGGGCCACCGCGGTGACGAGGCGAGCGTCGTCGATGAGCTGCCCGTCGTAGGCCAGTAGCGCACCGTCGAGTCCGTCGGTGCGCACCGTCGGGGCCAGTTCGACGGCCCGCCGCGCATCGACTCGTCGTGAGCGGGGCAGCGTCGCCGCCGATGTTCCCGCCAGCCTGCGCAGCCCATCTCCGGCGGCGAATCCGACCCGCACCAACGCGCGCGAGGCCCGACTCATCTCGGGCAACAGCGGAACCAGCTGCGGCATCGCATGCACCAGATGCGGCGCGTTGCGGGTCATCAGGATGTGTCGTTCGACCGCACTGCGGCGTGCGATTCCGACGTTGCCGGTGGCCAGGTAGCGCAGCCCGCCGTGGATCAGCTTGGAGCTCCACCGGCTGGTTCCGAAGGCCAGATCGTGCTTCTCGACCAGCACGACCGACAGGCCGCGGGTCGCCGCGTCCAGCGCGATGCCGACCCCGGTGATGCCTCCGCCGATGACCAGGATGTCGACGCTGTTGCCGTCACCGAGCTCGGCGAGCTCGGCGGAACGCCGGGATTTGTTCAATGCTGTTGCATCGCTCACGGTTTGAGGTATCCGTTCAGTGAGTGGGCCAGCTCGGCATCGAGCGCCTCGGCGTCGAGCAGGTCGGCGACCATCTGCGCGGACTGGATGGTCGACTGGGTGATGAGCAGACACATGGCCGCCATCTGGTGGGCGTCGCCGGCGCGGATGCTGCCTTCGCTCTGGCCGGCCTTGATGGCCTCGGCCAGCGCGTCGACCAGGATCTGCTGGCTGGTGCCCAACCGGCTGGTGATGTAGGTGATGGCGATGTTTGGGGCGTTGTGGATGACCGACATGACCACCTCGTCGCCGCGCAGATGCTGGGCCACCGCGACCACTCGCGCGACCATCGCCTCCCGGCCGGCACCGGCGTCGGGAACGGCGTCGAGCAACCCGGCGATCCGCAGGGTCAGCAACTCGGCGATGACCCATCGGATGTCGGGCCAGCGGCGGTAGATGGTGGGTCGGCTGACACGGGCGCGCCGGGCGATCTCGGTCAGGGTGGTCCGCTCCACGCCGTAGGCGAGGATGCACGCCGCGGCGGCGTCGAGGATACGGGCCTCGACACTCTGCGCAGAGTTACGGATTGACACCATCTGTAATACTGTAACGCATGACCGACGCCAGCGCCCAGTCGAACGATCCGCCCATGCTGTGGAACGGCTGGGGCGACCCGGCCGCCGCCAAGCCGCTGTCCCCGGGAATCCGGTCGCTGCTCGAGCAGGCGCTCGGTATCGAACCCACTGACGTGGCCGCGCCGAGCCTCGAGCAGGTGCGACTGAGACCGTCGGCGCTGTCGCCCTCCGACCGGGAGGGTTTCGCCGCGATCCTCGGAGCCGAGCATGTCGCCGTGGCCGACCACGACCGTCTGTTGCGCGCCGGCGGTAAGTCGACGCTGGACCTGCTGCGGCGTCGCGACTTCGGCGTCCAGGACGCCCCCGACGCGGTGCTGCTGCCCGGCAGCGACGACGAGGTGGCCGCGGTGTTGCGGTTCTGCGCCGACCGCAGCATCGCCGTGGTGCCCTTCGGTGGCGGCACCTCGGTGGTCGGCGGCCTGGACCCGACACGCGGCCGGTTCAAGGCGGTGGTGTCGCTGGACCTGCGCCGGCTGGACCGACTGTGGTGGCTCGACGAGGTGTCGTGGGAGGCCGAGCTGGGCGCCGGGGTGAGCGGACCGGACGCCGAACGCCTGCTGGGCGAGCGCGGCTTCTCACTCGGGCATTTTCCGCAGAGCTTCTGCTTCGCCACCATCGGTGGCTTCGCCGCCACCCGCTCGTCCGGGCAGGATTCGGCGGGTTACGGGCGCTTCGACGACATGGTCCGCGGGCTGCGCGCCATCACCCCGGCGGGCACCCTGGACCTGGGTCGCGCTCCCGCGTCGGCTGCGGGACCCGATCTGCGTCAGCTGTTGCTGGGCTCCGAGGGCACCTTCGGCGTCATCACCCGCGTGCGGGTGCGCGTGCACCCCGTGCCGCAGACGACACGTCACGAGGCGTGGTCGTTCCCGGATTTCGCCACCGGCGCCGACGCGCTGCGGGCGGTCGTGCAGACCGGCACCGGCCCGACTGTGCTGCGGCTGTCCGACGAGGCCGAGACAGGGGTCAACCTCGCTACGACCGAGAGCATCGGCAAGCAGCAGGTAACCGGTGGGTGCCTGGCCATCACGGTGTTCGAGGGCACCGAGGCCCATGTCGCGAGCCGCCATCAGGAAACCCGGGATCTGCTCACGGCGATGGGCGGGACGTCGCTGGGTGACGCCGCCGCCGTGGCCTGGGAGCACGGCCGGTTCAACGCGCCCTACCTGCGCGATTCTCTGCTGGCCGCCGGGGCGCTGTGCGAGACCCTGGAGACCGCGACCACCTGGTCCAACGTGCCGCTGCTCAAGGCAGCGGTCACCGAGGCATTGACCACGGCCCTGGCCGATTCGGGCACCCCCGCCCTGGTGATGTGCCACATTTCGCATGTGTACCCGACCGGCGCCTCGCTCTACTTCACCGTCGTGGCAGCGCAGCGCGGCAACCCGATCGAGCAGTGGCGCGCCGCCAAGTCCGCGGCCTCGGAGGCGATGGTGCGCAACGGCGGCACCATCACCCATCACCACGCGGTGGGCGCCGACCACCGGCCATGGATGCGCGACGAGGTCGGCGACCTCGGGGTGGAACTGCTCAAGTCCGTGAAAGCCACCCTGGATCCGGCCGGAATCCTCAATCCGGGCAAGCTGATTCCGTGATCGGGCGCGTCACCGTCCTGACGAACCCGGCGTCGGGGCACGGTAACGCCCGGCACGCCGCCGAGCGTGCCATCACCCAGCTGCACCGCCGCGGACTCGACGTCGTCGCCATCGCCGGCACCGACGCCGCCCATGCCCAGCGCCTCGTGGAGGGCGCGCTCGAGCGTGACATGGACGCGCTGGTGGTCGTCGGCGGCGACGGCATCGTGTCGGTCGCGTTGCAGGTGCTCGCGGAAAGCGAGGTTCCGCTGGCGATCGTGCCGGCCGGCACCGGCAACGACCACGCCCGCGCGTTCGGTCTGCCGGTCAACAACCCCGAGGCGGCCGCCGATGTGGTGGCCGACGGCTGGATCGACACCGTCGACCTCGGCCGCATCGCCGGCAGCGACGGCACGGTGCGCTGGTTCGGCACCGTGATGGCCGCCGGGTTCGACTCGCTGGTCACCGACCGGACCAACCGGATGACCTGGCCGCACGGACGGATGCGCTACAACCTGGCGATGCTGGCCGAACTGTCCCAGCTTCGGCTGCTGCCGTTCCGGCTGAGCTTCGACGGCGACACGTACGTCACCGAGTTGACGCTCGCCGCGTTCGGCAACACCCGCAGCTACGGCGGGGGCATGCTGATCTGCCCCGACGCCGACCCGCGCGACGGGTTGCTCGACGCGACGATGGTGGCCTCCGCGTCGCGGACGCGGCTGATCCGGCTGTTTCCCACGGTGTTCAAGGGCACCCATGTCGACCTCGACGAGGTGCACACCCGGCGGGCAGGGACCATCACCGTCGACAGCCCCGGGATCAATGCGTACGCCGACGGCGAGTATGTCTGCCCGCTGCCCGTCGAGGTGTCCGCGGTGCCCGCCGCGTTGAAGATCCTGCGACCGCAGGCCGGTTAGCCGACACCCCTGCTCAGCCAGCTGACCTCGGCGCCCTCTCCGCCGTCGCGGTAGGCCTCCAGCGCGTCGTCCCACGCGGTGCCGAGCACCGAGTCGAGCTCGGCGGCCAAGGTGTCGGCCCCGGCGGCCATCAGGGAGCGCAGGCGCATCTCGCCGACCATCACGTCGCCGTTGGCGCTCATCGCGCCGCTCCACAGCCCCAGTTGCGGGGTGTGGCACCAGCGGTGCCCGTCGACACCCTGACTGGGGTCCTCGGTGACCTCGAAGCGCAGCACCGACCAGGAGCGCAGCGCATTCGCCAGCTGGGCACCGGTGCCGACCGGCCCGACCCAGTTGGTGACGGCGCGCAGCTGTCCCGGCATGGCCGGCTGCGGGGTCCACTTCAGATTCGCCCTCGAATTGAGGGTCGACGACAACGCCCACTCGACATGCGGGCACACCGCCGCGGGCGACGCGTGGATGTAGACCACGCCCGTCGTCACGTCGGCGAACTGATTCGCTGCACGCATCTACTTGCTCCTTCGGCTCCACGAGGGACGTCTTCCCCAACGACCTGGTGGTTTCCGAACGGCAATGGATCGCTCAGCGAGATGAAATTGTCGGTGTTGCTTGCGAGACCATTGTGCCTCGTGATACGGGTGTTGCGCTAGTCGCGTCTGAATTCTCTCAGAACTTCATCAGACAGCGCGGGCATCACCGAGTGGGCCCACTCCCCGAAGCGCCGGTCGGTGAGCACGACCAGGGCCACCCCGGCGTCCGGATCGACCCACAAGAACGTCCCGGACTGACCGAAGTGACCGAAGGTGCGCGCCGAGTTGGCCGACCCGGTCCAGTGCGGAGATTTGCCGTCGCGGACCTCGAAGCCCAGCCCCCAGTCGTTGGGGCGCTGCACGCCGAATCCGGGCAGCACCCCGTCCAAGCCGGGAAATTGAACGCTGATCGCGTCGCTGTGCATCGGCGCCGACACCGTCACCGGTTCCAGCAGATCCCCGGCGAAAACCGCCAGGTCGGCGACGGTCGAGGTGGCCCCGTAGCCGGCCGCCTCGGCCCCGCCCTCGAACTCGGTGTCGGCCATCGCCAGCGGATCGAGCACGGCCTCCCGCAGGTACGACTCGAACGGGATGGTCGACTCTCGCTCCATCACCTCGGCGAGCACCGTGAAGCCGTGATTGGAGTAGATGCGGCGGGTCCCGGGTTCGGCGAGCACCTTGCCCGAGGTCATCTCGTAGCCGGCTGCGTGCGCCAGCAGGTGGCGCACCGTCGAGCCGGGTGGGCCCGCGGGGGTGTCGAGGCTGACGGCCCCCTCCTCGACGGCGACCTGCGCCGCCCGCGCGACCAGCGGCTTGGTCACCGACGCCAACGCGAACCGCTGCCGGGTGTCGCCCCAGTCGGCCAGCACACCTGCGGTCGACACGACAGCTCCGGCTGCGGTCGGTACCGGCCAGTCGGCCAGGACGTCGAGGACTCCCATCGATCCAGGAGCCTAGTTCGCGTCCCCGTTCGTCTTCCCGCCGACCAGCGCATGGATGCGTCCGTGCGGGTAGGGCAGATCGATGCCGTTCTCGTCGTAGGCGCGCAGGATCTCGCGCCGCAGCCGGCGTTGCACCGACCACTGCGCACCGGGGCGGGTCTTCAGCGTCATGCGCAGCGTCAGCAGGTCCGGCGAGAGCTCCTGCACGCCGAGCATCTCGGGCTCGCCCAGCACCTTCTCCGCCAGCGGCGCCTCCGCGATGGCGGCCGCGGCCGCGTCGACGGCGACCTGCTCGGCACGCTCGACATCGGCGCTCAGCGACACCGGCACCTCGATGCGGGCCACCGCGTACTCCTGGCTCATGTTGCCGACACGGGCGATCTCACCGTTGCGGACGTACCAGAGGGTGCCGTCGATGTCGCGCAACGTCGTCACCCGCAGGCCGACCGTCTGCACCTCGCCGATGGCCTCACCCAGGTCGACGATGTCACCGACCCCGTACTGGTCCTCCAGCAGCATGAACACCCCGGTGACGAAATCGCGCACCAGATTCTGGGCACCGAAGCCGATGGCCAGGCCGACCACCCCGGCCGAGGCGATGAACGGCGCGATGTTGACGCCGAGGACGTTGAGGATCGCCAGGATGCCCCACACCAGCAGCACGATCGACACCGTCGACTTGAGCACCGACCCGATGGTCTGGGCGCGCTGCTGACGACGCTCTATGGCCTGCTGGCCGGTCGCGCCCGACGGCACGCGGTCCCGCAGGCCGCGCAGCAGCGCCGGCTTGGCGGGGGCGTTCTCGTCACCGCTGACCTTCTTGGCCTTGCCGCTGCGGCCGGTCGCCCGGTCGATCATGCGGTGCAGGATGAAGCGGGCGATCAAGATGGCGATCAGGTATGCCCCGATTCGGATCGGCACCTCGACAAGCCAGTGCTGGTTGGTCTCCGTCCATTCCATAGCGAGCGTCTGCAGATCCATACCTTCGACCGTACGGGCCGGACGACTGTGACCGAAAGCCGCCGAGGTCAGCAATTCCGATCGACCCGCTGGCGCGGCAGCGTCACTTCCGGGCGACGTAGTAGAAGTTGATCGGGTCGGACTCGATTTCGCGCACCTGCACGTCGGTGAAGCCGGCGTCGTCCAGCATGGTGGTGGCCAGTTCCCGGCCCCAGCAGGTGCCCAGCCCGTCGCCGTCGAGGCCGAGCGACACGCTCATGCAGTGCATCGTCGACACGGTGTAGAGGTAGGACGCGAACGGCACCCCGACGTTGTCCTCCAGATGGCTGGAGGCCTTGATGTCGACCATCAGGAACACCCCACCCGGGCGCAGCGCGCGGTGGATGTTGGCGAGCACCGTGGCGGGGTGCGCCTGATCGTGGATGGAGTCGAACGCGGTGATGACGTCGAACGTGTCGGTGTCCTCGAGGCGCGCGACGTCGGCGGCGCGGAACGTCGCGTTGGTCAGTCCGAGGCGCTCGGCTTCGGCGATGCCGGCGGCCAGCCCCTCCTCCGAGAAGTCGAGCCCGACGAACCGGCTGTCCGGGAAGGCCTGCGCCATCACGTTGACCGCGTGGCCGCTGCCGCAACCGACGTCGGCCACATCCACACCGGCGCGCAACCGGTCGGGCAGCCCGTCGGCCATCGGCAGGATCCCGTCGACCAGCGCGGCGTCGAAGACCTCGCCGCTCTCTTCGGCCATCAGCGAATGAAAGCGCGGGTACTCGCGGTAGGACAGACCGCCACCGTGCCGGAAGCAGCCGATGATCTTCTGCTCGACCTCGCCGAGCAGCGGGATGAACTGGGCCACGCGAGCCAGGTTGTCCGGACCGGCCGAGCGGGTCAGCACCGCGGCGCGCTGCTGCGGCAGCGAGTAGGTCCGCGATGCCGGGTCGTAGTCGACGATCCGCGCGGCCACCACGCCACCCAACCATTCCCGCACGTAGCGCTCGTCGAGGCCGGCGGCGTCGGCGATCTGGATGCTGGTGGCCGGCGGCAGTCCGGCGAGCGTGTCGAACAAGCGGGTCTGGTGTCCGATCGACAGCAGGATCGCCACGCTGGCGGCGTCGATCGCGCCGACGACGCGCCCGGCGAACTCCTCGGTCGTCTCGGTCATCGGTGTTTCCTGCACTGTGGTCATGGCGTTGACGTTAAGACGCCGACGCGGGCCCCGGCATCGAGTAGACGATGCAGATCGTGTGCGCTCCCGTGGTGCAAACCATGCAGACCGGCCCCTCGCTACAGCACGTCGTTGGCGTGCGCCCAGGCCGCCGCGGCAGTCCGCGACGAGACCCCGATCTTGGCGTAGATGTTGGCCAGATGGCGGCCGACGGTCTTCTCCGACAGGTAGAGCTGCTGGGCGGCCTGCCGGTTGGTCGCGCCCTGCGCAACGCAGGCCAGGACCTCGAGCTCACGACGGGTGAGCCCGCCGGGCAAGGGGATGCCGCAGATACCGGCGGGTTCGACGCCGAGTTCGGCGTAGATCGCGTCCGCGGTGGCGGCATCGGCGGCGGCCGCGCCCGTGTCTCCGAGGCCGCGCCGCGCCAGCGCCATCCACTCGTAGACTTCGGCGGTTTCGTAGCGGGACTGCTGCACCCGGTACTCGCGCAGCGCCTCCTGCAGCGCGGCGATCGCCTCGTCGAACCGGCCCTGCCGCACCGCCACGGCGCCGCGGGCGTGCGCCGCCCAGGCCAGGAAACCCGGAGTCTTGAATGCCGCAGCGTCGATTTCCAGTTCACTGCAGTATGTTTCGGCTTCGTCGACGGCGTCGCGCCCGAGCGCGATCTCCACCGCGGCACGCAACAATCGCATCCGTTCCAGCCGGTCTCCGCCGGCCAGTGCCAGTCGGATCGCCGTCCACGCCGCCGCGGAGTCCCCGCGCCGGCAGGCCAGCAAGGCCTCGCCGGGCTGCGGGTCCTTGCCCAGCGTTCGGGCCTGCTCGAACGCCCGTGCCGCACCGTCCAGATCGCCCATCAGCCGGCGCACCTCGCCCAGCTGGTAGTACCCCTCGGCCGCGGCCCAGGAATTGACCTCGGCGAGGGTGCGACTGGACGTCCCGAGCCTGTCCTCGAGGAGGCGGTAGTCGTCGGTGTGGACCTGCACCTGCAGGCGGTGCACATCGCACACCCCGCCGTAGGGCACCGAACCCGACAACCCGCACCACTGTTCCATCGACTGGGTCCACGACCGCATTCGCGGCAGGTCGGCCAGCTTGTGACAGTGGTGCAGCACGATGCAGTAGATGTCGCCGGCCCATTCGATCGGCACCTCGTCGGCCAGCAGCGGGAGGATCGCCTCGTCGATCAGCGCGTAGCCGTCGGCGGTGCGGGCATGCAGGATGGCCTCGATACCGCCGATGATCAGACTCAGCGCGGTGACCGCGGGCGTGTTCAACCGCTCACCGAGGTCGCGCAACGCGCGCACATGCGTGCTGAGCGTGTCGAGGTCCAGCGTCATCGCGGCGACGTTGGCGTCGAGGTAGGCCAGATACCCGTGCGCGGGCCCCTCCTCGGCGCCCGCGAGCAGCCGGCGGGCCCGGTTCATCCAGCCCTGCCCGATGTTGAGGTCTCCGCGCACTAGCCAGGCCAACCCGAGCTCGGTGGCCTTCATCGCCGCGGCGGTGGGATCGGTCCTGGTGAGCTCGGCGAACACCCGCTCGGCGGCGCGGCTGGCCTCCTTGACGTGACCGAGTCGCCACGCGGCGAACGAGAAGGCGTCGAGGTCGTCGATACGCAGCGGCGCGTACACGCTGGCACGGTCGAACGCCTCGTAACTGGCACGCCAGTCCCGTCGTTCGTGCGCGGCGCGCGCGACCGTCAGCAGATCAATCTGCGGTTCGACCAGCATCGATGTCCAGGTTATCCCCATCGGACCGGTTCCGGACAGGCCCGGGACACACGCTCTGTAGCCGCCGAGGCGAACCATTAGGTTGTAGGCATGACTCAGACGGTGCGCGGCGTGATCTCACGGAAGAAGTCAGAACCGGTCGAGGTGGTGGACATCGTCATCCCCGATCCGGGACCCGGTGAGGTCGTCGTCGACATCGCCGCGTGCGGGGTGTGCCACACCGATCTGACCTACCGCGACGGCGGCATCAACGACGAGTTCCCGTTCCTGCTGGGCCATGAGGCGGCCGGCACCGTCGAGTCGGTCGGCGCCGGGGTGACGAACGTCGAGCCGGGTGATTTCGTGGTGTTGAACTGGCGCGCGGTGTGCGGCCAGTGCCGGGCCTGCAAGCGGGGTCGCCCGCACCTGTGCTTCGACACATTCAACGCCGAGCAGCCGATGACGCTGACCGACGGCACCGCGCTGACCCCCGCGCTGGGCATCGGCGCGTTCGCCGACAAGACGCTCGTGCACGAGGGGCAGTGCACGAAGGTCGACCCCGCCGCTGATCCGGCCGCGGCCGGTCTGCTGGGTTGCGGTGTGATGGCCGGCGTCGGGGCGGCGATCAACACCGGCGCGGTCAACCGCGACGACACCGTGGCGGTCATCGGCTGCGGCGGCGTGGGTGATGCGGCGATCGCCGGGGCGCGCCTGGTCGGGGCCAAGAAGATCATCGCCGTGGACATGGACAACCGAAAGCTGGACTGGGCCCGCCAGTTCGGTGCGACGCACACGATCAACGCCAAGGAGCTGGATCCGGTGGCCACGATCCAGGATCTGACCGACGGTTTCGGCGCCGACGTCGTCATCGACGCGGTCGGGCGGCCCGAAACCTGGAAGCAGGCGTTCTACGCCCGCGACCTGGCCGGCACCGTGGTACTGGTCGGGGTGCCGACGCCGGACATGACGCTGGAGATGCCGCTGGTCGACTTCTTCAGCCGCGGCGGATCCCTGAAGTCGTCGTGGTATGGCGACTGCCTGCCGGAGCGGGACTTCCCGACGCTGATCACCCTGTTCCTCGAGGGCCGCTTCCCGCTGGACAAGTTCGTCTCCGAACGCATCGGTCTCGACCAGATCGAAGACGCATTCCACAAGATGCACTCCGGTGAAGTGCTGCGCTCCGTGGTAGTGCTGTAGGCATGGGCAACATCGCGCGGCTGGTGACCAGCGGAACGTTCGAACTCGACGGCGGCAGCTGGGAGGTCGACAACAACATCTGGCTCGTCGGCGACGACAACGAGGTGGTGGTGTTCGACGCCGCCCACACCGCCGAGCCGATCATCGAGGCGGTCGGCGGGCGCCACGTCGTCGCCGTCGTGTGCACGCACGGGCACAACGACCATGTGACCGTCGCCCCCCAGCTCGGGCAGGCGCTCGACGCGCCGGTGTTCCTGCACCCGGCCGATGACGTGCTGTGGCGGATGACCCATCCCGACAGCGACTTTCGCGCCGTGGCCGACGGTGACACGCTGCGCGTGGCGGGTACCGAGCTGCGTGCTCTGCACACGCCCGGGCACTCCCCCGGATCGGTCTGCTGGCACGCGCCGGAGATGGGCGCGGTGTTCAGCGGCGACACGCTGTTCCAGGGTGGGCCGGGCGCGACCGGCCGGTCCTACTCGGATTTCCCGACCATCCTCGAATCCATCTCGGGTCGGCTGGGCAAGCTGCCCGGTGAGACGGTCGTCTACACGGGCCACGGCGACACCACGACCGTCGGCGACGAGATCGTGCACTACGACGAGTGGGTAGCGAGAGGCAGCTGAGCTGCCTGTTGGCCTGAGCAGCTGAGCCCGTTGCACCGCGAACGCGCGCGTCTGCACGCCGGCACGCCGCCATCGCCGGCATTTCGCGCGCGCTCGACGGCGCCGGGCGCGCGCTCGCGGTCCGTCAGCTCCTGAGGATACGACGCTTCTCGGCCTCGAACTCGGCATCGGTGAGGGCACCGGACTCGCGCAACGCGGCCAGCGTCTTGAGCTGCTCGAGCCGCACGTCGGTGTCGGTCGGCTCGTAGCTGTGCACCGGCGGCGGCACCTGTCCGGGCCCGGTGGGCTCGTAGCCGTGCACTGGCGGCGGTACCGGTCCGGGCCAGGTCAGCTCGTCGAGATTGACCGGCGCCGCCATGTCCCGTACTGCGCGCGGCGACCGGAGCCGCCACAGGATCGCCAGGACCAACGACGCGACACCGGCGGCGATGAGCCCGCCGAACGCCCACACCAGCCACCACGGCGAGTCGTCGCGGCCGAAGGCCAATTGCGGGTTGATGTAGCCGGCGACGTCACCGCGCACCGCGACGTCATATACGCCGTCCTCGGGGATCTGCACCGTCCACAGGCGGATGCGGACGTCACTGTTGACCGAGGTGGTGGCGCCCACGCTCTCGGTCACGACGGGCTCGGGCGCGCCGCCCGGCGGGGTGATCCCCAGCTGCAGCGCGGGCACCGGAAATCCGCCGCTGACCCCGCCGGGGACCGCGGTGTGGAAGCTGATGGTGGCCTCTCCGGCGGGCAGGTGCAGCCGGGCGGAGCCCGGGATGGGCACCTCACCGTAGGCGTCGAAGTCGTCGAAGACGAACACGTTCAGAAGCAGGGAGACGACGAGACCGACCACCCCGGTGACCAGCGCGATGATTGCACCGGCCAGCGCGACGCGTGGACCGACCCGTCCCGTCATGAGCGAAGTCTGTCACGACCGCGCTTCTGCGGCGCCGTCGCGACGTGAGGACTACCGTGCGGAAGTGAGGGATACCACGCAGAGCTGTTCGGAGGTCGCGATGCCTGAATCCAGCATCGTCGTGCGGCCCCAACCGATGGACAGCGAGACCTACACCGCGTCCTCGCGATTGCAGGCCGCCGGTCTCGCCCCGGCGATCGCCGTGTTCGAACGTGCCGCCACTCAAGTTCCGTTGCCCACTGCCCCACAACCGATCGTGCTCGCCGACTACGGCGCCGGCACCGGCCACAATTCGCTGCTGCCGCTCGGCGCCGCGATCAAGGTGCTGCGCAGCCGCACCAGCGCCGAGCATTCGGTGCTGGTGGCGCACACCGACATCCCGGACAACGATTTCACCGCGATGTTCCGCACCATCGAGGAGGACCCGGACACCTACCTGCGCAAGGATCCGGCGACGTTCGCCTCGGCGGTGGGGCGCTCGTTCTACGGCCAGATCCTGCCTTCCAACAGCGTGCATCTGGGTTGGAGCTCGTGGGCGATCCAGTGGTTGAGCCGGACACCGGCCGAGATCGACGGCCACGTGCACATCTCGGACTGCACCGACCCGCAGGTGCAGGCCGCGTTCGCCCGGCAGGCCGCCCACGACTGGCATGAGTTCATCGCGTTCCGCGGGCGCGAGCTGGGTCCGGGTGGACGCCTGGTGGTGATGACGATGGCCGTCGGCGACGACGGCGAAGTCGGGTTCCGGCCCTTGTTGCGCGCGATCGACGACGCGCTCAAGGAGTTGGCCGGCGACGACGTGATCACCTCCGACGAACTGTCCGGCATGTGCATCCCGACGGTGTCGCGCCGGGAGGTCGACTTCACGGCCCCGTTCGCACCGTCGGGCCGGTTCGAGCGGCTGGAGATCGAGCATCTGGAGGTGTTCGACGCCGAAGACCGGTTCTGGGAGCGCTATCGGGCCGACGGCAACGCCACCGCATTCGGCGCACGGTGGGCGGCGTTCGCCCGTGCGGCGGTGTTCCCGGCACTGCTGACGGCTCTGCCGACGGAGACGGACGAGCAGCGGGTCGGCGAGTTGTTCGACCGGCTCGAGTCCGGCATCAGCGAGCGGATGGGCGCGGCCCCCGAACAGGTCCGCATCCCGCTGGCGCATGTGGTGCTGGTCAAGCGGCCCCGCACCTAGCGAATCGTGCCTAGCGAATCGTGCCCTTGCCCGGGATCAGCGGCAGGTCGAGCGCGGTGACCCAGCCGGGTGACAGATCGTTGACGGCCGGCACCGCGTTGAGGGCGCGCAGCCCGGTCGCCAGGCAGCCCGCTGCCGCGGCGTCACGTCCGGAGCCGTCGGTGAACCGGAACGTGGTCTCCTGCGAAATGCTCGGGGTCCCTTCGATGTCGACTCGGTAGACGTCGTTCTGGTTGCCCGACGGCCAGTCCGGGGCGGCGTCGTTGCCGATGCGGTTGACGTGCTCGAGTTGGATGCGGGTCTCGCCGCGGTAGACGCCGTTGACGGTGAAGCGGACGGCGGCGACGTTGCCGGCCTCGATGACGCCTTTCGCGGTCGTGCGCTCTGTGGGGGTAACCCACTTCTCCCAGGTGGTGGTGATGTCGTCGAGCATGATCCCGGCGGCGTGCGCGATCATGGGAACTGTTGCACCCCAAGCGAACACGAGGATATCGGGGTTCTCGAGCATCGCCCGGTACTCCGGCGGTCGCCCGATGCCCATCTCCCGGTCGTAATCGCCGGTGTAATGGGTGTAGTCCAGCAGCTCGGAGGCGCGCACGGTGCGGACCTCGGAGCACAACCCCATCAGCGTCATCGGGAACAGGTCGTTGGCGAAGCCTGGATCGATGCCGGTGGTGAAGCACGACGCCTCGCCGAGTTCGCACGCCACCGTGATCGGTTCGATCCAGTTGGGCGGATTCAGGTGCATGGTCGGCCAGATCCACGGGGTCATCGCGGTGGAGCACACGTCGATGCCGGCCCGCAGGAACCGGGTGATCAGATCGATGTTGGCATCGGCGTGCGCGGCGGTCGGACCGTAGTGCACCAGCGCGTCGGGTTGCAGGTCGATCAGCGCGTCGACGTCGTCGGTGGCAGCGATCCCGACGTCGGAGGACAGTCCACAGATGTCACCGATGTCGCGGCCCACTTTGGCGGGGTCGCTGACGCCGACGCCGACCAGTTCGAACCCGGGATGGTCGAGCACCTCGGCGATCACCATCTTGCCGACGAACCCGGTTCCCCAGATGACCACGCGTTTGGCGTCAGAATCGGTGCGCACAGCCAATACCCTAGGCCGGGCCCGCGCAGCGGGAACGATTCCGGCCGAAGTCGGCGGTTCTCACGGTGCGGCCGCCGACGCGGCGTCGTCCAGCGTCACCCTGAACTGCATTGTCCGATAGGGCCATCCATGCGCGGTGTGCCATTGCGACACCATCAGACCGATGCCGGCCTCGACGCCCACCCTCGAGCCCGGCAACACGTACCCGCCGTAGAGCTGGGCCACCCGGCTGCCGGCGTGGTCCTCGTCCTGCCACCCACAGCCGATCACCGGCTTCTGGATCGCGGTGGCGTGCATGTTCGCCAGCGGTGAGTCGACCACGCGGTAGCCCAGTGCGTACTCCGAGGCCAGGAATCCACCCAGGATCCAGTGACCCGAGGCCAGCCGACGCAGCGTCAGTTCACCCCATTTCTCCCCCGGCGGCGTGATCGGGGTCGCCAGGCTGCCCCACCCCCACCGCCCGTCGGTGAACCCCCAACTTCGATACTGTCGCCGCGACCCGACGTGCCGGGGCCGCACCCGCATCAGGATGATGCCCTTGTCGCGCTGAAAACCGGTGGCGGCCACATACACCCAGCCACCGTCCGGTCCCGGTTGGTGGTCCCAGCTCCAGCACTGGGCGTGACCGTGATGCAGGCCGGCCGGAAAGCGGGCCTCCCTGCCGAGGTCTCGCCACGTCACGCCGTTGTCGTCGGAGCGCCAGATCTCCGTCCACGCGACGTTGCCGAGCCCGCGGTTGACGCTGGCGTGCAGATACATCGAATCCCCGACGGTCAGCAGGTCGGACGGGATGACGGTGCTGATACCGCGTCGCCGCCGGGCGGCGGTGTGGTCGTGACGGTAGTGCCACAGCTGACGCGCGTAGTCCGGGTCGGGGCCCCCCGCGCGGTGGTAGACGATCTGATGGTCGGCGTCACCGCGACCAATCAGCACGACCGGTGAGCGCCAGTCTCCCCGGCCCACTGTGTCGCCGGAGAACGTGTCGCCGAACACCGACACCAGCGACCCGTCCGGGGCAAGAACCGAGGCACCCAGGTCGGCACAGGTCACTCCCCACCGGTCGGTGATCCCCGGTCCGGTGACATCGCCGGCCTTACCGCATCTGCGCGGCAGCGGCCGCTTCCCTAGAAGCAGCGGCGCAGCCCGCCGGGCTCGCAGTACAGCGGGTACCGGTCGACCGGGATCGGCAGCGGTTCCTTGAACGACAGCGTGAAGTTCGTGTTGATGATGCCGGGCTGCAGCCCGCACACCGCGTTGTGGGTGACGCTGCGGGTACCCGACATGGTGACGTCATCGAACTTGAAGGTCTCGATGGTGGGCGCCCAGGTGCCGTCCGGGCATTTCATGCCCTTGGCCACCGGTGTCGTGAAGCTCCACACGCCGCCGGTCAGCCGGGCGTCACCGCCGACCAGGCCGTTGGACGGCCCGACGTGCAACCGGCAGCCGACCGGCAGATACAGCGGTTCACGCAGGTCGCCGACCACCGGCACGCAGGACGGATAGATCGTCCACGTCCCGGGCTGCCCGTCGGCCGGCATGTAGTTGTAGACGCCTTCCATGACGTTGGCGGCCTGGGCGGACGGCGGAGCCCCCACCGCGACACCCATCGCGACACCGACACCCATGGCGGCGGCGGCCACCGCGCGCAGGAACCTCACGTTGTCTCCCTTCGCCCCGCCGCATGGTAAGACAGGTTGACCGAAGTATTTCAGTCGCGGGTAGACAAAGTCACGGCTTTGTCGCTTGTGGCAGCTCGTGGGTTGGGCCCAGGCGAGTGTGGGTAGAGGCCCCCCAGCGGCTCGAGTCCCCGGGGTGATGCACATGACGAGAACGGCGGCGTCGACCGCGCTCGTCGTGCTCGCCTTGGTGGTGGCGCTGACCGGCTGTTCGACCGGCCAGCGGGTGGATCTCGGTGACGGCGCCGAGGGCGGGGTGATCGCGGCCATCGCCGGTGAACCCGATCAGCTGGACCCGCACAAGACATCGGCCTACTTCTCGTTCGAAGTCCTCGAGAACGTCTTCGACACCCTGGTCGAACCCGACGAGAACCTGCAGATGCGCCCGGCGCTGGCCGAGTCGTGGGAGGTCAGCGACGACGAGTTGACGTGGACGTTCCGCCTGCGGCCGGGGGTGACGTTCCACGACGGCAGCCCGCTCACAGCAGAGGACGTCGCGTTCTCCTACAACCGGATCATCGACGAAGAGCTCACCAACGTCGACAAGTTCAGTGCGGTGACGTCCGTCGAGGCACCCGACCCCGCCACGGTGGTGATCCGCGTCGACCGCCCGGTGCCCAACATGCTCACCAACCTCGGCGGCTTCAAGGGCATGGCCATCGTGTCGCGCCGCAACGTCGAAAGCGGCGAGATCGCCACCCATCCCATCGGTACCGGGCCGTTCGCGTTCGCCAACCAGCGCAGCGGCGACTCGATCACGTTGGTCGCCAATCCGGACTACTGGGACGGCGCGCCGGACATCTCGGGGGTGCGGTTCCGCTTCATCTCCGAACCGTCGACCGCGCTGTCGGCGTTGCAGGCCGGCGAAATCGACTGGACGGACTCGGTGCCCCCGCAACGCGTGCAGCAATTGCGCAACGACGAGTCGATCACGCTGGCCGTCGAGCCGAGCAACGACTACTGGTATCTGGCCCTCAACGAAGCGCGCGAACCGTGGAACGACGTGCGGGTGCGCCAGGCGATCGCCTACGCGATCGACCGTGACGCCATCGTGCAGGCCACCAGCTACGGCACCGCCGCGAAGAACCAGCTCGCGATCCCCGAGGGCAACCCGTGGTACGTGCCCTACGACCGGTACGCCGAGGGCGGTCTGGACAAGGCGCGGCAATTGCTCGACGAGGCCGGCGTGAGCCCGCGCAACCTGGACATGCTGGTCACCACCGACTACCCGGAGACGGTGACGGCCGCGCAGATCGTCGCCGACAACCTGGCCCCGCTGGGCATCACGGTGAACATCCGCACCGTCGACTTCGCGACCTGGCTCGACGAGCAGAACAAGGGCAACTTCGACATGCTGATGATGGGCTGGCTGGGCAACATCGACCCCGATGACTTCTACTACGCCCAGCACCACACCGACGGCACCAGCAACGCCCAGAAGTTCTCCGATCCCGAGGTCGACCGGCTGCTGGACGCGGGCCGCGTGGAGACCGACCGACAGGCCCGCTTCGACGACTACCGCCGCGCGGCGACGATGATCGCCGACCAGGTCAGCTACATCTTCCTCTACAACCCGTCGGTGATCCAGGCGTGGAATCCGGCGCTGCAGGGTTATCAGGCGCGCCGGGATGGCGCGGTGCGGTTCCGCGACGCGCACTGGGCTCAGGACGGCGACGCCTGACATGGCCGCTCCCACGGTGCTGACTCACCCCATCGCGCGGTTCGTCGTGCGCCGGCTGGCGTATTCGGCGGTGGTGCTGCTCGGGGTCGCGGTGGTGGTGTTCGCGCTGGTCCATCTGGTCCCCGGTGACCCGGTCCGCATCGCGCTGGGCACCCGTTACACCCCGGAGGCGTATGAGGCGTTGCGATCGGCCAGCGGTCTGGACCGGCCGATCGTCTCGCAGTTCTTCGGGTTCGTCGGCTCGGCGGCCACGGGTGATCTCGGGGTCAGCTTCCGCAACGGCGATCCGGTGACCGTCACGTTGATGGAGCGTCTTCCTGCGACGTTGTCGCTCGGGCTGGCGGGCATGGTGATCGCGCTGCTGATCGCGGTGCCGGCCGGCATCTACTCGGCATTGCGCGAGGGGCGGGCCAGCGACGCGGTGATCCGGATCAGCAGCCAGTTCGGGGTGTCGGTGCCGGACTTCTGGATGGCCATCCTGCTGGTCGGGTTGTTCTCGACGACGCTGGGCTGGCTGCCCACCTCGGGATACCGACCGCTGTTCGACGACCCGGTGGGCTGGCTGCGCCACATCGTTTTGCCCGCGGTGACGGTCGGTCTGGTGGCCGGGGCGATCATGACGCGCTACGTGCGTTCGGCGGTGCTGGAGGTCGCCTCGATGGGGTACGTGCGCACCGCGCGGTCGAAGGGTCTGTCACCGCGGGTGGTGACGTTCCGCCACACCGTCCGCAACGCGCTGGTTCCGATCCTGACGATCACCGGCATCCAGCTCGCCACGATCCTGAGCGGGGTGATCGTCGTGGAGGTGGTGTTCGCCTGGCCGGGGCTGGGCCGGTTGGTGTTCAACGCCGTCGCCGCCCGCGACTACCCGCTGATCCAGGGTGCGGTGCTGCTCATCGCGGCACTGTTCCTGTTGATCAACCTGATCGTCGACGTGCTCTACGCGGTCGTGGACCCGAGGATCCGGCTGGCATGACGACTCGAGACGACACCCGCATCTCGTCGTGGAAACTGTTGGCGCGCAACCCCGTCACGTTGGTCAGCGCGCTCGTGCTGGCCGCCGTCGCGGTGGTCGCCGTGTTCGCGCAGGCTCTCGCGCCGTATGGCATCAACGACGTCGACGTGCCCAACGCGCTGCAGGCGCCCAGCCTCACCCATTGGCTGGGCACCGACGAACTGGGCCGCGACGTGCTGTCCCGGGTGCTGGTCGCGGTGCAGGCCTCGATGCGTATCGCGGTGACGAGTGTGGCGCTGGCGTTGGTGGTCGGGGTCGCCATCGGGGTGCTGGCCGGCTACCGCGGCGGCTGGCTGGACACGGTGCTGATGCGCGTGGTCGACGTGATGTTCGCGTTCCCGGTGCTGCTGCTGGCTCTGGCTGTGGTGGCGATCCTGGGCCCGGGGGTGACGACGACCATCCTGGCCATCGGCATCGTCTACACCCCGATCTTCGCCCGGGTCGCCCGGGCCAGCACGCTGGGGGTGCGGACCGAACCCTATGTGCGGATGTCGCAGGCGATGGGCACCGGTGACGGCTACATCCTGCGGCGCCACATCCTGCCGAACATCTCCGGGCCGCTGATCGTGCAGACCTCGCTGTCGCTGGCGTTCGCGATCCTGTCCGAAGCGGCGCTGTCGTTCCTCGGCCTCGGTATCCAGCCGCCGCAGCCGTCGCTGGGCCGGATGATCTTCGACTCCCAGGGATTCGTGACGATGGCGTGGTGGATGGCGGTGTTCCCGGGGGCGGCGATCTTCGTGATCGTGTTGGCGTTCAACCTGTTCGGTGACGGATTACGGGACGTTCTGGACCCCAAGCAACGCACCACCGTCGAGGCGCGCAGGAGGGAGCGATGAGCGAACCCGCGGTGCTCGAGGTGGCCGATCTCGGGGTGCGCATCGGCGGCCGCACGATCGTCGAGCAGGTGTCCTTCGCGGTGCAGCGTGAGCACACCGTCGGTATCGTCGGCGAATCCGGGTCCGGCAAGTCGATGACGGTGCTGGCCGCCACCGGGCTGCTCGACGCGCCCGGCGCTCGCGTGTCGGGGTCGTCGACACTGACCGGTGGATCGTCTCCGGTACAACTCGTCGGCGCGAAACCGAAGGTGCTGCGCCGGGTGCACGGCGCCCGAATCGGTTTCGTGTTCCAGGACCCTGGCACGTCGCTCAACCCGCTGCTCACGCTGGAGCGACAGATCACCGAATCGCTGCAGACGCACCGTGACATGACCCGGCGCGCCGCGACCCAGCGGGCGACCGAACTGCTGGAGGCGGTCGGGTTGCCCGACCCGGCGACCCGCTTGCACGCCTATCCGCATCAACTGTCCGGCGGGCAGAAACAACGCGCGATGATCGCGATCGCGCTGGCATGTGACCCGGAACTGCTGATCGCCGACGAACCCACGACCGCACTGGATGTCACCACGCAGGCCCAGATCATCGATCTGGTGCGCGACCTGCAACACGACTTCGGCACCGCGGTGGTGTGGATCAGTCACGACCTGGGTGTGATCGGACAGGTCGCCGACGACGTCACGGTGCTGCGGGACGGCCGGACGGTCGACCAGGCGCCGATCCTGACGCTGTTCGACTCCCCGCGCGACGACTACACCCGTGACCTGTTGGCAGCCAGGCCGGTGCTGGATGCGCAGGGCCCGCCTGAGGTGACGGGCACCGACGAACTGTTGACCGTCGAGGGCCTGGATGTGCGCTTCACGGTGTCCACCCCGGTGGGCCGGTCGACGGTGCACGCGGTGCGCGACGTGTCGTTCACCGTGCGCCGCGGGGCCACGCTGGGGCTGGTCGGGGAATCCGGTTCGGGCAAGTCGACGGTCGCGGCGGCGTTGACCGGGTTGGCCCGGCCCGACGGCGGCACCGCCACACTCGACGGCACGGACGTGTTCGGCGCCAAGGGATCTGCGGCCCGGGCATTGCGCCGCCGGATCGGGCTGGTGTTCCAGGACCCGTTCTCCTCGCTGAATCCGCGTGCGCGGGTGGCCACGTCGATCGCCGAACCGCTGTCGGTGCACGATCTGGTAGACGGCAAGCCAGCCCGGACGGCGCGCGTCGCCGAACTGTTGGAGCTGGTGGGGTTGCCCACGGAGTTCGCGCAGCGCTATCCGCACGAATTGTCGGGCGGTCAGCGCCAGCGGGTCAGCATCGCCCGGGCACTGGCCGCCGAACCCGAATTGCTGATCCTCGACGAGGCCACCGCGTCGCTCGACGTGTCGGTGCAGGCCCGGGTGCTGGAGCTGCTGGCGCGTCTGCAGCGCGAGCTGGGTCTGAGCTACCTGTTCATCGGTCACGATCTGGCGGTGATCCGCCAGGTGAGCCACGACGTGCTGGTGATGCGTGACGGCGCGGCCGTCGAATACCGGCCTGCCGCCGAGTTGTTCGCCGCACCCGAGGAGCAGTACACCCGCGAACTGTTGGCGGCGGTGCCGCCGGTGACCCCGCGCGCCGCCGTCTGATCGACCGCGGGCTCGTGAGAAGGTCGTGGGCATGGGTCAATTGAGCGGGAAGGTCGCGCTGGTCACCGGCGCGTCGGCGGGACTGGGTGCGGCGACGGCGCGGTTGTTCGCCGAGCGGGGTGCCCAGGTGTTCGGGATCGCCCGGGATACCGAGCGGATGGCCGAGGTGTTCGCCGACGTCCCGGGCGGCACGTTCGCCTCGGTGGACATCACCTCGCCGCAGGCGTGTGCCGACGCGGTCGCCGACTGTGTTGCGCACTTCGGGCGTCTCGACGTGCTGGCCAATGTGGCGGGCTTTCACCAGATGCGACATTCGGCGACGATGACCGACGACGACTGGGAGCGTGATCTGGCGGTCAATCTCACCGGGCCGTTCTACCTGTGCCGCGCCGCCCTGCCGCATCTGCTCGACAGCGGCGGCAACATCGTCAACGTCTCGTCGATCGCCGGGGTCGAGGGTGAGGTGTATTCGGCGGGTTACTGCGCGGCCAAACACGGCCTGGTCGGGTTGACTCGCGCGCTGGCCATCGAGTTCACCAAGGACCGGTTGCGCGTCAACGCCATCTGCCCCGGCGGAATGCCGACCGCGCAGACCACGGAGTTCCAGGCGCCGGAAAACGCCGATTGGGACCTGATCATGCGCATCGCCTCGCCGCGCGGCTTCATGGACACCGCCGACGTGGCCAAGACGATCGCGTTCCTGGCCAGCGACGACGCCGCGGCGATCCACGGCGCGGTCTACCGGGTCGACAACGGCAAAGGCGCCGGCTGACTCAGCCCGCAGCTGGTGCTCGGCTCTCATGCGTTGAGACTGCAGCCAGCGCGGGAAAGTGCGAGTGGAGCCCACGCTGGACGCAGTCTCAACGCTGGGGGACGGTACCGAGGAAGCGCTCAATCATCGCGCGTTCGGCACCGGGATCGTCGACAGGCCAGAACAACAACGCCAACACGATCCGCACGATCCACTGGGCCGCTTCGTCGTCGCCGTCGGTGATGCCGGTGAGCTCGGCGGCCAGCGTCGGCGGGATCGGCGAACGGCTCACCCACTGCAGCTCGGACGCTCCGCGCATCGAATGCAGCAGAGCCCGCCCCAGCGGATCGGCGCGGATGTGTCCGAGTGCGGCGACGACGGCGGTGACGGTGCGCTCGCTGCCCTCGAGTCCGCGCACCGCGGCGCGCACCGCCTCGACGATGCGTTCGGCCTCGCGCGTGAGCACCGCGTCGCGGATCTGCGCCTTGCCGCCGACGTGGCGGTAGAGCGTGGCACGCGAACAGTGCACCGTCGCCTGCAACTCGGCCATGTCGAAGTTCTCGAGGCCGTCGCGGGCGATCAGCGCGGTGGCCGCCGCATAGATGCGCTCCGCGGCTGCACCGTGGCGGTCCCCCACCAGCCAATCGTTTGCCATCGCCCACCTCGTCGAGAACGGTCCGGTCAAGAATCTCAGCATGAGACATAACATGCAATCAGTCTTACTGTCGGGGCTGCTCCGGCGGCTGGGCTGAGACGGCAGTACATCGACGCAGGAACGAGCGGTTTTCGAGTTCGTCCGGGCCGTTGACGCGCGGCGCCGCGACGCCGGAGCCTGGACGCGTGACCGTGCACGACACCGACCTCGGCCTGGCGTTGTTCGCCGACGAGCACATCCAGGACCCCTATCCGCTGTATGCCCGGATGCTGGCCACCGCGCCTGTCCACCGGGTCGGCGACTCCGGCTTCTACGCGGTCTGTGGTTGGGACGCGGTCGCCGACGCGGTGGCCCGCCCGCAGGATTTCTCGTCCAATCTGACCGGGACCATGGTGTATCAGTCCGACGGCACCGTCGGCACGTTCCCGATGGACGACCTCGGCGGTCCCTCCCAGGTACTGGCCATCGCCGACGACCCCGACCATGCGCTGCATCGCAGGAAGCTGGTTCCGCAGTTGGCGGCCAAGCGGATCCACACCCTCGAGGCCTTCGTGACCGCCGCGACCGAGCGGCTGTGGGATGACCAGGTGCGCGACGGTCACATCGAATGGATGTCGGCGATCGCCAACCGGCTACCCATGCTGGTGGTGTGCCGCCTGCTCGGGGTGCCCGACGAGGACGCCGAGCAATTGGCCGGATGGGGTTACGCCAGTACCCAACTCCTCGAGGGGCTGGTCAGCCAGGAGCAGCTCGCCGGGGCGGGCACGGCGGCGATGCAGTTGGCGCAGTACGTGGCCGAGAAGTTCGACCAGCAGGCGGCAGATCCGCAGGACACCCTGATGGGCGCGCTGGCACGCGACTGCGCCGCCGGCGAACTGGACGTGATGACAGCGCAGATGATGATGATCACGCTGTTCGGAGCGGGCGGGGAATCGACCGCATCGCTGATCGGCTCGGCCACCGCGCTCCTCGCCACCCGACCCGAGCTGCAGCACCGGCTTCGCAACGACCGCAGCCTCGTCCCGGTGTTCCTCGAGGAGACACTGCGATTCGAGCCGCCGTTTCGGGGCCATTACCGTCATGTGCTGCGTGACTGCACGTTGGCCGGCCACGAGTTGCCGGCGGGGGCGAGGTTGATTCTGTTGTGGGGTGCGGCCAATCGCGACCCGGCCCACATCGATGCGCCCGGGGAGTTTCGCCTCGACCGTCCGAACGCCAAGAGCCACCTCGCATTCGGCAAGGGCGTGCACTTCTGCGTCGGGGCGGCACTGGCCCGCACGGAAGCCAGGATCGTGCTCGAACACCTGTTGACGAACACGCGGTGGGTCGAGGCCGAGGCCACCGGGCGGTGGCTGCCCAGCCTGCTGGTGCGTCGGTTGGAGAGACTTGCTCTGCGCGTCGACTGACCCGCTGCATTCACGTTCTTCCGCGTCCTCGAAGCGAGCTCGACATGGTGGCTGTGAAAGTCAGCTGATGCCGACGTGATCACCGCCCTGGTGTCGATTTCGGCTCGAGCACCCTGGGGACAGAAGTTCGCCGGCCCTGTCAGAGCTTGAAGCGCCCGGCGAATCCCCGTAGCGGCAGGTCGGCGCTGGTGATGATGCCCGGCGGGGCGGCCACCACCGACTTGATCGCGTTCAGCGCGGGCATCCCGGTGACCGTCATGCCGATCGACGCGAAGCTCGCCGGATCGGACAGGTCGACTCCGGGCTTGGGGAAGATCATGTGCTTGTTGTAGATGTTCGGATCACCCTTGATCTGAGTGATGTAGCAGCCCTTGATGTCCCAGCTCGGGTCGGTGTGGGGCGTCATCTGCCACTCCAGGTGGGTCTCCACCCGCGGAACCCCGTCGACCATGCCCTGGTAGCGGATGTAGTTGCCGCCCAGCGATCCCTTCGGCAGCCGGTACCAGCCCAGGTCGACGTCCTTGGTGCAGGCGCCCAATTCGTAGCTGAACTTCACCTCGTCGAGCGTGAGGCCGAAACAGTCGGCCATCATCAGCACGCTGTCGGCGAACACCCGGGTGTACTTCTCGAGCTTGCCCGGGATCTCCGGATCGTCCACGGGCTGGCCGTATCCGACCTCGATCCAGGTGTCCTTGGAGTGATGGCACGACACGTCGACCGATTCGATGGTCGTGACGTTCTCGATGTCCGCCACGTCGGCCGAGCACACCACGCCGAGAATCTGGTTCACCCCCGGGTTCATCCCGGTCCCGTAGAAGGTGGCGCCGCCCTTCTCGCAGGCCTCCTGCAGCAGTTGGGTGACGGGCTTGCCCGACGGGTGCGGATGGTTGGTGTCACGGTGCCAACCGGTGATCCAGTCGGCGGTGGTGACGATGTCGATGCCGGCTTCGAGGATCCGCACGTACAGATCCTCGTCGGGGAACACCCCGTGAAAGGTGAGGACGTCGGGTTTGGCTGCGATGATCTCGTCGATCGTGCCGGTGGCGGTGACGCCGTTGGGTGCGATGCCGGCGAGTTCGCCGGCATCGCGGCCGACCTTTTCCGGCGAATAGCAGTGCACGCCGACGAGTTCGAGGTCGGGTTGGGTGGCGATGCGCTTGATCATCTCGGAGCCGACGTTGCCTGTGGCCACCTGGAACACCCTGATCGTGCCGGTCGTCGTGCTCGTGCCCGTCATCTCGGTCATCAAAACCCTTTCCGTGCGGTCATTGCGATCTGGCGGCCAGCTCGGCGGCGCTTCCGCCCTTGCCGTCGGGGTAGAACTTCATCGCCCACTGGCGAATGGCGGTGAAGCCCTTCTGTTCTGAGCTCGCCAGGGCCGGCGGGTCGGAATAGCGCTGGTGCGCCCAGATGTGGATGTCCTGCGCGAACTGGCGAATCACCTCGTCGCCGAATTCCCGGGCCTTGACCTCGGCCCGCACCGGGTCGCGACCCGACTGCTCGGCGGGCCGACCGATGTAGACCATGAAGCGCACGTCGGAGGTCGACTCGTCGACCGGGGTGATCGCCGAGATGGTGCGGTTGTCCACCATCCCCCAGCTCTTGGTTGCCGCGATGCCCAGGCCGCCGTTGATCGCTTCGACGCCGCTGTTGACGTCTTCGATCCTCTGACCGTCGTCGCCTTCGAAGGTGATGGTGAAGTCGACATAGGACACCGGTTCGTCGAAGTCGTGGCGGGTGAACACCGGCACGATCGGGGTGTTGTGTACGTATTTGAAGTGGGCGAAGTCGACCCCGTTCTCCAGCACGTACTGCGGATGCATCTCCAAGCCCTGCCGGAACAGGCGCTGCTGCGGGTAATAGTCCGCCGCGGAGGTGCCGTCACCGAAGCTGGCGAACACATCGGGGGCGTCGAAGAACGGGTCTCGGTTCTCGATGTCGTGCCAGAGGTAGACGGACTCGTTGCGCTCGACCACCGGGTAGGTGGTGATGCGCCGGCCCCGGTTGGGGCGGTCCTCGTAGGGGATGCACACGTTACGGCCCTGCTGGTTCCACTGCCAGCCGTGGAACGGGCATTGCAGCACTTCGCCTTTGACCGTGCCGCCGTAGCCGAGGTGCGCTCCCAGATGCTCGCAGTAGGCGTTCATGACCGTCAGCTGCCCGGATTCGGCACGCCAGGCGACCATCTCCTGGTCGAAGTACTTCATTGTGTGGACGTCACCGACGCCGATCTCGTCCGACCAGGCGACCTGAAACCATCCGGTCGGCTTCATCGACAGGGGCGGTTTCGCCATCAACTATCCCTTCGGATCGACGTCGGGAGAATGATAGAGCAGTCAATGACAAAACCATAGTGGGTTCTACGAAACGGTGTCGGAGCGGTTATCCTGCCAGCATGAGCCAGGTGGCGGCGTCGGTGCGGCGACCCAATCGACGAGGGCTGGCGACCCGCGAGAACATGCTCGAGGCGGCGCTGCGGGCGCTGGCATCCGGCGACCCCGCGTCGGTGTCGGCCAACCGCATCGCCAAGGACATCGGCGCCACCTGGGGCGCGGTGCAGTACCAGTTCGGCGACACCGACGGGTTCTGGGCCGCGGTGCTGCACCGCACCGCCGAACGCCGCGCGGACGTGTTCACCACGGTCGACCAGGCGGCGCCGTTGCGCGACCGGGTCGCCGGCATCATCGACACCTTGTACGACGGCCTGGCCGAACCGGATTCGCGTGCGATCGAGAATCTGCGTGCGGCGCTGCCCCGCGATCATGCCGAGCTCGAGCGGCTGTACCCGCGCACCGCGGCCGAACTGTTCTCGTGGGGCCAGTCCTGGTTGCAGATCTGCGTCGACGCGTTCGCGGGTCTGGACGTCGACCCGGACCGGGTGCGCGAGGTCGCGACGCTCATTCCCGGCGCGATGCGCGGCCTGGTGTCCGAGCGTCAGCTCGGTTCCTACGCCGACCTCGACGTCGCCCGGCGCGGCCTCACCAAGGCGCTGGTGGCCTACCTTCAGCCCACGCCATAGCTCTCATGCCCACAGCGACATCAACGTCACATAGCAACAGGTGCCGATGAGGATGCTGAGCAGGGCCCGGCCGCGCCACAGGTGCAGCCCGGCGGTGACCGCGACCGCGACGGCCAGCCAGATCAGCTGGCGCACCGTGTCGCCCGCCACGGTGCGCAGCGTGTAGATCGCCAGCATGACCATGACGCCGACGGGCATGTGGACGCTGAGGTAGCGAACCACCCGGCTGTTGCGCAGCGGCGCCAACGCGGCGAAGGGCAGCGCCCGAAGTGCCCAGGTGACCGCGGCACTGACCAGCACCAGTACCGCGATGTATCGGTTGTCAGGCACGTCGGCCA
Organism: Mycolicibacterium poriferae; assembly: GCF_010728325.1. The sequence goes on from NZ_AP022570.1 coordinate 4,144,094, forward strand.
CCCCGGGTGAACCGCATCCGCACCAGCGACGCCGCCGTGAACGCCGCAAACGCGCACACCAGCAGCTGACCGGGCACCAGCAGCCACGCCACGACCGCCGACAGTGCCGCGACCACCGCCGTGACCGGGTCCGGCCGCTGACGGTAGGCGTCGATGCCGAGCACGATGAAAAGTGCGGTCAGCGCGAACTCCAACCCCACCAGCCGTTCGATAGGGACGGCTTCGCCGACCAGACCGCCCAGCGCGGCGCCGGTCACCCACAGCAGGTGCAGGCTCACCTGCATCAGCAGCAGCGGCCGAGTCGTCCACGTCCGGGCTTCCGGGCTGACCGCCACGGCGAACGCTTCGTCGGACAGTGTGTAGGTGCTGTACGCCCTGGCCGCCCGGCCGCGGACGCGGTGCAGCGGGAACGACAGCGCGTAGAACACGTGGCGGGAGTTGACGATCAGCGTCGTGAGCGCGACCGTGGCCAGGGGCGCCGCGGTAGCCGCCAGATGCACCATCAGGAACTCCAGCGACCCCGCGTAGACGACTGCGGCGAACACCGGCGCCCACCACCATGCCAGGCCGGCATGGACCACCAGGAAACCCAGCGCCATCCCGAGGGGAATGAAGGCCAACCCGACAGGCGCCGTGAGGGCGAGCACCTCCCGGGTCGAATGCCGTCGCGCAGGGTCGGTCGGCACGGGCACCACCTCCTCGGGGTCAATGGGCGAGATCGCCGGTGCGGCGACATCGAAGACGCTAGCTTGACCGCAACGCAACGATTGAGGTGACTGGTGGGCATCTTCGAGGAATGGGTCAGCGGGGCAACCTCGTTCACGTGGCGGTCGACCACGCCCGCCAACGACGGTGCCGAGGTGGAGGTGTTCACCCGGCGCTGCGGCACCCCGGGCGCGCCGGCGCTGGTCTGCGTGCACGGGTTCCCGACGTCGAGCATCGACTACTACGCGCTGACCCGTGAACTCGGCGGAGAGTTCGAGTTCTTCGTGGTCGACTTCCCCGGTTACGGCCTGTCGGCGAAGCCGCGGGCGCCGTATGTTTACTCGCTCTATGACGACGCCCGGCTGCTGGTGCATGCCATCACCGAGCGTTGGGGACTGACCGACTACCGGATGATCACCCACGACCGGGGCAGCAGCGTCGGCATGATCGCGCTGGGCATGCTGGCCGATCGGCCCGACGGACCGCTGCCCGCCGATGTGTTCATGACCAACGCGAACATCTTCCTGCCGCTGGCCAACCTGACGGCCTTCCAGGTCGCACTGCTCGACGACGAGACCGGCCGCGCCACCGCCGCTGCCACCACCCCGGAGTTGCTGGCGGCGGGGCTGGGTGCCACCACCTTCATGCCGCGCCGCGACCTCGACGATCCCGAGATCGCTGCCTTGGCGTTGTGTTTCGCCCATGACGACGGACCCGCGGTGCTGCCCGACACCATTCGCTACCTGCACGAGCGCGCCGCTGACGAGACCAGGTGGCTGCAGCGCCTGTCAGGCATCGACGTCGACCTCACCTTGATCTGGGGGCTGCACGACGGTGTCGCGCCGCTGCGGGTGGCCAACCACGTCTGGCAGGCCTACCTGAGGCCCAAGCCGGGGCGCAACCGCTACTGGGTGGTGCCCGGCGCCGACCACTATGTGCAGTGCGACGCGCCCGGCGAGGTGGCCGAGATCATCCGCCTCACCGCCGGTGGGACGGAGCTCGATCTGCAGACCCTCGGTGCGCGACCCGACGGTGCGGTGCTGGTGGACCGATCAGGCGACGAGCAACGCTGACTCGGCTGGGCCGGCGATCCCGACGTCGTCGAACGCCGACCGGATCGCGTCGAGTTGATCCGCGGAGAAGCCCTGCGCCGCCGCGGCGCTGAGCACCGCGGCGCGGCCGTCAGCGAAGACCGCGGACCTGCCGAGCCGGAACAGCGAGTGGTAGAACACCCGCGCCCATGCCTCGTCGGAGACACTTGCGGTCGCAGCGTCGGTCATCATCAGGTAGGCGGCATGGCCGAAGATCGTGCTGTTGACATGCTCGCCGCCGTCGTCTCCGGTGCCGGTGTAGCGGGTGTCGTAGTGGTCGCGGTAGGGCCCCAGCCCGGTGCGTACCGACGTCGGGTCGGCGAGGTTACGGATGATCCCGTAGTCGGAGTCCTCGGCGATCAGCCAGCGTTCGGCACCGCTCTTGCCTTCGACGAGCAGCCCGAGAATGTCGGCATAGGCCTCGTTGAGCGCACCGGACTCGCCGTAATCCAGGACCGAGCCGCCCGCTCCGACAACGTAACTGACGACCGCATGGGTGAATTCATGGGCGACCACGTCCAGAGACGCCTGCAGGTATCCGCCGTCACCGAAAGCGAACTGCTGGCGGGTTGGGTCCCAGAACGCGTTGGCGTAACCGGACGCGCGGTAGATGTTGATCGGGTTGTAGCGGATGCTGACCTCGACGAGAGCTCCGTCCCCGTCGAAGGACGTGCGCCCCAACACATCCTCGTAGTAGTCGTAGACCACCGCGGTGTTCGCATGTGCCGATACCGCACCACGATTCCAGCCGAGCCAACCGCGCTTGACCACCCGCCCGGGCAGCACGGGGCCGCCGACGAAGAACACATACGAGGTGGTGTAGGTGGTGATGTTGCGCGTGTCGTCCACCATGGTGTAGCTGGGAAACAGCCAGCCGCCGCGGTCGACGGTGATGTTGCGGGATTCTCCGAGCCAGTCGGTGGCCACACTGTCGACGCTGGCACCCTGCCCGGACGTGACAGTGACGATGATGCTGCCCGCATCACGTCCGTCGGCGTCGACCACATAGGTCACGGCCGACGGTGAGAGATCCCCGGTGTCGGGGAACCGCACGACCACCTGCCATGCCAGCTCCGGACCGGCCTGCTGATCGAGTGCGTAGACGACCAGCGCGGTGGTCACGTCGTTCTGGGTCAGGAATGTCTGCAGGGTGTCGCCGTCGGCGTCGGCGCCGAGGTACGCGGCACCGGCCAGCAGAGACACCTCGTCGTGTTCGTCGAGGCCTTCGTCCGGGGTGACGTCGAACGCGGTACCGAGACCGACGTAATTGTTGAACAGGCTCGTAGCAAGCCCGTCGGCATCGGTGACGAGGATGATGTCGCTGCCGAGAACCGTAACGTCGCCGAGGGTTTCGGTGTAGCGGTAGAAATTCTCGACGCCCGGGCCGAAGCCGGCCCGGTCGGTGTCGATGTCGGCCGCGTCGGCGAATCCGGGGGCTGCCCCCAGCAGCGGGGCCAGCGCGTTGAGCACCGCGGCAGCGTCGGCGGCCCCGGTGACGACCTGATCGGTGAACCGGCCCTCGATGACGCGGACCGCGCCGCCTTCGGTGACGTCGACAGAGACACCGTCGCGGGTGCGCAACTCGGCGAGCTGGACGGGGTTCGCAGCTGGTGCTCCACCGATTCGCACGACGACCTGCGTGGGGCCGGTGATACCGAGCAGGCCGAGCAATCCGTGGATATGCGCGGGATTGCCCACCGTGTCGTCGACGGTGACGGTGAACTGGTCGGCGCGACCGGGAACCTCTGGTGTGTAGGTGAAGCCGCCGGACGCGTCGAGCACGACGCGCCCGTTCGTCGGGGCGGCGGTGACCGTGTAGGTCAAGGAGAGGTCGTCGTAGTCGACGGCGTTGAGGGCTCCGGTGACCACACCGTCGGGTCCGGGCCCGGAGACCGCGACGTCGGCGGTGGGCCGTTGGTTGTTGAGCACGTACTGCGCCTGGCGGACCGCCAGCCAGAGCGATTCCATCAACGCCGAGACCGGGGTCGCCGGAATCGGCAGCCCGTGAGCCGCGGGACCGAGCCCAACCCACGTGAGCAGGTCGGTGACGATGCTGTCGACGGTGACAGGTCGGGCGGCCACGATGCTGCGCACGCTGCGGCTGGCCGCCAGCGTGGTGCTCTCGGGGGCAACCGCGGGCTTGTCGGCCATGACGGCCGGCTGCTCGGTCGCCTCGGGTAGGCCGACGCGCTCGGCGTTCGCCGTCGTCGACTCGGCGCTGTGTTCGGGTTCTGCGGGGGCGACGACGGTGCGCGACTCGGACCCGAAGGCACCCTCGGGGCTCTCCGCCGCGAGGTCGTCGGCGAGGGGCGCGGCGATCGCACGGTCGGGGGCGCGCTCGGTGGTGCCGTCGGGGTGCTGCTCGAGCTGGTCAGGGGTCGCGGCAGCGTCGTCGCCGACGTCGACGGCATCCTCGACCTCTTCGGTGTCGCTGATGTCCGGCGCTTCGTCCAGTCGGCCGGATTCCTCACCGGAGCCGTCACCAGGGCCGCCGTCAGCATCGTCGTCCACGGCAGCGTCGTCGTCCGCAGCGGCTTCCTCGGCAGCGTCATAGTCCACGTCGTCGTCCGCAGCATCGTCCTCGGGAGCGGCGCCGTCGGCATCGTCGTCGTCCGCGGCGGCTTCCTCAGCAGCGGCGCCGTCCGGAGCGCTGTTCCCTTCGCTCGATGGCGCTGACGGGGTGTCCCCGGACCGCGCCGCGGTGTCGGCCGGAGACGCTGCCGCGACCCCCTCGGCGACGACCGGGCCCACCCCCAGAAAGGTCAGCAGAACCGCCGCCGACACCCATCGCGCCGTACCGCCCGATGCTCGTCGGTGAACGCAGTTGACCACGTCGAACCCCCCGTGTCATGCAATCCGAGCCGCTGCGCGGCCGAAATGCCTGGTAGGGAAATTACCACCGCGAAACTGGCCCGCGAAGTCTCTCGGACCGATTCCTCGGCCCCGCCCCCCGTGGCTGCTGTTGCGACTCCTCGGCGCGGCGCCGCCGCCCGCGGCTGCCATGCGATTACTCGCGTCGCCGCCCGAGGTTGCTCTGCGATTACTCGACGTCGCGTCACCAGCCCGTGTCAGCCGCCGTCACACCATGCGCCGGACGCAATGTCAGCCTGACAGCTCCGCTAAGAACATATATCTCGGTCACGACGCTCTCAGGCTGACATCGCGTTCGACTCGACTCGGCTCGGCGTGGACGGAGCTGAGAAAGCCGGACGGTTTGCACTCAACGGAGGCCATTCGATTGAGGACGCGCTGTTGTGACCACCACGAATCGGGGCTGGCCCCGGGCAGACGGGCTGTTGCGACCACCACGAATCGCGGCTGACCGCGGGCAGACGGGCTGTTGCGACCACCACGAATCGCGGCTGTCCGCGGGCAGACGGGCTGTTGCGACCACGACGAGCCGGGGCGGGCCGCGACCGCGGGGCGCAGGCCGGCGGTGAGCCTGCCGCACACGCGTTAAGGTGGGCCGGGTGCCACTGATTCTGGGCCCCGTCCTGCGCCACGTCTCCGAGACGACGGCTGTCGTCTGGGTGCAGACCGAAGAAGCCGCCGACGTCGAGGTGCTCGGATGTTCGGCCCGCACCTTCGAGGTCTCGGGTTTCCACTACGCCCTGGTCGTGGTGCGCGGCCTGACCCCGGATACGGTCACCGAGTACCAGGTGCTGGTCGACGGCGAACAAGTCTGGCCCGAAGCGGACTCGAAGTTCCCGCCCAGCGTGATCCGCACCCGCGGCCCGGAGACCACCGACCGACTGCGGGTGGTGTTCGGGTCCTGCCGCTACCCCAAGACCGGTGACGACAAGCTCGACGCCAAGCTGGGAGCCGACGCCCTGGACTGCTACGCCACCCGCCTGACCGGGCTGCCGGTCGACGAGTGGCCGGATGCGTTGCTGCTACTCGGCGATCAGGTCTACGCCGACGAACTGACCCCCGACGCCCGCCGCAACCTGGCCGGGCACCGTCGGCGGCTGCACGGGCGACCGGCCGACGAGGTAGTCACCTTCACTGAGTACGAGCGTCTTTATCAGCACACCTGGGGCGATCCGGAAATCCGGTGGGTGTTGTCCACGGTGCCGACTGCGATGATCTTCGACGATCACGACATCCGTGACGACTGGAACACCTCGGCCACGTGGCGTGCCGAGGTGAACGCCAAACCCTGGTGGCGTGACCGCATCCGGGCCGGGCTCGCGACGTACTGGGTGTATCAGCACCTCGGGAATCTGAGCCCCGAGGAGCTGGCCGTCGACGAGGACTTCCGCAAGGTCCTCGCCATCGACGGGGACTGCTGGGGATATCTCGAGCAGCTCGCCGACCGCGCAGACACCGAGGTCGAGGGCGAGAAGGCCATTCGGTTCAGCTTTCGCTGGGACCTGGGCCGCAATCGCCTGGTCATGGTGGACTCGCGCAATTCGCGGGTGCTGGACAGCGGTGACCGAAAGATGCTCGACGACACCGAGTTCGCCTGGGTGCAGGCCCAGATGAACGACGGGCGGGAGTCGCTGGACCACCTGCTGATCGGGACGTCGCTGCCGTGGCTGATGCCGCCGGTCATCGCTGACGTGCAGTCGGTCAACGAACGCACCGCCAGCCGCGGCGGCATCCGCGGTCGGCTCGGTGAAAAGCTGCGCCAGGCCGCCGATTTGGAGCACTGGCCGGCTTTCACCGATTCCTTCCTGCGACTCAGCGCCGCCCTCGCCGAGTCGGCGGGCGCCGAGCCGGCACCGGCGACCGTGTCGGTGCTCTCCGGCGACGTCCACCACAGCTACGCCGCGCGCGCCGACTTCACCGATACCGCCGGCGCCCCGGTGCATCAGCTGGTCTGCTCGCCGGTGCACAACTATGTGCCCGGCTTTCTCAAGCCCGTGTTCAAGACCGGCTGGTCGCCGAAAGTGTCGCGGGTGATGCGGCGCTGGGCCCGTCGGCATGGTGCCCCGGAGCTGCCGATGTCGTGGCAGAACCTCAGCGGGCCGTTGTTCGGCAACACCATCGCCACGCTGCGCGCGGCGGGTCGACGCGCTGAGGTGATCTTCGAGCAACCCGACAAGGACTGCCAGCTCGACGTCGTCGCCGAGGTCGCCCTCACCGCTGAACGTCCGCCACCGCGGCCGGTTCGTTCTTGACCGCGATCCCGTTGAGCATCGACATGCCCGCCAGCGGTTCGAGATCGCCGAGGGCCGGCGATGGGCCACACTGGTGGCCATGACCGAACCCGGTTCGCCCCGCGTCGCGGTGTATCTCGACTTCGACAACATCGTCATCTCGCGCTACGACCAGGTCAACGGCCGCAACTCGTTCCAGAAGGACAAAGCCAAAGAGCCCGCCGACCACGCCGAGCGTCTCAAGCGCGCCACCGTGGATGTCGGTGCGGTCATCGACTTCGCCTCGTCCTTCGGCACGCTGGTGCTGACCCGCGCCTACGCCGACTGGTCGGCCGACGTCAATGCCGGTTACCGCGACCAACTGGTGGGCCGCGCGGTTGATCTGGTGCAGCTGTTCCCCGCCGCGGCATACGGCAAGAACGGGGCCGACATCCGGCTGGCGGTCGACGCGGTCGAGGACATGTTCCGCCTGCCCGACCTCACCCACGTGGTGATCGTGGCCGGTGACTCCGACTACATCGCTCTGGCCCAACGCTGTAAGCGGCTCGGCCGCTACGTGGTGGGCATCGGGGTGGCCGGGGCGTCCAGCAAGGCGCTGGCCTCGGCGTGCGACGAGTTCGTCACCTACGACGCGTTGCCTGGCATCCCGGTGTTCGAGCCGGCGCCGTCCGCCGACGGCACGTCGGCACCCAAGAAACGGACGCGCCGGACCAAGGCCTCCGCCGGCAGCACCGAGCCGCCGGACCCGCAGGCCGCGGCCACTGGTCTGTTGACCCGCGCGCTGCGCATCGGGATGGAAAAGGACGACGACGACTGGCTGCACAATTCGGCGGTCAAGGCGCAGATGAAGCGGATGGATCCGTCGTTCAGCGAGAAGTCGCTGGGCTGCAAGTCGTTCAGCGACTTCCTGCGGTCTCGGTCCGACGTGGTCGAGCTCGACGAAAGCTCGACGACGCACATGGTGAGGCTGCGGGACGACAGCTGAGCGCCGCGCTCATGACACAGCTGAGTACCGAGCTCAGTGCACCCCTTCCATCTGCCTGCTGATCCACGGGGCGATGGCGAACACCACGGCCCCGACCACGACGGCGATCAGGCCCAGGATGCCGAAGTAGGCGACTTCCCGGTCGGCGTCGTAGTAGCCGGCCAGCAGACCGGACATGGCCGTGCCGAGGCCGACCGAGAAGAAGTAGAGCGCCATCATCTGCGCACGGAACGCCTCGGGCGCCAGCTTGGTGGTGACCGACAACCCGATCGGCGAGAGCAACAGCTCTGACACCGCGAAGACCGCCATGATCGCCATCACCAGCAGTGCGGGCACGGTGGCGCCGGACATGCCGGCCAACGGCACGAAGCACAGGAACGCCAGGCCCATGCCGATGACGCCGTAGGCGAACTTGCGCGGCGTGGTGGGCGCCCGGTTCCCCAGCTTGGTCCACATGATCGCGAACAGCGGGGACAGCGCGATGATCCACACCGGTTCGATGGAGCCGATCCAGCTCGACGGCGCGGTCCAGCCGAAGATCGACCAGTTCATCCGTTCGTCGGAGTAGACGGCCAGCACGGTGAAGATCTGCTGGAACAGTGACCAGAAAACCGCGTTGGCGATGAACAGCGGGATGAACGCGCGCACCCTGATCCGTTCCTCGCCGGTGACCTGATCGCTGGTCAGCATGATCGCGAAGTAGCCGATCGAGGCGACGATGATGACGCCCGTGGTGATCTGCGACAGGTTGGCCAGCGTGACGAGACCGAGCGCGATCGCGACGCCGATCACCACCAGCCCGGCCACGACGATCGCGACCGTTCGGGTGACGGCGCTGCGCGGCAACGGGTTCGGCACGTGCCGGCCGTGTTCGCCGAGGTTGCGCCGGAAGAACACGTACTGGGCCAACCCGAGCGCCATTCCGACCGCCGCGGCGCCGAAACCCCAGTGGAATCCGATGCGGGTCTGCAGCAGGCCGGTGATCAACGGCCCGATGAAGGCGCCCAAGTTGATGCCGAGGTAGAACAGCGTGAAGCCGCCGTCGGCGCGCGGATCGCCTTTCTCGTACAGCGTGCCCAGCAACGACGAGGCGTTGGCCTTGAGCGCCCCCGACCCCAGCGCGACACACACCAGGCCCACCCCGACGCCGGTCAGCCCGGGCAGAACGGCCAGCGCGATGTGGCCGATCATCACGACCACACCGCCGTAGAAGACGGTGCGTTCCATGCCCAGCAGCCGGTCGGCGATCCAGCCGCCGAGCACGGTGGACAGATACACCAGTCCGCCGTAGGCCCCGACGATGCCGGTGGCCGTGCTCTGCGGCAGGCCCAGTCCCCCGTCGGTGACCGAGTAGTACAGGTAGTAGCCGAGGATGGTGAGCATCCCGTAGAACGAGAACCGCTCCCACAGCTCCACGCCGAACAGATTGGTCAACCCGATCGGGTGACCGAAAACGGTGCGCGTCTCGCCGCGCTCACGGGTCGTCATCCCCTTACCTTGCCCCGTTTGGACGGCGAATATGCGGACTCGGCGTTCAGCCGGCGCTCTCCAGTGTTCAGCCGGTGCTCGCCAGTGTTCAGCAGTTTCTCTTCGGCGTTCAGCCGGTGTTCTCCAGGTCGTCCCGCGCCAGGCAGGTCTCGGCGAGTTGGTCGAGCGAGAGCGGCAGGACCCGGGCCAGCGCGGCGATGGTGCTGAATGCCGGGGTGGCCAGCCGGCCGGTTTCGATCTTGCGCAGGGTTTCCGGCGAGATCCCCGCGGCCTGCGCGACGTCCCCGAGAGTGAGATCTCCTCGGGCCTGCCGGATCTGCGCGCCGAGGCGTTTACCGGCGGCGAGTTGCTCTGCGGTCAACGGAAGTCGAACCATGGCCAGCAGCCTACCTACGTCGGTATGAAAATACCGACAAGTCCGGTTAGGGTGGTATTTTCATACCGGCTCGCGACGCCAGGAAAGGACCTACCGGTGCTGGAGCTCAAGACCCCACCCGAGATCGCTGCGATGCGGGTGACCGGCGCGTTCATCGCCGAACTGCTCGATGACCTCACCGGGCGCGCCCAGCCCGGAGTGAACCTGCTCGAGCTCGAACAGCGCGCCCGCACACTGATCTCGGAGCGCGGCGCGCACTCCTGCTACTGGGATTACGCCCCCTCCTTCGGACGCGGCCCCTTCCGCAACGTCATCTGCCTGTCGGTGAACGACGCGGTCCTGCACGGCTTGCCCCACGACTACGTCCTGCGCGACGCCGACGTGCTCAAGATGGACATCGCGGTGTCCATCGACGGCTGGGTGGCCGACTCCGCGCGCAGCGTCATCGTCGGCACTGCCCGACCGCAGGACCGGCGCCTGGTCGCCGCGACCGAAGATGCACTCGCGGCCGGCATCGCCGCCGCCCGGCCCGGCAACCGCCTCGGCGACATCTCGGCCGCGATCGGCGCGGTCGCCGCCGAGTACGGCTACCCCGTCAACACCGAGTTCGGCGGTCACGGCATCGGACGAACCATGCACGAGGACCCGCACGTCTGCAACACCGGCCGCGCCGGCCGTGGCCTGAAACTGCGTCCCGGCCTGACGCTGGCGCTGGAGCCCTGGTTCGCCGCGGGCACGGACAGGATCGTCTACGACCCCGACGGATGGACGATCCGCTCGGCCGACGGTTCTCGCACTGCCCACAGCGAGCACACCATCGCGATCACCGACGGAGAGGCCCAGGTGCTCACCGAGCGAGTCGACCGAGGCTGAGCTCTGACGGCGCGGACCGCGGTCGACCCTCTCGTATCGACCGCGACACGCCGCCCCGTCACCTGCGAAATCCTGAGAATCAGCTGGCAGGCGGGTAAGTTCATCGTGGGCGGGTTTATCGATCGGTAGGTGGGGATCGTCATGAAGGTTTCCGGACGAGCGGTTCTGGCCGCTGGCGTCGCGGCGCTGACCGGCGGCGCACTGGCTTTCACGCCCTCGGTGCTCCCTGCATCGATGCGGACCATCGAGGTGCTGCCGCCGGTGGCGTTCACCGCCGACAGCACGGCTCTGCCGGTCTCCGATGAGGAGGTGCGCGCCGCTCTGGAACTGATCGGCGACGTTTCCACCGCTCCCGGCCACGGCAAGATCACGATCCGTCTCGGCACCGACGAGGGGTCTCACGCCCTCGCGGCCGCGCTGCCGGCGGCCAACGTCGCCGACGAGATCCACCGCGCCCCCGCCCTCGCGCGCACCACCGCCGATCCCGATGAGCCCGACGATGTCGCCTCGGACGTGGCGGGGCTGGAAGAACCGGGCGAAGACCCGGTGGTTCTCAACGCGGCTTCCGACATCATCAACGATGTCTATGCCGTCACCCGGTACTGGGCGAACTATGTGTCGCTGGAGCTCGGCCCGTGGCTGATCAACTGGGTGCCGTTCGGTTATCTGATCTCCGACCAGATCTACATCTGGTACCCGGATTTCGTGCTCCCCGTCGTGGACAGCTTCGTCTACGACTTCCTCGACCCGGTGGTCAACAACCCGCTCGATCTGGGGGTCTGGGTCACCGGCATCGGTGACATCATCAACACCGCCGTCACCGGCGTCTACAACGGCATCGTCAGCGAGATCCAGTACGTGTTGGACTTCGGCTGGTTCCCGATTCCGCTGCCACCGCTGCCCGACTTCCCGCTTCCGTTCGCCGCGGATTCGACAGAGGCCGCCGTCACGCTGGCGGCCAGCGAGGCCGCCCCCGCCACCGAAGCTGCCGAGGACACCGAAGCGACCGAGACCACCGAGACCACCGAGACTGCTGACGCGGCCGAGGGCACCGGCGCGGTCGCCGGTGAGGTCGCCGAGCCGGAGGCGCCCGCCGGTGAGGTCGCCGAGCCGCAGGCGCCCGCTGAGGGCGACGCCGAGCAGCCCGGCGAGGTGACCGAGGAGGTCGTCGACGACACCGGAGAGGTAGCCGACGACACCACAGAGGTCGCCGGTGGCACCGAGGTTCCCGTCGAGGAACCGGCCGTCGACGAGTCCACCGAGACCGCCCCCGATGTCGATGAGTCGACCGGTGAGGATGCCGACGAGACATTGGACGAGATCGGCGACGAGGTCCTCGAGGACGGCGACGCGCCGGAGGTCGAGACCGAGCACGCCGAGTCCGGTGACACCGGCACCGGCAGCGAGGTCACGACCGACGCTGACGACGACACCGACACCGACGCGACCGGCGCCGAGTCCGAGTCCGGGGACACCGATTCCGGCGAGTGAGTTCGCCCGCGCACCAAGTCATTACCAAAGTCGAACGACCACGCTGACGCTACTGTCCACACCGCCTCGGGTCCCTACTATCGGGGCATGCCGGTACCCGACAAACCGCTTCAGCACCAGGAGTCGGTGTGGGATTACCCTCGTCCGCCACGGCTGGAGAAGTTCGCCGGGTCGATCACCGTCGAGTTGGGCGGGCAGGTCATCGCCAGCACGGAGCGGGCCTGGCGCGTGCTCGAAACCAGCCACCCCCCAACGTATTACCTGCCGGGCGACTGTTTCGCGGACGGAGTCCTGCGGCCGGCGAGCGGCTCGTCGTGGTGTGAGTGGAAAGGCCAGGCCAGCTACTTCGACCTGGTGACGCCTGCGACCGTGGCGTCTCGCGCCGGGTGGACCTATCTGGACCCGACACCCGGATTCGCCGACATCGCCGGGGCCGTTGCCGTGATGGCCTCACTGGTGGATCGATGCACCGTCAACGGCGAAACCGTGATCCCGCAGCCCGGCGGCTTCTACGGCGGATGGATCACCAGCTGGATCGCCGGCCCCTTCAAAGGTGGCCCGGGTTCCATGGGGTGGTGAACCCGGCAGGCGGGTGTCCCCGACCTTCCGACCAGCAAATGGCGAAGGTGTGCGGTAACGCCAAGAGGCGCAACCTCGACTGCCACCTGAGGTAGGCAGTACGAAAGCTCCGTGGCGCTCTGCACGCACGGTGGCGTAGCGGCGTATCGCAGTGATCGAAGGTTTGCCAGAGCAGCATCAAAGATGGCAGCCACCGCCCCTGAGGCTGGGGCCCGGACTCGGGAAACTGTCGGGCAACGGTCCGATCGCAGGCACCATTCTCGGCAATCGTGCGTGCAAACAGAGCCGACGGCTTCTAATGAATCAGTGAGCAAATGTCAGGGGGGCGGCTCGCCGCGCATCTCGCAGACTCCATGCCCGGGGTGAGCAGAGCTAGACAGCGCTGGCTGCGGTGGTGGCGGCAGCCCGACCAGTTTGTCCGGATGACGTGGTTCCTGCGCGACCACGGCATGGTTCGGTCCACCCAGAACATCATGGCGTTCGTCGCGTTCTCCTCCGCGCTGGTGCCGTCGAGCATCTTCTTGTCGTTCGGTGCGCCAGCGCTGGCCACCATATTGGTGTGCGCCGCGTCGGCGTCGGTCGGTCTCGGGATGACATTCTTCTGGCTGACTCGCTGGCCGACCCGGCGCCAGTCCATCGTTGCGGTATCCGTGGGCATTCTCTGTGTCGCCGGATGGTCGGTGGCCGGGCCGGGGACTGTCGTACCGGCGTTGTCGTGCACAGCTTTCGCGATAACTGGGGCCTACCTGGCGTTCTTCCACAGCGTCAAGCTGATGACGGCCAATGTCGTGTTGGCTCTCGCCACCGGGGCCGCGCTGACGGTGCGCATCGCCGACGCCGTCGGCTGGTCCGTTGCGCTGTCGGCGTTCTGGACGCTCTGGCTACTCAACACCGCGGTGCCCATCGCGGTCCGCTGCATGGCGTGGGCGTTGACCCACTATGTGGAACGGGCGAACACCGACCCGTTGACCGGGCTGCTGAACCGGCGCGGATTCCTCGACGAGGTCTGCCGGCTGCTCGACGACAACGCCGGGTGCACCGTTCTGATCACCGCCATGGTGGATCTCGACGACTTCAAACGCGTCAACGACGTCAGCGGCCACGCCGCCGGCGACCACATCCTGGGCGTGGTGAGCGCGGTGCTGCACACCCTGTTTCCGCGCCGGTCCGCGATCTGCCGTTCCGGCGGTGAAGAGTTCCTGATTGCGCTGTGCGCCGACGAGGAACAATCCGTCGACGACCTCGGCGATGAGATCTGCGCGGCGATCAAGCGCAGGGCACTGGGAGTCACCGCGAGCGTGGGGGTGGCCACGGCACGGCCCGGACGGTTGTCGAAGCGCGATATCGAACGCCTCCTCGGACACCAGATCGCGGCGGCTGACGCGGCGATGTATGCGGCCAAGAGGCTTGGCGGTGACCGGGCCAGCGTCGCGTCGTGAGCCCTGCCGGTATTCGAGGGGCTGTGGCACACTGAGCCCATGGCGGAGCGACTCAGTCGGGTGGAGATTTTCAAGGACGCCGCCCAGGACATCGTCGAGTCCGGGGCGTCGACCGTGGGTGAGGTGGCGTCGATCATCACCGGCGCGGTCAGAGATGTCGCGACCGCCGTCGGCGGGTTCGCAACCGATGCATTCGAGATCCGCGACGGCATGCGTACCGCCGCACGCGACAACGAACCCGAACCGTCAGACGACTGAGCGTGTCCGCAGGATCGTGACGCCGGCCAGCAGCTCCCACGCGATGATCGGGTAGACCGCTCCTCGCTCGACCAGCCCCACCGGCAGCGAGGCGCCGTTGACGCCGTCGATGACCAGCACAGCGAGGCACAGCAGCCCGACGGCGCCGAGGGTCACCCCGGCCCGCCGGAACCACTGCCCCGCCCCGAGCGAGCGGCTGCCGAGGGCGCCCAGGATCACCGCGACGTTACCGCCGATGATGGCCATCCCGGCGCCGGTCACGTGTGCTGCGGTACCACTGGGAAAGCCGCCGACTCCGACGTTGCCGAGCGCATTCACCGCGGCGGCGACGACGAAGGCCCGCCCGGTCCAGCCGAGTTCGACGCTGCGGACCACCAGAACGGCGCCGATCAGGAACAGCACGCCGTGCAGCATGAACGCCCGGTTCATCAGTCCGGACACGCCCAGCTCACTGATGTAGTCGTCGAGGTAGCTGTAACTCTCCACACCGGTTGCCGTGACCACTTCGGCGGTCAGGTATACCGCCGCACCGACCAGCCACGTTCCTGCGGCGGCACGTATCGAAGCCGTTGACAAACCAAGTCCTTTCACTCGCCGAGTGGGAGGCGAGTCGCCGATTTCGGGAACGCTACCGACTGATCTTGATAGTTGAGCTAAGCTTTGCCGCCGTGGCTAGATTCACTGTGCTGACCTGTGCCGTTGCTGTCGCCTTCGCCGTCGCACCGGCAGCGTACGCCGCGCCAAACCCCGTCCCGTTGCAACCGGGGTCGTCGTGCGACTCCAACTACTCAGGCGCCTGCGTCCCCATCGACAGTGACGTGGACTGCGCCGGCGGCAGCGGTAACGGCCCGTCCTACGTTTCCGGTCCGGTCACCGTCGTCGGCACCGACATCTACGGCCTGGATCGCGACGGCAACGGCACCGGCTGCGAGTAGGGGAGGGTCGCGGTGGTCACGGCACGAACCGGAGTGTGATCGGGGCGTCGCTGGGAATCACCTCCCCCGGCGAAGGCTCTTGCCAGCCAATCTGATTCGGCAGACAGGCAGAGTTGGTGACATCCTCGCCTTTCTGCACCGCGCCGCGCCATCCCGCGTCACGCAGCAGTGGTTCCGCGTCGGTCCAGTCCATGCATTGCAATGCGGGCATCACGAGAGTCGTCGGCGCCGACTTCGGCGAGCTCGTCTGCTCGGACGCCGCCGACGGCTGCTGACCGCCGGAACACGCTGCCACGGCGCCAACGACGCAAGCAGCCAGCGCTATTCCTGCCAGCGCCCGCCGCCGGGCATTCGTCTCCATCATCTGGCCTCCGCCAAGCATCCGACCGTGGTCCATGTATATCCGAAAAGCACCGCAGCAACGACGCCGGGCCTTTCAACCTGCGACGGGCGTTCACGAGACCGCGGATGGGGGTTGTTGGTGGAGTGTTGAGTGGGGCGGGCGGGGCTCGAACCCGCGACCAATGGATTCAAGGACAGTGATTCGCGTCGGTTAGCGGTGATTCTCAATAAGAGTTGCACGGCAACATACTTGACGCCTAATGACTGTTGCTGGTGGTCACCGATTCTCGACAATTCTCAGTCATTTAGTGCGAATAAAGTACGGATTGTGTGCCCCACCCGCGCGACACATCTCGGGCTACTAATCGCTGTTTAGCTCAGGAAACAGCGCCCGGCTGTTCAGGCTGCGGAGCAGAGGGCCAACCAGATCCTCGACGACCCGCTGTGGTGCCGAATTGATTTCCACGAGAGAAGCCGCCGCCGACGCCTCGTAGCGATCTTCGCTATATGGCTCGGAGTGCCGCATCCGCCCGTGCGCCGCGTAGGACGTTTTGTCTTCCAGGCCAGTGACGAGCAGGCCGAACCTCCAGGACCCCGCGAAACCAAATCGGTCGGAAAGGACGCCGCTCAACCGCACCAGAAGTTCAGTGTGGCTAACAATTAACTCCTCGAATATCCACTCCTCCCCACCTTCTCGAACGGCTTCCATAACCGGACGGCGAGATCCGAGCACAAGGACGCCTGATTCCCGCAGTTGAAGCTCGGCAGCACGCTTGTCCTCAAACCCCCTCCCCTCTTTGGTGTAGGTCCTGACAGCTACAGCACCGGCTCGGCGAACAGGAGTGGTGTTACCGAAGTTGGGGTCAAACGCCCTTTGCTGGCCTTCCACGCCAGCGGCCTTCAGCATCTCGTGCACAGTTGTCTGCCACTCGCCGACAGCAGCCGAAAGTGGCTTCAGCATTCCAGGGGGAGCCCCCAGCGGGAGGGCGAGCGCCACCATCAGCGGAGGCTTCACCGAGGGGGTGGTACCTAAAAAGCTGTCCAATTCACGGCTTGCGGCCTGGATCGCGTCGTCATGGTCGGCGACTTGCTGTTGGTGAAGCCTAAGCACTTCTGCATGTGACAACACTCGGTTCCGCTTGTCGCCACGACCGTAGTACTTGTCGTCGGCCATGTGGGGCGCCCGCGGCGATGCTGGGACGCGGACGACCAGTACTCCTCGCCCGCTGCCGGGCGGCGTCTCGATGGCGACGGTGGACACCGCGACGCCCTCCTGCACTCGCATCGCGCCGACTTGCTCGACCCGCTCCGGCAGTCCGTCCAGTTCGACAGGGTTGATCGACGGAGGTGACGTGGCTTCATCTACCCCGATCAGGATGATGCCGCCATCGAGCGCGAACGCGGCGATGTCTTTGGCGATCTCCTTGTTGCCGGCGTTGCCGGGCGGAAGTTCACGCTTGAGGTCAAGGTAGTGGGTTTCAGTCAGCAGCTCGTTAGCCGCCGCGTCAACAATCTCTTGCTCGGTGGACGGTGACCAGATCACAATCGCCGAGTATGCCCAATCCGGCTGACGTCGATGAATCCCTCCTCAGAAAATTTCAGGTCTCTGGACTGCGAGTCCCCTCGACCGGGGTCAAGGTTTGGACTGCCAGTCGGGGTCACCCGCCAGGGGTGCACCTGACCTCTGGCTCCACAAGAATCGCCTAACTCGCGGCAGCAGCAGTTTCTCTTGCCGGGGGTCAAGGTTGGGGTGGCTGTTTGGGGACACCCGCCAGGGGTTGGGGCGCGCATCATCGGACTCTGTTCTGTCGGGTGGCGTGCTTGCGGGCGTTGCAGCCGCGGCACAGCACTTGGAGTTCTCCGTGTGGGTCGCCGCCGAGGGTGACTTCGTGGATGTGGTCAGCGGTCAGGTCGGCACTGGCGTGTGCTTCTCGTCCCCAGCCGGGGCACCAGTCGCCGTGCTGGGCGCGGTGTGCGTCGACTGCGGCTTTGCGTCGGGCGCGGTCGCGGGGTTCGGATAATTTGGAGCCGAACTGGCGCCGGTATCGGTCGTTGGCGCGGCGGTGTTCGGTGCAGCGTGGCTCATATTGCAGTTCGGGGCATCCGGGTTGGGCGCAGGGCCGCAGGCGGGCTTTGGGCATGGTGGTCCTTGCGGGGTGGTGGGTGGCGAACGCGGGGCGCAGGTACTGCTGCACACACGTGGCGTGGTCGTGGCGGTCCTTGCCCGGAGAATTACTAACTGGGGTTTGACGCCCGCGCGTTCGCCTGGTCGGAGGGGTTAGGAACCGTCGGGTTCGCCGATGCAGACCACGGCGGCTTCGTGGGGGAAGCCGAACCCGACGCGCATGGTGGCCCTGATGCCGAGGCGGTCGGACTCGAAGTATCGGGATTCATCGACGCGCAGGTCGACGTCCTGGCGCACGATGACGAACACCCGTGTGCCGTCGATGGCCCAGACGACGTTGTCGGGGACGACGGTGTCGGGCACTGACCACAACGGCACGCCAAGGATCTGGCGGCGTGTGGGCAGTGTGGGGTCGGGCTGCAGCAGCGGCAGGTTGCTGTCGGTGGTCTGCTTGACCTTCGACAGGGCCAACACCGTGGCGGCGTTGGCGACGAACGCGGTGACCATCGCGCCGACGTTCTCGGCCAGGGAGATGGCTTCGGCGAACGCGTCGGTGTTCGTCAGCGTCGTGGTGGTGGTGGACTGGTAGGTGATCGACTCGATGCCGTCAGGCCCGTTCGCGGTGGTGTCGGCGAAGAACGCGGCGTCGACCTTGCGGGCGAGGTCGCGGGCGATGGAATCCCCGACGACATTCTGAGCGGCGGGTGAGGAGTCGTTGGCCAGTTCGTTGGAGATGATCGACAGGGCCGCCAGCTTGTCGGGCTTGACAGTGACTTCGTCGACCCCGGCGTCGGAGGGGTTGATGTCTGATCCCTCCGGTGTCCAGGCGGCGACGGCGTCGTTGGTGACGATGGGGATGCGGAACTCGCCGCTGTTGGTCGGGACGACGGTGGCGATCTGCATGGCTACCGAGGCGGCTTCGACGGGCTGGACGATGAGTGCGCCGACTTCTTCGGGGGTGAGTATCCCGCCGGCTGCGTTGGTGTACAAGGGCATTGGTGCTCCTGGTGGTCAGACACGCGTGGCGCGTGCAGAAGTTGCTTGGGATTCCCGTCGGCGCCGGGCCGGTCGGGTTGCCCACCAGGGGCGGTCGTGCAGCTCGGGCGGGCGCCTGGCCCCAGAAGTCCCGGGCTGCACAACCATTCTAACCCCTGCTTGTGTCTATTGGGTGTGTCCTTGCCTGCGGCGTTGGTCGGTCAGGACCGTCGACCAGGTGGCGCTGCTGGGGGCGGATTGGCTGCGGACGCCTTGGCCGTAGTCGGCGCCGGCGGGCCAGGGTGGGGTGTAGCTGGCGCCGAGTTGGGGGCGTTGCGCGACGAGTGTTTCTGCGGCGGTGCGCAGTTCGTCGGTGAGGATGTCGCCGTTGTCGTCGAGGTAGTCGGCGAGGTCGGCGTGGCCGACGTCGAACAGGTCGGCGGGGGTGGCGATCACGTCGCTGATGATGAGTTCGGCGTGGCGGCGTTGGTAGGTGGCGAGTTGGTCGCGGACGGTGGCGAGTTCGGTTTGGGTTTCGCGGAGTTGGCGGCGGCGCTTGGCGGCTTCGCTGTTGGGTGAGTCCTGTTCGGGCTCCACGCCGTCGGTGTCGTCGGTGGTGGCCTCGGCTTCTGGTTCGGCTGCCGGTGTGGTGGTGTCCTCGACAGTGTCGCCGGTGGGGGTGGCCGGGTCGGGGCTGGTCGGTGTGTGCTCGGGTGCGGTCATTGGTCAGTGTCCTTCGCGGTCGATGATGGTCAGTCGGGGCACGTCGTCGGCGGTGAGTCCGGCGGCGTCGAGGTCGGCTTGCGTGACCGTCCAGGAGCCGAGGGTGGCGCTGCTGGTGACGGTGGGTCCGACTCCGATCGGTACGCCGTCGGTGTCGGTGAGGATCTCGCCGGGCTCGCTGACGTTTACGGCGGTGCCGATCGTCTGGTTCAGGTGCAGGATCTGCTCACGGGTCAGCGGGGCAGCTGGAACCACATCCTTGGGTGGCTTGCGGAATCGATGGTCGTCGGTCATGTCCGTTTTCTCCTTACTGGGGGGTGATTGCCTGGCGCCCGGTTAGGCGCCGAGTCCGTCGGTGTTGTCGGTGATGCGCCAGATCCGTTCGGTTTTTGAGTCGCCGTGCGCGGGGATCGACTCGATACGCGTCGACAGCCCGGCGGCGCGGCGCACTGAGTCCCAGGGATGCCCGGCGGCGATTCCTGCGGTCTTGGCGTCGTCGGGGGTGACGGTGTCGCCGTCCTGGTTGTCGAGCCACCTATCCAGCCACGCTGCGGCGGACTCGTAGAGGGGTGGCTTGTGGTCGGGGGTGATCGACCAGATCGCACGGCCACGCTTGCGGCTGACGGTACGCATATCGGGGTGGGCACTGACGGCTTGATGGATGCTGCCCTTCGAGTAGCCGAGGGCTTGCCCTGCCTCGATCACAGCAAACGACTCGACGGTGGTATGCCCGGCGTCGAGGAGATCAGCGACGTGTTGGTTGAGCCATTTCTGGCAGGACAGCTTCGGGCGCACCGATTCATGCGACCTGCGGGAATCCAGATCTGTGACGCTGGCAGAGCGGTCACGGGTGACCACAGTGGTCACCCCCTCTGAACTGGGCATTCGGGGGGTGACCCCGTCGGTCACGGGTGACCCCATCCGATACCTGACGCTGTTATGCTCACCGGACCGAGCAGACACGAGGCCTTCCGCTTCCAGCAAACCGATTGCTTGGTCGAAAAGCTCCCGCTTTTCCCGCTTGCCCAACCGTCGGCGAAGGTCACCTCCGGCCTGCTCACCGTCACGCTCCAGCATCCGCAGCAGACTGCGCTTGACCGTCTCCAGACGGCTGGCGTCGTAGAACTCCTCCCCGACCGCGCGGGCGATCGCGCGCTCACGCACCTTGGCGCGGTCGGCTTTGCGGGCTTCGGCGACGATCCAGCCGCGGGTGTGATCCGACACCGCCATGACGTCCGCGGAGCGGTCCCAGTCCCATTGCCCGACGACGGAGCGGCCGTGCATGATCGCCAGCAGCGCGGCGACCTTGCAGCGGGTCAGCATGGCGTGTCCATCGAGCGCGTCAGCCTCTCCCCGTTGGCGGGCCAGGTGCGCAGAGATGATTGTGTCCGCAATTTCGGTGGGGCCGTAAACGATCTCGATGACCCCGTCGCCACCCGGCTGCCAGGACGGCAGCGCGGTTTCCAAAGGTTCGGGATCTCGCGGCGCCTTGGTCGGCATATGCGGGTCGATCGTGGGTGCCCACAAGAACCTCTGCGGCGTTCCCCCCGTGGTGTCGTTGAAGATGACCCCGGTGTGGAGCGGTTGCGCGCCCACCGACAGACACGCTCGATAGGTGTGGGCCTGCACGATGCGGCTCGTCGCCTTCGAGGCGTTGGCCTGGCCCAGCAGCTCACCCATCGCCATGGACTTCAGCTGTGCCAGCAGGATTGAACCCTGCCGGGAAGCGATTCCAGCCATGGTGTCGATCTCGGGGACGTTGAAGATCGCCGCAGTGACCGGCTCATGGTCGGCGTCGGCTTTGGCCGGCGGCTTGAACGTTTCGGCGATTCCCTCACCCGACCCGATGGGCAGCTCCAGGATCGGCGCAGGATAGGCGAGGCGGGCAACTTTGTCGGAGATGCCCTTACCGCCACCGGACAGCGAGACGAACGCGCACAGCAGGTTCAGAGACGCACGACCACCGATCAACCCGGGCAGCTGGACCTTGGGGTCAGTTCGGGCCGCCACCCGCAGCAGAACCGCGAAGAACACCGCCCACGGTGCGGCGTAGCGAGCCCGCGCCCACAGATAGATCTTGTGCAGTTGCGGGCTGCCGGAGTCGAGGAAGAATTCCTCCGTCGGCCCCCAGTGGTCGTCGTTCACGATGCCCTCCGATGCTCATCGATCTGGCGGCGCCGCTGGACTTGGCGGGCCACGTCGCCCCAATCCTCCGCAGCCGCGATCTGTTCTCCCGCCTCGGCGATGGCGTCCTGGCGGCATTCTTCGGCGATGGCCCACCACACCGCCGACCACAGAATCGCCTGCCACTTCGCGGGGTCAGTGTCGTCGAGCTGGCACCACACCGGCGTTCCTGGAATCAGCCTGGGGTCAGCCAGCATCGGTGACAACATCTCGTAGACGGGATAGAACTTGACTTCACGCGAGGGGGTGCCCGCCCCCGGCAGGGAGCGAGCGTCCTCGATGGGGTAACCCGTCACCGGCTCATGCCTTCGGACGAGACGGTGGTGGACGGGCGCACCGAGTCGAGGGCCTCGATCAGGTACTCCACCGTGTGCAAGTCGAGTTTCTTCGGGAATCCCGACTTGTCGGCGAGCAGCACAGCGAGGAACTCAGTCAT
This sequence comes from Mycolicibacterium poriferae, assembly GCF_010728325.1. The sequence goes on from NZ_AP022570.1 coordinate 4,166,201, forward strand.
TTTCGTGCCCAGCAGCTCTCGCCGCTGCCGCAGCAGCTCGAGGTGCCACACCCGCAGGCAGTCCACGCAGTCGCCTTCGCGCCACCACATCCCGGTGTCGGAATCTTCGTACTCCTGATCCCGCACGGTCATCGGCTTGATCTGGCGACTGTCGTCATCATCGGAGCGTTTCTTGCTCGCCGACGGGCCGGAGGGATCACGCGTGAGTTTCATCGGCTCGCCACACAGTCCTATAACGGTGTCTTTGCCGGCATCCCATGCCTCTTGGGCGTCGCTCTTGTACCAGAAGTGATTGAGGTAGGGGTTGCGCGGCATGCCCTGCCTGTACTTTTGAGCAACCTCGCCGAGTTGAGCAGCGTTGAAGTGTCCGTGGCTGTTGCCAGTGGCGACGCGCTGCATCATCTCGGCGTGGTCACGAAAGGTGTCCTTCTCGGGGTGGATGATCGCGTGGGTGGTGACCCGCGCGCACTCGGCGCACTTGAGATCACCGGTCTCGCGCCACCAGTCCCGGTCGATCGGCCCTGACAGCCAGTAGTTCTCGGCTCGGTGGTTCCGGGGCCGGCGGCAGGTCCGCATCGTCCCGCAGACACAGCACAGCGCTTTCTTGTTTTGGTCGCTCATCGGGTCACCTCCGCGCGGTCGAGCGCGTCGGCACAGCGGTCAACGAGGACGGCAGCCTGGCGCAGATGTCCGAGCGCGGTGACGAGATCGACCACGCCGAACAACGGGGCGGTGCGGGGCAGCTCGCGCAGCACCCGATTGCCGTCAGCGCGGGCCAGATCCACCAGGTTGGAAATGGTGTCCAGCAGCAGCGCCTGCTGGGACAGCACACTCGGCGGTGGCGGGGCGGCGTGGTGTGGCATCATTGAGTTACCTGCTTTCAGTAGGTCTGAGATGGAGCGGTCCCCGCCGGTGTTGACGCACCGGATTCATCGGGGGCCGTTCTGTTATTGGTGGGGCGAAGATCCTCGGTGTCGTCGTCGTCGATCAACCCGAGGTCGGCGTGGTCCTGCTGGGGAAGCACTCGCATCACGCAGCGTCACCGCCGCTGAATTGGCTGTTCTCCCAAGCGATGCACTGTGACAGCAAGTACCTGGTGTGCCTTCCGAAACGTCGGTAGGGCGGACCCTTCTTCTGGCTGGCCCACTGGGCCAGTGTCTTCTCGGGGATTTGGAGCCGTTCGGCGACCTGAGATCGGGTTAGCCAGGCGTCGACCGGTGGGTCGGGTGAGGGCGCGGTGGCCATCAGCTACTCCTATTGTTGTGTGTACATCCGCAATTCTCGTTGCTTCTGGTCCACTCTTGCGGACCTAAACGAAGCGTACACCCATTCCCGTACAGATCCGCAACATACGGGCGAGAAAGGCCTATGCTGCGTGTCATGCCGCAAAAAACGGATGTTCACGACTGGGGCGACCCGCCGAAGAATTGGGCCGAGGAACAGGCGCGCCGCACCGCCCTGGAGATTCGCAGGCTGAGAGGGAAACAATCCGCCCAATGGCTCTCCGACAGAACCAAGGAGCTTGGGAGCCCGATCACCAGGGCCGTGATCTCGGATCTTGAACTCGGTCGACGTCGATACGTTACGAGTGCCGAGTTGATCGTTCTGGCTGCTGCACTCGACACCGCACCAATCGCGTTACTGTACCCGCCGCCCTACGACGAGATCATTGAGTTGGTGCCTGGTGTAGAGCATCCGAAAATTGCTGTCGTGGAATGGTTTTGCTTAGATGACTATGCTGCTCGATACCAGCCCAGTGAGGGGGTAGGCGATTTCTCTGACCGCACTTGGCCGCTCCATGCGGCTCGCGCGGTAGAGAAGCTGGAGGAAGCCCAGCGCGGCCTGTTGGCATCACTTGCCAATGAGTCCAACCCGGATTCGCCTCTCGCTCGAAGCATGCGGCGGGAGCTTGATTACATCGCGGAGCGCCTCAAGGAATATCGGGAAGAGGATGGCCGGTAGGCCGCCGCTGCGGATCGGGCAGCACGGGAAGATCACCCGGACCAGCCTTGGCGGCGGGCTGTGGTTGGCGCGCTGCAAGTTCCGTGACAGTGACGGCGCGGTGCGCCGTGTCGAACGCCGCGGCCCCGCTGGTATTGAGGACAAGTACGGGAAGCTCGCCGAGGACGCGTTGATTGAGGCGCTCAAGGACCGCCGGCCACCTTCGGACGAGGAGATCTCACTCGACACCAAGATCTCGACTCTGGTCGAGCGGCACATCACTCGGCTTGGCGAGGATGGCCGTTCCCCCGCCACAATCTCCACCTACGAGTTCGCGGCGGGGAAGCTGGCCAAGTTCATCGGTGGCGTGCGGGTGGGCGAAGCGACACCCGGACGCATCGACGCGGCTATCCGTTCGATGCGGACAACGCACGGGCCGACGATGGCGCGCCAGTCAAAAACTATTCTCCGGGGCGCACTGCAGCTCACTGTTATGGCCAACGTCTTAGCCACCAATCCGGTACGGGATGTGCAGCCGATCAAATCGAACGATCAACCGAAGGGCGCGACCGCGCTCACCGCTGGCCAGTTGCGCGAGCTGCTGGGCAAGCTGCGGGCGCACGAGTACAGCCGCCGGCATGACCTTGTCGACCCGATCACCTTGTTGATCGCCACCGGCCTGCGCCGCTCGGAGCTTCTGGCGTTGCGGTGGTCTGACTTCGACGAGGACGGCGAGACGATCTTGGTGTGCGGCAAGTTGGTCCGTGCCAAGGGCGAGGGATTGCAGCGGATCGACGACACCAAGACGGCCTCGGGCAAGCGGACCTTGCCGCTACCTCACTTCGCGGTGGACGCACTCACCGAGCGCAGAGGCCGCGAGTACGTCGGAGAGCAGACGATGATCTTCCCGTCCACGGCCGGCACCTGGCGCGACCCGAACAACTTCGGCAAGCAGTGGCGCCAGGTCCGGGATGACCTCGGCGCGGACGGGGTGACGACGCACAGCTTCCGCAAGACGGTAGCCACCCTAATCGACGACGAGGGACTGTCCGCGCGGATCGGAGCCGACCACCTGGGGCACGCCAAGGTGTCGATGACACAGGACCGGTACATGACCCGTGGTCGAGTTCATACCGCGGTCGCGGATCTGCTGGACCGGACTATAAAAGACGAATAAAAGTCGGATTCAGTAGTGAGCGTTACTAACTACCATTCCTGACGTGGGGCGGGCGGGGCTCGAACCCGCGACCAATGGATTATGAGTCCACGGCTCTAACCGACTGAGCTACCGCCCCCGGCACGTTGTGCGCGGCCATTATGGTCGCACACGGCTGCTCAGGCGAATATCGTCTGGCCCGCCTCGTCGATCTCGTAGAGCTCGGTGCCCTCGTCCACCCGCGCGGCGTCGGAGCCCAACGACACCAGGATCTTGTTGGCGCCGTTGCGCATCACGTCGAGAGTCAGCTCCAGGGCCTGCTTGGTCGAGAAATGCTTGCGCACCCCGCCCGCCACGTCCTCGCCGATGTTCGACGGCGTCCAGATCAGCGCATCGACGTAGCGCAGCGCGGCCTTGTGCGCGTCGGACAGCCCGTCGGCGCGTTCGAAGTCGGTGATCTGGCCGTAGACATCTTCGGATCCGCCGGCGTCCAACGCGTGGCGTTCGCGCAGTGACTGGCACAACCGGCAGTTGTGTGCGGCCGCCCCGCGCAGCCGCACCACCTCGGTGGTCACCGGGTCCAGTGCGCGCATCCGCGCCACCTCGGGCACGAACCCGTTCAACACGAAGTCGATCGGGTCGGTCTGGCCGTCGAAGTCCACCTCGGCGGTGCGCCCCGGCATGCCGAGCCCGAGGGCCTCGCACCCGGCCCACACGCGCGGCACGAAATCGGCGACGTACATTGTCACCACCGTCCGGAAGGCGTCGGCGCCCCAGGCCTCGAGGAAGCGGGTGCGCTGGTTGTCGCCGATGCCGGTGACGTCGGTGGAGAACTGTTCGGCGAACGCGACGAGCACCGACTCGGCGTCGGTGTTCTCCGTCGGCACCTCGACCGGCAGCGGCAGCGGCGGCAACGCCAATGTCCGCGCGCAGATCAGCCGCATCAGCGTGTCGGCCCGGTCATCGCCCGAGGACAACGCCACCATCCCGGTCAGTCGGTCAGCCACAGCGGTACGACCCATTCTTGGGATTATTGCGCTTGACTGACCGAGGACATGTGAAAGTCGGGAATCCGCAACGTCGGCATCTGCGCGCGGGTGGCCCAGTCACCCCATTCGCGAGGCAGCGTGACCTCGCTGACGCCGGCTTCGCTGGCGCGGCGCAGCAGGTCCAACGGGCTTTCGTTGAACCGGAAGTTGTTCACCGCAGCGGTGACCTGCCCGTCTTCGACCAGGTACACCCCATCGCGGGTCAGCCCCGTCAACAGCAGCACTGACGGGTCGACGGTGCGGATGTACCACAGGGTGGTCAGCAGCAGACCGCGCTCGGTGCGGGCCACCATGTCGGCAAGGGACGCCGTCCCACCCGTCATGAGCAGGTTGTCGGCACCGACGGCCACAGGCGCATCGAACTCGGTGGCCGCCGCGCGCGGATAGGCCAGCGCGTTGATCACGCCGTCGCGGATCCAGTCCACCCGGTCGATGGGCATGCCGTTGTCGAACACCGACGCGCGTTCCGACGAACCCGACACCGCCACGAAGGGGGTGCACTGCAGCCCGGGGGCTTGCGGATCGGAGTACAGCGTCAGCGGTAGCGACGTGAGTTTCTCCCCCACGCGGGTACCGCCGCCCGGTGCGGACAGTGCGGTGCGTCCCTCCTGTGCGCCGCGACCGCCCATCGTCCACGACAGGTAGATCATCATGTCGGCCACCGTCGAGGGCGGCATGATCGTCTCGTACCGTCCGGCGGGCAACTCCACGCTGCGCTGCGCCCACGACAGCCGGGTCGCGAGGTCCTCGAGCATCGCATCGGTGGGCACGTCGACGAAGTCGGGGGTGCCGACCCCGGCCCATGCGCTGGCGCCGTCACGTTTGGCGTTGATCTCCACCGATCCGGTGGGCTGGGTGAACCGGCGCCGCAACCCGGTAGAGGTGGCCACGAACGTGGTCTCCACCACGTGGCGGGCGTACCCGAAAAGTGTTTCCCGGCCGCCGAACCCGCGCGTCAGCGCGTCGGCGACCCCGCCGAAGGCGTCGACGCCGGTGCGCGGACTCGGGGCGTCCCAATCGGTGGGTGCCGTATCGGCGGGCAGCGCCGGAGCGCTGTCCCGCGCCGGCGGGGCCGCGGCCGCGGCCGCCTGCGAGGCGACGACCAGGTCCATCAGCACCGACGGGGCGACCGCACTCGAGCGCACCGAACCGACGTGGGCCCGCCCGTCGCGCCGCACGATCGAGATGACGGTGGTGGTGCGACTGGTCGACTCCCCGTTGGTGGTCATGGTGTTGTTGGCCCACCGCAGCGCGGCATCGACGCGGTCGGTCACCAGCACGATGGTCTCGTCGGCCCTGCCACGCCGGCGCGCCTCGGCCAGCACGATGTCGACGACCTGTTGTGCACCGATCACCGGATCACCGCCCGCTTTCTTCGCGCGTGTTGAGCACGTTGATGCCCCGGAACAACGCCGACGGGCAACCGTGGCTGACCGCGGCAACCTGGCCAGGTTGGGCCTTGCCGCAGTTGAACGCACCCCCCAGTCGCCATGTCGACTGCCCGCCAACGGCTTCCAGTGCGCCCCAGAAGTCGGTGGTGGTCGCCTGATAGGCGACGTCGCGCAGTTGCCCATCGAGGCGGCCGTCACGGATGCGGAAGAACCGTTGCCCGGTGAACTGGAAGTTGTAGCGCTGCATGTCGATCGACCAGCTCTTGTCACCGACGATGTAGATGCCGTCGGAGACCCGGGCGATCAGATCGTCGGTGCTCAGGTCGTCAGGGTTGGGCTGCAGCGACACGTTGGCCATCCGCTGGATCGGGACATGATGTGCCGAGTCGGCATAGGAGCACCCGTTGGAGCGGGGCTCACCCAGCCGCGGCGCGAAGACCCGGTCGAGCTGGTACCCGACGAACATCCCGTCGCGGACCAGATCCCAGCTCTGCGCGGCGACACCCTCGTCGTCGAAACCGATTGTCGCCAGCCCGTGCTCGACGGTCCGGTCGGCGGTGACGTTCATCACCGGAGACCCGTAGCGCATGGTGCCCAGTTTGTCCGGGGTGGCGAACGACGTTCCGGCGTAGGCGGCTTCATAGCCGATCGCACGGTCGTACTCGGTGGCGTGCCCGATGGACTCGTGAATGGTCAACCACAGATTGGTCGGGTCGATCACCAGGTCGGTGGGCCCGGCCACCACACCGGGGGCCTTGACTTTCTCCGCCAGCAGCGACGGCAATTCGGCCAGCTCGGCCGTCCAGTCCCACACCTCGTCGCCGGCGACCGCCTCCCATCCGCGGGCCGTCGGCGGCGCCAGGGTGCGCATGGTCTGGAACGTCCCCGCCGACGGATCGACCGCGACGGCCTCCAGGCTCGGCAGCACCCGCACCCGCTGCTGGGTGATCGCTGACCCGAACGTGTCGGCGTAGAACGTCTGCTCCTTGGCCGCGTGCACAGCAGCCGACACGTGGTCGACCCCGTCGGAAGCCAGCAACCGCTCGGAGTAGTCCTCGAGCACAGCGATCTTGTCCGCGGCGGGCACCGTGAACGGGTCGACCCGAAATGGCGAGGCCCAGAACACGTCACGGTAGACCGGCTCGGGGGCCAGCTCGATGCGTTCGGCGTTCAACCTCCCCAGCGTGCGCGCCACCCGTACCGCGCGGCGCGCGGTGTCGGCGGCCGCCCCGGTGTCCAGCTGCGCGTGTGACGCGAAACCCCAGGTGCCGTCGACGATGACGCGCACCGCCAGCCCGATCTCGTAGTCGGTGACCGCGGTTTCCAGCGCGCCGTCGCGCAACGCCACCGTCTCGGTGGTGATGGCATGGATGCGCAGATCGGCATAGCTCGCGCCGGCCTGCGTCGCGGCGGTCAGCGCGGCATCGGCCAGCGAGTGGCGCGGCAGCGCGAGGAAGTCGGTGTCGATTCGTCGGGGCCCCGTCACACCTTCACCGTAACGGCTGCCGGTGAGCTCAGCGCCGCGTGCCGCTGGTGCCCAGAATGGTCAGCTCGAGCGCCAGGGCGATGCCGCACACCGCGACGACCACCGCGAAGGCCACCCAGTCGCGGGTCTTCGGTCGCGACGGCGCCGCCGAGAACTGGCCGGCGCCACCGCGGGCGGTGATGGCATCACCCATCTCGTCGGCGCGGCGCAGCGCCACGGTGATGGCAGCGGCCAGCAGATCGATCAGTTCGGTTGCCCATCGGCGCAGCCGGTTACGCCTGTCACCGTCGACGTCGCGGGGCCGCAGCCGCCGCGCGGCGTAGAGCACCCTGAACTCGTCGAGCAGCATCGGAAACGCCCTCAGCGCCAACGCCAACGCCACGGCCCAGTCGGCGACGGGGATGCGCAGCGCCCGCAGCGGGCGGCCCAGGGTGGCCACCGCGGGCGCCACCTCGGCGACGTTGGTGGTCCACGACACCATCGCGCCCAGGCCCAGCAGCACGATTGACAGCGCGGTGACGCGCAGGAAGTACAGCAACCCGCCCAGCCCGACGTCGACGGAGCCGAGCGACACCACCGGGCTGCCGCCGCCCAACGCCGCAGTCAGCGCACCCAGTGCCAGCAACACCCACAGCACGCGCGGGATAGTGGGCAGCACCCCGCGCGGAATCCGGGCCAGCATCGCGGCGACGGCGATCAGCAGCGCCACCGCACCGATGGGCACCCAGCCGGGATAGAACGTCAGCAGCACCCCGATCAACGCGACGACGAGCAGCTTCGTGCCGGCCCACAGGTCGTGGATGACGCTGGTGCCGGGCACCGGCCGCAGCAGCACCACCTGCTTGCGGGGTTTGCGTTCGCTCACGACATGCCTCCGGCCGCGGTCGGTGTCGCGGCGAGCACGCCGTTCTCCAGATGCAGGATGCGCGGGCAGAGTTCCTCCAGGCCGGCGAAGTCGTGGGAGATCACCACGACGGTCAACCGCTCGCGTCGGCGCAGGTCCACCAGCAACTGCAACAGGCCCTGTTGGGAGGCGCCGTCGAGGCCGGCCAGGGGTTCGTCGAGGATGAGTGCGCGGGGCTTGCGGGCCAGCAGGCCGGCCAGCACCACGCGCCGCATCTGCCCGCCGCTGAGTTGCTCGATGCGCCGGCTGGCCAGCGTCGGTTCCAGACCGACGGTCCGCAGCGCCTCGGTGACCTTCGCCTGGTCGTACATCGAGAATCCGGCCGTCGACGCGATCTCCAACGCCACGTGGCTGCGCATGAGTTGCAGGCGGGCGGCCTGGAACGCAATGGCCACCGCCCCAACCTGGTCGGACACGGGTCGACCGTCGAGCAGGCAGCTGCCCGACGCCGGTTCGAGCAGGCCGGCCATGATCCAGGCCAGAGTGGACTTGCCCGACCCGTTGAGCCCGTGGATCAGCACGCCGTCACCCTCGTGCACGGCGAAGTCGATGTCCCGCAACGCCGTCTGCGCCCACGGGGTGCCCAGGCCGTATTCGTGGCTGACGCCGTTGAGTTCCAGCACGGGGGCGCCGCGGGGGGCGTCGTCGCCGGCCGTGGCGGGGTGCACGTCGGCCTTCTCGACCATCGGCACGTCAGCGGTGTTGTCGGCGATTCCCCGGCCGGTGAGGTTGACGGTGCGGTCGGCGGCCTCGGCCTCGTTGTTGTAGTGCGTGATGTGCACCAGCGCGGTGCGGTGATTGCGGGTGAGCCCGGACAGCACCGACATCACGGCGTCGCGGCCGTCCTGGTCGACCATGCTGGTCACCTCGTCGGCGATCAACAGCGACGGCTCGCGCGCCAGCGCCCCGGCGACCGCGAGGCGTTGCAGCTCTCCCCCGGACAGCCCGCCGGTGTCCCGTTCGCTGAACCCGTCGAGGCCGACCTCGGCCAGTAACCGGTCCACCTCGATGGTGACCCCGGGGGGCAGGCCCCACACCACGTCGTCGGCGACACGGGTGCCCAGCACCTGGCTCTCCGGGTGCTGCAGGACGACCGCCGTTCCGCCCAGCTTGCCCAGCCCGACCGCGCCCGGGCGCTGCACCGTGCCCGACGTCGGTTCGCGGCCCGAGAGCACCAGCATCAGCGTGGTCTTGCCCGATCCGTTGGGACCGGTCACGGCCAGGTGCTCGCCGGGCTGCACGTCCAGCGACAGCGGACCCAGCGCGTCACGGTCGGTGCCCGGATAGCGGAACACGACGTCGCGCAGCTGCAGCGGCACCGGGACCACCGGGCCGGTGTCGGCGGACGGCTCGAGCTTGTGCACGTCGGGCACGCCGAGCAGCCGGGCCAGCACCTTGGACAGTGCCCACCAGCCGACCAGGCTGACCCAGGTGATCGAGAAGACTCCCGCGAGGAAGAACAGCACAGGCCAGTAGTCCAGCACGGTGCCGAAGTCCCGGGTCAGTCGCTCGGCCGCGCCCTGCATGTTGGGGATGCGCTCGAGGATCGCGGCCACCCCGGCGACGTTCGCGGTGACCGACTCGAAGATCAGATGCCGCAGCCGGGCCAGCACGGCCAGAGCCGCCACGATGGCCAGCCCGAACAGCGCACCGGCGACCAGGGCCGCCGCCACCACCGTCGTGGTGCCGCGCCCGCGACGCTTGACGATTCCGGTGAGTCCGCCGATGTAGGCGCAGTTGACCACCGTCATCAACCCGCCCATGCCGGCGATCAGGAACGCGATGATCCCGCCGGCCACCGTCGCGGTGATCAGCACGCGCAGCCGGTAGCGGTAGGCCAGCAGGCCCATCGGGACCGTGCCCAGCAGCGACAGGCCCGCGGCGAACGGCACGACGACGGCGATGATGGCGATCGCGGCACACAGCGCTGCCATCACGGCGGCGTGGGCGAGTTCCACCGGTCGGAGCGAACCGGTCCTTCGCGGCTCGCTCTTCGGGCCGGGTGACGTCATTTCACGATTCTGCCAGTTGACAGGTGTAGGGCCTGCGGGCCGGTCGGCGCGCGGTGCTCCCAACTGGGCGGTTCGACATGTATAGCAACCCTATGTAATCATGGTCGCCATGTCCTCGACTCTCGGCGCCGACCTGCTGGCGGTGGTGGCCCGGATCAACCGGCTGGCCAACCAGCGGGTCCGCATGCCCGTGCCGTTCGCGCAGGCTCGCCTGCTGTCCACGATCGAAGACCAGGGCGAAGCCCGCATCTCGGACCTGGCGGCGCTGGACAACTGTTCCCAGCCCACCATGACCACCCAGGTGCGCCGTCTCGAGGACGCCGGACTGGTCACCCGAACCGCCGACCCCGGCGATGCCCGCGCGGTGCTGATCCGGATCACCCCCGCGGGCGTCGATGCGCTGCGCCAGGCCCGTCTGGACCGTGGCGCGGCCATCGACCCGTACCTGGAGCAGCTCAGCGACACCGACCGCGAATGCCTGGCCGAAGCCGTCACCGTGATGCGCCGCCTGTTGCAGGACGCCGGCGCCCCGGTGCCGTCCCGCCGCTGAGGACGTCCCCCGCACTGTCGATCTGTTAGGAGAACTTGCTGCCATGTGGCGCCAACCCAAAGCCGTGTGGGCCGTCGCCTTCGCCTCCGTCGTCGCGTTCATGGGCATCGGGCTCGTCGACCCGATCCTCAAACCGATCGCCGACAACCTCAACGCCTCCCCGTCCCAGGTGTCGCTGCTGTTCACCAGCTACATGGCGGTGATGGGGGTGGCGATGCTGATCACGGGTGTGGTCTCCAGCCGTATCGGGCCCAAACGCACGTTGCTGCTCGGCCTGGTGATCATCATCGCCGGCGCCGGGTTGGCCGGCATGAGCGAGACGGTCGGCGAGATCGTCGGCTGGCGCGCCCTGTGGGGGCTGGGCAATGCGCTGTTCATCGCGACCGCGCTGGCCACCATCGTCAGCTCGGCGCGCGGTTCGGTGGCCCAGGCGATCATCCTCTACGAGGCCGCACTGGGCCTGGGCATCGCCGTCGGGCCCCTCGTGGGCGGTGTGCTCGGCTCGATCTCGTGGCGGGGCCCGTTCTTCGGGGTCTCGGCACTGATGACCGTCGCCGTCATCGTCACCGCCCTGCTACTGCCGGCCACCCCGCGCGCCGAACGGGCCACCACGCTGGCCGACCCGTTCCGCGCGTTGCGCCACCGCGGCCTGCTCGGGGTCGCCGTCACCGCCCTGCTCTACAACTTCGGCTTCTTCACGCTGCTGGCGTTCACCCCGTTCCCGCTCGACATGAGCGCCCAGGGCATCGGGCTGATCTTCTTCGGTTGGGGCATCGCGCTGGCCTTCACCTCGGTGGTGGTCGCGCCGCGGCTCCAACGCCGCTTCGGCACCCTGCGCACGCTGGTGGTCAACCTGCTGCTGATGACCGCGACGCTGGCCGCGATGGCGGTGTGGACCGACTCCAAGGCGGTGCTGGCCAGCTGTGTGGTGATCGCCGGGCTGTTCATCGGTGTGAACAACACGCTGATCACCGAGACCGTGATGAAGGCGGCGCCGGTCGAGCGCGGCGTCGCGTCGGCGGCCTACAGCTTCGTGCGGTTCGGCGGCGCGGCGCTGGCCCCGTGGCTGGCCGGGTTGCTCGGCGAACACGTCAACGCCCACGTTCCGTTCTGGGTCGGCGCCGCCGCGGTGCTCGCATCGGCCGGCGTGCTGTTTGCCACCCGACCGCACCTGGCCCACATCGACGACGACGAGCCCGCGCTCGACGAACTCACCGATCAGGCCCGCGCGGTCACCGTCGGCAGCGACAGCTGAGTTCCACCGCGAATCCGGCGCGCGCAGGCACCCTGATGGTGCTTGCGCGCGCCGAATCCGCCCGTCAGGTGACGACGCCGCCGACGAGCAACCCGACCAGATAGGTGGCGGCGATCGCGACCGCGCCGAAAGCCAACTGCCGCAACGACGCCCACACCGGATGGCGGCGGGTGAACCGTGCCGCCGACGCTCCGGCGAGCAGTAGCCCGGCCCCGCCGAACGCCAGCCCGAGCCACAGCGACTCGTAGCCCAGCAGGTACGGGATCAGCGGGATCACCGCGCCGATCGCGAACAGCACGAACGACGACCCGGCCGCCACCCACGGTGAGGGCTTCTCCCGGGGATCCACGCCGAGCTCCTGCACCAGGTGGAAATTGAGCGCCTTGGCCTCGTCGCGGTGGATCTCCTCGGTGGCCTTGGCCGCGGTGTCGGGGGCCAACCCCATGTCGGTGAGCATCGCCTGCAACTCCGCCCGTTCGGCTTGGGGGTGCAGCTTGAAGGACTTGCGCTCCACCCGCACCTCGGAGTCGATCTGCTCGTTGGCGGTCATCACCGAGGCGTACTCTCCCATCGCCATCGAGAAGGCGCCGGCAAGCAGACCCGCGACACCGCTGATCACCACGGTGTGCGCGCTGGCCGCGGCGGCCACTCCGGCTATCAGCGCGGTGTTGCTCACCAGCCCGTCCATCGCCCCGAACGTCGCCGCGCGCAGCCAGCCGCCGGTGACGTCGGCGTGGCGGTGATCGGCCACATGAGGCAGACCCGTCGGCGAGACGGGCTCGTTCCCCTTCGCGCTCATTGCACGATTGAACGCCACCGCGATGACCTCGTTGAATTAAGGTTCGCCTTCGGTTCTGCACATCACAGTTTGCGACCCGGTTCGGCGGGCTACCGTCGAGATATGACCACCACGGCCGAGCATCTTCGCAACACGTTGGACGGACGCTTCCGGGATGTGAAGAATCGGATGCGCCACGAACTCTCCGATCAGGTGTTCCGGCCGCACTACACGCCGAACACGGTGATCGCCCGCACCAAGGTCGACGAGCAGATGCGGATCATGGCTTCCCGCGGAGCCGCCGAGGACGGCTTCAAGAAGGAGCACGGCGGCAACGGCGACGTCGGTGCCGCGGTGACCCAGATCGAGATGCTGGCGATGAGCGACCTGTCGCTGATGGTCAAGGCCGGAGTGCAATGGGGTCTGTTCGGCGGCGCCATCGAGAATCTCGGCACCGAACGCCACCACCAGGCCTACGTCCAGAAGCTCATCGACCTCGACCTGCTCGGCTGCTTCGCGATGACCGAGACCGGGCACGGCAGCGACGTGCAGGCGCTGGAGACGACGGCCACCTACGATCCGGACAGCCAGGAGTTCGTGATCGACTCACCCACGCCGACCGCGCGTAAGGACTACATCGGCGGCGCCGCGCAAACCGCGCGTGTGGCCGCTGTTTTCGCTCAGTTGATCACCGCCGACGGCACCGGCCACGGCGTGCACTGTTTCGTGGTGCCCATCCGCGACGACGCCGGCAACGACCTGCCCGGGGTGACGACCTCGGACTGTGACTACAAGGGCGGCCTGCCCGGCGTGGACAACGGCCGCATCCAGTTCGACCACGTGCGTGTCCCGCGGGAGAACCTGCTGAACAAATACGCCGACGTCGCGCCCGACGGCACCTACACCTCACCGATCGAGAACCCCAACCGCCGGTTCTTCACCATGCTGGGCACCCTGATCCGCGGCCGGGTCACCGTGGGCGGCAGCGCCGGCGCCGCCGCCCGGGTCGGCCTGGACATTGCCACCCGCTATGCGCTGCAACGCCGCCAGTTCGCCGCACCCGACGACGACACCGAAGTGCTGCTGATGGACTACCTCGTTCATCAACGGCGGCTGTTCCCGCTGATCGCGAAGTCCTACGCGTTGCAGTTCGCCCAGAACGAGCTGGTCAGCAAGACCCATGAGCTGCAGACCGCCGACGACCCCGACCCGGAGGAACAGCGTGAGCTGGAATCGCGCGCGGCGGGGTTGAAGGCGGCGAACACCTGGCACGCCACCACCGCCATCCAGGAGGCACGCGAGGCGTGCGGCGGCGCCGGCTATCTCGCCGAGAACCGGCTGATCGCGCTCAAGGCGGACACCGACGTGTTCACCACGTTCGAGGGCGACAACCACGTGCTCACGCAGCTGGTCGCCAAGGAGCTGCTGACCGCCTACGCCGACGACATCAAGGGCATGAGCCCCGTCGAGTGGGTGCGCTTCGCGGCCAACTTCGCCAGCGAGCGGGTGATGAAACGCACTGCGGCGCAGACGATCATGCAGACGATCCTGGACAGCCGGCAGGACAACGAGGAAGAGGGCAGCCTCTTCAACCGCGGCACCCAGGTGCAGATGTTCGAGGACCGCGAGGAGTACATGTTGGCCTCCGTCGCGCGGCGACTGCAGGCCAAGTCCAAGGAGATGAGCGCCTTCGACGCGTTCAACTCGGTGCAGGACCATGTGCTGCACGCCGCGACGGCCCACATCGACCGGATCATCCTGGAGGCGTTCGTCGCCGGCATCGACGCCTGCGAGGACGACGAGGCCCGCGAGATCCTGGGCATGGTGTGCGACCTGTACGCGCTGTCGGTGATCGAGGGCGACAAGGCGTGGTTCGTCGAGCACCGCTTCCTGTCCACCGAGCGTGCCAAAGCGGTCACCCGGGGCATCAACGACCGGTGCCGGCGGCTACGCCCCTACGCCGAGGTGCTCGTCGACGGGTTCGGGATTCCCGAACAGCTGCGCTACGCCGAGATGATGCATCCGGAGAACATCGCGGATTAGACCGTTCTCACGGACCCGGGATCGGGTCCAGGATCGTCAGCCTGCCGTCCTCGAGGGTGACCCGCGCGGTACCGATCCCGGTCGGGCAGCACGGTTCGTCGGCGCCCTGACGCCACTGGTACTGCACGACGGCGTTGTGGTCGCCCTGTGGGCTGACCGACAGATACGGCCGCGGCTCCGGGGTGGGCGAGCCCACCGGTTCACCGTCGGCGAAGAACAGCACCTGCTGTGGACTGTCGGCGTCGTCGCCCGAGTCGACCACCACCCAGAACATCCGGCAGTCGGCGGTGTGCCCGCGCGAGCTCTCCTGCCACGGCGCGGGCGGCAGCAGCGCGAATTCGGACGTCACCGCATCGGTCGTCGGGCCGGGGCCGCAGTCGGCGGTGCTGGTGGGTGGTGCGGAGGGCGGACTCCATCCGCAGCCGGCGGCCAGCAGACCCGTCGCCAGCAGCACCGCGAAACGTCGCATGGCGGCCAGCTTACGGTCGGAGCCGTCAGCCGCAGCCGCCGCTCCAGGGTTCGGCGCCGCACGGCGGGATCGCGATGATCTCCGGAGAGAACGAGGACTTGTCCAGGTGCAGCTCCGAGCCGCCGGGCTTGAGGGTCTCCCCCGCCCCACCGATCTCATAGGTGCTGTCCCTCGGGTAGGTGCCGGCCTGGGCGATGCTCGCTCCGAGTGCGCAGGCCACCGCCAAACCTCCGATCAATGCAGCACTTCGCTTGAACCGCATCGTCATCGCGTCCCCTTCGATTCCGCGTCCCCGTGCGGGGTCAGCGTAACGTCGGAGCGGGCAGACTTCGCGGCGAGATCAGGGGACGGACGGGGTGCACCTCAGCCGCAGCCGCCACCCCAAACCACTGCGCCACAAGGGGCTTCGGCGGTGATCGCCGGAGCGAACGACGCGGTGGCCAGCGTCGTCGGATCCGGTTGCGGCTCGACGGTGCTCCCCACCCCGCCGTCGTGGTAAGTACCTCCGGCGGGATAGGTGCCGGCATGCGCGACGTCGACACCCACGCCGATGAGCAGCGCGACCGACCCCACCGCGGCGCCAATGAGCTTGATTTTCATGGACAATTCACATTCCGTTCGTCGCGCGGGGCGCGAAAGGGGTTGTAAGTCTGGACTATCCACATCGGCGTGGCCACTTCGAGCCTACGTCCGCCGCGCGGCCGGCCTGTCGGCTCGACAGCGCATTGTCAACGACCCCACAGCGCGCTTCGAGGGGAACCGGCTCCGCGGCGAACCGCCCGGCAGATGGGGCGGGATAGAGGTGGCTCCCCCGGCTGGACTCGAACCAGCAACCCTTCGGTTAACAGCCGAATGCTCTGCCAATTGAGCTACAGGGGATTGCCCTGCCCGCACTGCTGCGGGCCAGAGAGCACTCTAGCGCACGCCCGCGGCGCACCGCCAATACGCTCCCGGACGGGCGGGCAGTCCCTCCGGTGAGGCAGGATGGACAGCGACGCACCACGCCGCGAGAGACCTCTGGAGGAGCCCTGTGATCGGGTATGTCGCCGTTCTGGCTGTCGGCTACGTGCTGGGGACCAAGGCCGGCAGGCAGCGCTACGAGCAGCTCGCGGGCACGTATCGCGCGGTCACCGGCAGCCCGGCCGCCAAATCCGTGATCGACGCGGGTCGACGCAAGATCGCCGAGCGGGTGTCACCCGACCCGGCGTTGGTGGAGCTCACACCAATCGACCCCGGCACCGAGGTGATCGGGCCGGAGTCGACGAACAGGAACGGGAACCGCTAGCCGATGGGCTGGCTGATGGTGGTGCCGGGCAGCAGCGGACCGACGGAGAAGCCGAAGCCGTCCTCGCCGAAGCCGATGGCCGGGCTGCCGATGCTGACGCCGCTGCCGTTGGAGTAGGACAGGCAGTTGCCGTCCTCCTTGTTGCCGAACCAAGCCAGGCAGGCCGGGCCGGCGGTCACGTCGGTGGCGGTTTCAGTGCTGGTCAGGGCGGAATAGAGCGGCACAGCGACCGCCGCAGCCGCGCAGGCACCTGCGATCAACCGCATCTTGTTGGTCCGAATGGTGTCCACCAGCATCACGAGCTCGCCTTCTCCCCGACGGATTGCAGCCACAACCATAACCCGGGTATCGCTGTCATGCAGTCAGGTCGTTACCGCTGGCCTGTTCGAGCAGGCTGCGGCGATAGGCCTCCATCGCCACCAGGTCGCCGAACAAGGCGTGATACTCGTCGCCCTGCTCCACCGGTGACATCCGCTGCAGCTTGGATTTCACCTCGGCGATCTGGCGTCCGATCCACACCTCCTGCAGCCGGGCCAGCACACCGCCGATGTAGCGCGGCAGCTGCTCATCGTCGGCGTTGATGGCCTCGGCGCTGAGCTCGCTGACCAGGTTCACCGCCATCGGCGTCGACACCTGATCGCCCACCACCTCGATCCAGCGGGCGCCGGTCATTCCCGAGGAGGTGCCACCGGCGGACTCGATTGCGGCGCGCACCGCGGCGTAACCCGGGTGGGTGAAGCTCTCGGCGGCCAGCGAGTCGAACACCGGCCCGGCCAGCGCCGGATACTGCAGCGCCGACTTCAGCGCCTCGCGCTGCGGCCACAGCGTCGGGTCAGCGGGGTCCGGGCGTGCCGCCGCCGGGTCGGCCGGTGGGCGCTGCTCCGCCGGCTGCCGACGGTCCTCGGCAGGGGCAGCACGGCGGCGCGCCCGATCGGGCATGCCGCGCTTGCCGGCCTCCTCCCGAACCCGAGCCAGCACCTGACCTTCGTCGCGCCATCCCGTCCAGCCCGCCAGCCGTCGTGCGTACTCGTCGCGCAGCGCGTAGTCCCTGATCCGTGCGACCAGCGGCACGCTGCGCCGCAGCGCGTCGACCTGGGCCTGCGGGTCGTTGTCCAAGACGTCGTCGGACGGGATGAGGCTGCGGATGGCGAACTCGAACATCGGGATGCGGCGCGCCACCAGGTCGCGCAACGCGTGGTCGCCGGTCTTCAGACGCAGGTCACAGGGGTCCATACCGTCGGCGGCGATCGCGACGAACGACTTGCCCGCCACCTGCTGGTCGCCGTCGAACGCCTTGAGCGCGGCGGCCTGCCCGGCCGAGTCGCCGTCGAAGACGAAGATCAACTCGCCGCGGTACCAGTTGTCGTCCATCATCAGCCGTCGCAGCAGCGCCAGGTGCCCGTCGCCGAACGCCGTCCCGCAGGAGGCGACCGCCGTCGTCTCACCGGACAGATGCATCGCCATGACGTCGGTGTAGCCCTCGACGACCACCGCGCGGTGGGATTTGGCGATGTCACGTTTGGCCAGATCGAGGCCGAAGAGGACCGCGGACTTCTTGTACAGGACGGTCTCGGGGGTGTTGACGTACTTGGCTTCCATCGGGTCGTCGTCGAAGATCCGCCGGGCCCCGAAGCCGATCACCTCGCCGCCACCGGCCCGGATCGGCCACAACAGCCGACGATGGAACCGATCCATCGGGCCGCGCCGGCCCTCCCGGGACAGTCCGGCCGCCTCGAGTTCCTTGAACTCGAACCCCTTGCGCAGCAGGTGCTTGGTCAGCGAGTCCCACCCCGACGGGGCGAAGCCGCAACCGAAGCGGGCGGCCGCCTCGGCGTCGAAGTTGCGGTCGATCAGGTACTGCCGGGCCGGGGCGGCCTCCTCGGAGGACAAGGCCTGGGCGTAGAACTCCTGCGCCGCGGCGTTGGCGGCCAGCAACCGGCTGCGGCTGCCCCGGTCGCGCTGGACGTTGGTGGTCGAGCCGCCCGAGTAGGTGACGGTGTAGCCGACGCGGTCGGCGAGCAGCTCGACGGCCTCGACGAACGTGACGTGTTCGATCTTCTGGAGGAACGCGTAGACGTCGCCTCCCTCACCGCACCCGAAGCAGTGGAAGTGCCCGTGGTTGGGCCGGACGTGGAACGACGGCGACTTCTCGTCGTGGAAGGGGCACAGCCCCTTGAGTGAATCGGCGCCGGCCCGGCGCAACTGCACGTAGTCGCCGACCACGTCCTCGATGTTGACCCGCTCACGGATGGCGGCGATGTCGCGGTCGGGGATCCTGCCCCGACTCCGAGTCACGTCGCCCGCCACCCGGCCAGTCTAGAGGTCTGCGCGGGTGTGACTACGCGGGTTCCAGCCGTTCCAGGCGCCCTTCGGTGAACGACGCGACCTGGTCGATCACCACCCGCAACTGGCCGGCGTCGTCGGCGGCGGCGTGGTAGTCGGGGGCGAACAACGGATCCAGGGTTGCCGGCGCCCCGGACCACACGAAGCGCACCGCCGCGGCGATCCGTTCGCGCTGGCGGGCCTGCAGATCGAGATGCCGGGGATCGGACATGATGAACTGCAGCGCCAGGATCTTCAGCACCGCCACCTCGGCCCGGACCACGGTCGGTACGTCCAGGTCGGCGTGGTAGCGCACCAGCCGACCCGCGCCGGCGACGTTGCGGGTCGCCGTGATGGCCGAGGACGCGAATCTGCCGACCAGCTCGCTGGTCAGGGTCTTCAGCGCGACCGAGGCCGCCAGCGTGCCGTCGTATTTGCCGACCGCGGCCACCGCCGGCAGCTCCGACAAGCGTTCGGCGGCCTCCACGAGATCCGCGGCGGCCAGCCCGCCGCCCATGCCGTGGGACTGGCCGAGCCGGCCCAGCGCGCCGACCGCGTCGTCGTCGGCGAGCACCCGGAGATCGATACGCCCGGAGATCACTCCGTCCTCGACGTCGTGCACCGAGTAGGCCACGTCGTCGGCCCAGTCCATGATCTGGGCCTCCAGGCACGGCCTGCGATCCGGCGCGTCGCCGCGCACCCAGGCCGCGACCTCGGCGTCGTCGGCGTAGAACCCGAACTTCCCACCCTCGACAGGCCGGTACCAGGGGTACTTCGTCACCGCGTCCAGCGCGGCCCTGGTCAAGTTCAGTCCGGCGCTGCGTTCTTTGTGGCGCTCTCGCACCAGGACTTTCGGCTCCAGCCGGGTCAGGATGCGAAAGTTCTGGGCATTGCCCTCGAAACCGCCGCAGATCTCGGCGATCTCGTTGAGCGCCCGCTCACCGTTGTGCCCGTAGGGCGGATGACCGATGTCGTGTGCCAGCCCGGCCAGGTCGACCAGGTCGGGGTCGGCGCCCAACCCGACCGCCATACCCCGGCCGATCTGCGCGACCTCCAACGAGTGGGTGAGCCGGGTGCGCGGCGTCTCACTCTGCCGGGGGCCGACCACCTGGGTCTTGTCCGCCAAGCGCCGGAACGCGGCCGAGTGCAGCACCCGGGCCCGGTCCCGGGCGAAATCGGTGCGGTGCTCGGTGTCGGTGCCCGGCAGCGCGGCACCCTTGGGCCGCTCGACCACCAGGCGCTGATGGTCGAACTCGACGTACGGGTCCCGGGCGTCCCGGCGAGACAGATCTGTAGCCACCGCCGGACAGTCTGCCAGGCCATTGACCTCGTCAGCGCTGCTGAGGTGTCGGCGGCACTAGATTGGCCCCATGCGTCTCGTCCGCCTGCTGCCCATGCTGCTCGTCGGTCTGCTCACCGCTCTGCTCGCCTCCCCGGCCGCAGTGGCCGAACCGCCGTTCCGGTTGCCGACGTATCTGACCGACAACGCCGCAGCACTGGACGCCGCCGGACAGAGTGAGGTGCAGCAGGCGATCGACCGGCTCTACAACGACAAGCGCATCCGGCTGTGGGTGGTGTTCGTCGAGGACTTCTCCGGCCAGGACGCCCAGTCGTGGGCGCAAACCACGTACCGCCGCAGCGATCTGGGCAGCCAGGACGCGATTCTGGCGGTGGCGACGGTCGACCGCGCCTACGCGTTGCTCGCACCCACCGACGCGGTGCGCGGTGTCGACGTCGACCAGATCCGCCGCGACGACGTCGAGCCTCTGCTGCGCACCGGGGACTGGGCCGGCGCCGCGGTCGCCGCAGCCGAGGGTCTGGCCGGTGGCGGTTCCGGCGGTGGCGGCTCGGTCAGCTGGGTCGGCGTACTCGTCGCTCTGGCGGTCATCGGGCTGGCACTGCTGGTCCTCGTGCTGTGGCAACGTCGCCGGCGGCGCAAGCGGCGGGAGGCCGAATTCGCCGCGGCGCAGCGGGTCGACCCGGCAGACCCCGGCGCGCTGGCCGCGGTGCCACTCGAGGCGCTCGACGACCTGTCCCGCAAGATCGTCGTCGACGTCGACAACGAGGTGCGCACCAGCGAAAGCGAGTTGACCCTGGCCGTCGAGGAATTCGGCGAGCGGGACACCGAGCCGTTCACCCGCGCGGTGACCAACGCCCGCACCACGCTGGCTCAGGCGCTCAACGTCCGGCACATCCTCGACGACGCGGTGCCCGAGACCCCGGCGCAACGTCGTGATCTGCTCACCCGCGTCATCGTCGCCGCCGCCAAGGCCGACCGGGAGCTCGAAGCCCAGCGGGAGGCGTTCGCCCAGATGCGTGACCTGGTGATCAACGCACCCAGTCGACTGGACACCATGACCCGCCAGATGGTCGACCTGACCGCGCGGACCGCACCGGCGGAGCAGACGCTGAGCCGGCTCAGCACGCAGTTCGCCGAGTCTGCGCTGGTCTCGGTGGCCGACAACGTCGACGAGGCCAGGGAGCGCCTGGCGTTCGCCGACCAGAACATCACCACCGCGCGCGAGCTGGTCGCGCGACCGGCCGACCGGCAGGGCGGGCTGGTCGACGCCATCCACGCCGCCGAAGCCGCGCTCGGCCAGGCCCGCACTCTGCTGGACGCGGTGGACAGCGCATCGACCGACATCAACCGTGCGGTGACCGGCCTGCCTGCCCTGATCGCCGACGTCCAGAGCGGGGTCAACCAGGCCGGCGCCCAGCTGGCGCAGGGCAACGTCGCGGTCGCCACGGAACTGAGCGACGCCAGAGACGCTGCAGTACAGGCGGTCTCGCACGCCCAGAGTGACGGGAGCGCCGATCCGCTGGGTGCCTTCACCCGGCTGACCCAGGCCGATGCCGAACTGGACCGCCTGCTAGAGGAGGTCGCGGAGCAACGTGAGACGACCGAGCGTCTCAGCCGCACGTTCGACCAGGCGCTGTTCAACGCCCAGTCGCGGGTCCGCGGGGTGTCGGACTACATCGACACCCGCCGCGGCGCCATCGGCCCCGAGGCGCGGACCCGGTTGGCCGAGGCGGTGCGCCTGCTGCAGGCGGCGCAGGACAAGCGCGACACCAACCTGAGCGAGGCCATCGCGCACGCCAACGGCGCGGCCAGGTTGGCGGCGCAGGCGCAGTCCCTGGCCAACGCCGACGTCACTGCGGCACAGCAACACTTCGGCGGGCCGTACGGACGGGGCGGCGGAGGCGGCCAGACCGGCGCGGTGATCGGCGGCATCCTCATCGGCAACCTGCTCTCCGGCGCGCTGCGCGGCGGTTTCGGTGGCGGCGGCTTCGGTGGTGGGTTCGGCGGCGGCGGTTTCGGTGGCGGCGGCGGGGGCTTCAGCGGGGGCGGCGGCCGCTTCTGACCCCTCCGGCGGAGGCTTCAGCGGCGGGCGCTTCTCACCCACTTCGGTGGCCGCTTCTCGCCACTTCGCAGCAGCCGCTCGGCGCCCCGCACACCGAAAATTGCACCCAGGGCTGCTGCCGCGGCATCTCGCGGTCTCAGCAGCCTTTGAGGCGGACGGCCAGGTAGTCGGAGACCTCGCTGATCGCCACCCGCTCCTGGGTCATCGCGTCCCGCTCGCGGATTGTCACGGCGTGGTCCTCGAGGGAGTCGAAGTCCAGCGTGACGCAGTACGGCGTGCCGATCTCGTCCTGCCGGCGGTACCGCCGCCCGATCGCCCCGGCATCGTCGAACTCCACATTCCACGACCTGCGCAGCTCGGCGGCCAAGTCGCGAGCCTTGGGCGACAGGTCGGCATTGCGTGACAGCGGCAGCACCGCGGCCTTGACCGGTGCCAGCCGCGGATCCAGGCGCAGCACGGTGCGCTTGTCGACACCGCCTTTGGCGTTGGGGGCCTCGTCCTCGGTGTAGGCGTCGATCAGGAACGCCATCAGCGAGCGGGTCAACCCGGCTGCGGGTTCGATGACGTAGGGCACGAACCTCGTCTCGGTGGCCTGATCGTAGAACGACAGGTCCGCACCGGAATGCTTGGCGTGCGTGGACAAGTCGAAGTCGGTGCGGTTGGCCACCCCCTCCAGCTCACCCCAGGGGCTGCCCGCGAAGCCGAACTTGTACTCGATGTCGACGGTGCGATCGGAGTAGTGCGACAGCTTCTCCTTCGGGTGCTCGTAGAGACGCAGATTGTCGCGGTTGATGCCGAGGTCGACGTACCACTGCAGCCTGGTGTCGATCCAGTACTGATGCCACTCGGGCGCGGTCGCGGGTTCGACGAAGAACTCCATCTCCATCTGCTCGAACTCGCGGGTGCGGAAGATGAAGTTGCCCGGCGTGATCTCGTTGCGGAAGCTCTTGCCGATCTGGCCGATGCCGAACGGCGGCTTCTTGCGCGCGGTGGTCACGACGTTGGCGAAGTTGACGAAGATGCCCTGAGCGGTCTCGGGACGCAGATAGTGCAGTCCCTCCTCGGTCTCGATCGGGCCCAGGTAGGTCTTGAGCATCATGTTGAAGTCGCGCGGCTCGGTCCACTGGCCCTTGGTGCCGCAGTCCGGACACACGATGTCGGTCATCGCGACCGAGTCCGGGTCCGACAAGCCCTTCTTCTCTGCGTACGCCTCCTGCATGTGATCCTGCCGGTGGCGCTTGTGGCAGTTCAGGCATTCCACCAGCGGATCGTTGAACACCTCGACGTGGCCGGAGGCCACCCAGACCTCGCGGGGCAGGATGATCGCGCTGTCCAGGCCGACGACGTCGTCACGGCCGGTGACGACCGCGCGCCACCACTGCCGCTTGATGTTCTCCTTGAGCTCGACACCCAACGGCCCGTAGTCCCAGGCGGATTTGGTGCCGCCGTAGATCTCGCCGGACTGGAAGACGAGTCCACGGCGCTTGGCCAGATTCGCAACGGTGTCGATGATCGAAGACGGAGCCACGGGTTGACAGCGTAGCGACGCCGACGGCCGACGCTCATCCGAGATCGATTGACATGCGCTCCCACGCATGTATCGTGGTCATTAATGGAAATCATTGCCACTAAGGCTGACCCGCCCGCCGGACACGACCACGGTGGCGCGCCGCCGCCCGAACTGCCGCCCCGCGCCGTCCTCGACACCGCCGGCGAGCTGTTGCGAGCCCTGGCTGCGCCGGTGCGCATCGCCATCGTGCTGCAGCTGCGCGAAGCCGCCCGATGCGTGCACGAACTGGTCGACGCGCTGGGCCTGCCCCAGCCCCTGGTCAGCCAGCATCTCCGGATCCTCAAGGCGGCCGGGGTCGTCGACGGCGAGCGATCCGGCCGGGAAGTCTTCTACCGCTTGGTGGACCATCATCTGGCCGATATCGTCGTGGCTGCCGTGACCCACAGTGCCGAGGAGGTCGAACAGTGACTGGCGCCGTACGTGCGACCCGCCAACGCGCCGCCATCTCGGCGTTGCTGGAGAATCTGGACGATTTCCGCTCGGCGCAGGAACTGCACGACGAACTCCGCAAGCGCGGCGAAGGCATCGGCCTGACCACCGTCTACCGGACGTTGCAGCAGATGGCGGCCACCGGCACGGTCGACACGCTGCGCACCGACACCGGCGAGTCGGTCTACCGGCTCTGCTCGGATCATCACCACCACCACCTGGTCTGCCGGGCCTGCGGCAGCACCGTCGAGATCCAGGGCAGCCAGGTGGAGAAGTGGGCCGCCGAGGTCGCCCGCAAGCACGGCTTCACCGAGGTCACCCACACCGTGGAGATCTTCGGGCTGTGCAGCCGCTGCGGCGCCCTGTCGTCAGACAACTGAGGCCCCGTCGGCAGACGCTCAGGCCCTCTCGTCAGACCACTCAGGCCCTCGTCAGACCACAGCCCGTCGTCCTCAGACGACCAGTGCACGACGCACGTCGGCGCCGCTGGCGAGCACCATCATCACCAGGGTGCGCAGCGCGTCGTCGCTCAACCCGCCTGCCGGGAAGTTGTACCGCAGCAGCACGTCACCGGTTTTCTTGGCCGAGCCGGACCCGGTCTTCGCGGCGCCGATCTTCTCGACCAGCGACACCGTGCCCAGCAGCGTGTCGTGGGCATGCTTGGCGACCGCAGCACGGATCTTCGCGTTGAGCGGCAGATCCCACGCCAGCACCTGGGTCAGCGACACCATCTCTAGACCCTCGGCGATGGTGACCACCCGCAACGAGGCGAACGTCTCGTCGTGACGCACCGTCAGCGCGCCGTCCTCCTCGCGCTGCACCGGCAGGATCTCGGTGAGCGCGACCTCCAGCCGCTCCGACAACTCCAATTCAGGCCCCTCGACCAAGCCGCTCCGGCCGCCCCATTCGGGCGCACCCGCTCAGGCACATCATTCGGCCCTGCCGCTCAGGCACATCATTCGGCTCTGCCGCTCAGGCACATCATTCGGCTCTGCCGCTCAGGCACATCATTCGGCTCTGCCGAAGCGACGGTTGCGGTTGACGTATTCCTCGCAGGCCGCCCACAGGTCGCGGCGGTCGTAGTCGGGCCACAGCTTGTCCTGGAAGACGTACTCGGCGTAGGCCGCCTGCCACAGCAGGAAGTTGCTGGCCCGCTGCTCGCCCGAGGTCCGGATGAACAGATCCACGTCGGGAATGTCGGCGCGGTGCAGATGCTTGGCGAACATGGCTTCGCTGATCCGACTCGGGTTGACTTTGCCGTCGACCGCCTCCTGCGCCAGCGCGCGGGTCGCTTCGACGATCTCGGTGCGCCCGCCGTAGTTGACGCAGTAGTTGATCGTGATGACGTCGTTGCCGATCGTCATCTCCTCGGCGATGTCGAACTCCTTGATCACGCTGCGCCACATCCGGGGGCGCGAACCCACCCAGCGCATGTTGACGCCCATCGCGTTCAGGTTCTCCCGACGCCGGCGCACCACCTCCCGGTTGAAGCCCATCAGGAAGCGCACCTCCTCGGTGCTGCGCTTCCAGTTCTCGGTGGAGAACGCATACACCGTCAGGTGTTTGATACCGATCTCGATGGCGCCGCAGGTGATGTCGATGAGCACTGCCTCGCCCATCTTGTGGCCTTCGGTGCGGTGCAGGCCGCGCTGGGTGGCCCACCGCCCGTTGCCGTCCATCACCACCGCGACGTGGTTGGGCACCTGGCCGGCCGGGATCTGCGGCGCGGACGCCTTGGACGTGTGCTGGGGCGGCCGGGAAAATCTGCCGTTGGTGTTGGGTGGCAGATCCGGAAACACCACCGGCCACGTCGAGGTGTCCGGGAACATCGGATAATCGTCAGGCGCCGGGGGCAGCTGAGGGTAGCTGGTCCGACCCTTCCGCCGCCCGGCGCGTTCCGTTGCCATGCGCCACATCCTGCCTGATGCCCGCCACGGCGCTCCGATCCACCCGCTCGACGAGGGGTAGCGTCCGCAGTTGCCGCTCCAGGTGCCACTGCAGGTGCGCCGCCACCAGACCGCTGGCCTGGCTGCGATGCGACCCCGACGACGTCTGCGCGTGCTCCCAGTCACCCTCGTAGAGCGCGGCCATCAGGTCCAGCACCGCCTGGGGTGGGGTGGCGGACCCGGAGGGCCGGCAGTGCACGCACACACTGCCGCCGGCCGCCACGTGGAAGGCCCGGTGCGGCCCCGGCGCGGCACAGCGGGCGCAGTCGGTCAATGCCGGCGCCCATCCGGCGATTCCCATCGCCCGCAGCAGGTAGGCGTCGAGCAGCAGCTCGCGCGGGCGGCTGCCGTCGGCCACCGCGCGTAACGCAGCGACGGTGAGTTTGTGCAACGCGGGCGCCGGGGCCCGCTCCTCACCGGCGAGTCGCTCGGCGGTCTCCAGCATCGCGCACGCACAGGTGTAGCGGCCGTAGTCACTGACGATGTCGGAGGCGAACGCGTCGATGGCGGCCACCTGGGTGACGATGTCCAGGTTGCGGCCCGGATGCAGCTGAACGTCGATGTGCGCGAAAGGTTCCAGCCGCGCACCGAACTTGCTGCGGGTACGCCGCACCCCCTTGGCGACGGCCCGCACCAGCCCGTGGTCACGCGTGAGCAGGGTCACGATGCGATCGGCTTCGCCGAGCTTGTGCTGGCGTAACACCACCGCCCGATCCCGGTACAGACGCATCGGCCCAGTCTCCCACTGCCGGGGGACGAAATGCGCTTCGCAGCGCCGATACCCTCGTAGGTGATGCCTGACGTTCCTCCCCCTCGAGACCGGCCCGGGGACCGCTTCCCCACCCTCGGCGAGCAGCTCTACCAGCTCGCCAACGGCACCGTGACGTCCGTCGACCTGGTCCGCAGGTCGCTGGAGGCAATCCAGGCCAGCCAGTCCACCCTCAACGCGTTCCGGGTGGTGCTCACCGACCAGGCACTCGCCGACGCCGCGGCAGCCGACCGGCTGCGCGCCTCGGGCCGTGACACCGCTGATCGTCCCCTGCTCGGCATCCCGATCGCGGTCAAGGACGACGTCGACGTCGCGGGCGTGCCCACCCGCTTCGGTGCGCAGGGCACCATCGACCCCGCCGGCACCGACGCCGAGGTGGTGCGTCGGCTGCGCGCCGCGGGAGCGGTGATCGTCGGCAAGACCAACACCTGTGAGCTCGGTCAGTGGCCGTTCACCAGCGGGCCGGCGTTCGGGCACACCCGCAACCCGTGGTCGCGTGAGCACACCCCGGGCGGCTCGTCCGGCGGTAGCGCGGCCGCGGTGGCCGCGGGCCTGGTCGCCGCGGCCATCGGCTCCGACGGCGCCGGCAGCGTGCGCATTCCGGCCGCCTGGACCCACCTGGTCGGCATCAAACCGCAGCGCGGGCGCATCTCGACGTGGCCGCTGCCCGAGGCGTTCAACGGCATCACCGTCAACGGAGTGCTGGCCCGCACGGTGGCCGACGCCGCCCTGGTGTTCGACGCCGTCGCCGGCAACGCCCCCGGCGACCTGCACACCCCGCCGCCGGTGACCGTGTCGGATTACGTGTCCCAGGCGCCCGGACCGCTGCGGGTGGCCATCTCGACCAAGTTCGCCTACGCGGTGTTCCGTCCCCGCCTCCACCCCGAGATCCGCACGGCCCTCGACAACGTCGCCGGCCAGCTCGAACAGCTCGGGCACACCGTGACCTCCGCCGACCCCGACTACGACCTGCGCATGTCATGGAACTTCCTGGCCCGGTCGACGTCCGGCATCCCGCAGTGGATCGATCGGCTGGGACACCGCGTCGAACTGGATGAACGCACCCGCGCCAACGCCAGGGTCGGCCGGCTGCTCTCCGAGCACATCCTGCGCAAAGCGCGCGCCCACGAGGCGGCCACGCAGCGTCGGGTCGGCTGGATCTTCAACCTGGCCGACGTGGTGATCGCGCCGACGACCGCGCTGCCGCCCCCGCAGGTGCACAGCTTCGACGGGCTCTCCGGCCTGGCCACCGACCGCGCGATGATCCGGGCCTGCCCGGCGACGTGGCCGTGGAACCTGCTGGGTTGGCCGTCGATCAGCGTGCCCGCCGGGTTCACCTCCGACGGGCTGCCCATCGGTGTGCAGCTGATGGGGCCGGCCAACAGCGAACCGCTGCTGGTGTCGCTGGCCGCGGCGCTGGAGGCACTCAATGGCTGGGCGACCCATCAGCCGCGGAACTGGTGGGACACCCGGATCGCCCCGCCGGAGCCGGCCCCGGCCACCACGAATCTTGCCGCTCCCGACTCGGTGGCGGGCGTCGTCGCGTAATGTCCCGAGCGTGACCGGTCGCGTGATACTGCCTGCCGCGGCGGCGTTCGCGTGCGCCGTCGCCATTCCCACCGTCGTGGCGCCCGCCGCCCAGGCCGACAACCGGCGCCTCAACGAGAGCGTCGTGGTCAACGTCTACACGATCCAGCAGCACAACGACTGCGAGACCGAAATCCAGATCAATCCGCAGCTGCAGCTGGCCGCGGAATGGCACACCAAGGACGTGCTCAACAACCGGGCCCTCAACGGCGACATCGGTTCCGACGGCTCCACGCCCCAGGACCGTGCCCGCAACGCGGGCTTCGTCGGCACGGTCGCCGAGACGGTGGCGATCAACCCGGCGCTGGCGATCAGTGGGATCGAGATCCTCAACCAGTGGTACTACCGGCCCGACTACATGGCGATCATGTCGAACTGCGCCAACACCCAGATCGGGGTGTGGTCGGAGAACAGCCTGGACCGCACCGTCGTCGTCGCGGTCTACGGCCAGCCCGGCTAGAACCCGAGGCGGCCCAGTTGTTTCGGGTCGCGCTGCCAGTTCTTGGCGATCTTCACCCGCAGGTCGAGAAAGACCTTGGTGCCCAAGAGCTTCTCGATCTGGGTGCGCGCGGCGGTGCCGACCTCGCGCAGCCTCGCCCCCCCTTTGCCGATCACGATGCCCTTCTGCGACTCCCGCTCCACGTAGAGGATGGCGTACACGTCGATCAACGGGTCGTCCTCGGGGCGGCCGGGCCGCTGCTCGACCTCATCGATGACCACGGCCAGCGAATGCGGCAGCTCGTCGCGCACACCCTCGAGTGCGGCCTCGCGGATCAGCTCGGCCATCAGTACTTCTTCGGGTTCGTCGGTCAGCTCACCGTCGGGGTAGAACGCCGGGCCGGGCGGAAGCTGCCCCACCAGGACACCGACGAGCACGTCGAGCTGAGCACCCGAGGTCGCCGACACCGGCACAATGTCGGTGTCGGGCCCGACCAGGTCGGCCACGGCCATCAACTGTTCGGCGACCCTGTCCTTGGACACCTTGTCGATCTTGGTGACGATCGCGATCACCGTCGTTCGCGGCGCCACCGCCCGGATCTGTTCGTAGATCCATCGGTCGCCGGGGCCGATCTTCTCGTCGGCGGGGATGCACAGCCCGATCACGTCCACCTCGGAATAGGTGTCCTTGACCAGGTCGTTGAGCCGCTGACCGAGCAGTGTCCGGGGCCGGTGCAGTCCCGGAGTGTCGACCAGCACGATCTGGAAATCGTCGCGGTGCACGATGCCGCGGATGGTGTGGCGGGTGGTCTGCGGGCGGTTGGAGGTGATCGCGACCTTGCTGCCGACCAGGGCATTGGTCAAGGTGGACTTGCCGGTGTTGGGCCTGCCGACGAAACAGACGAAGCCGGAACGGAATTCGCTCATCGCCGGCCCGCCGAGTGTGAATCGTCGGCGCTTCCGGCGCCGATTTTTCGCACTGGACGCACACTCGTGCTCCTCACAGTGGCTGGCCCGCCCGGTCGGTGACGATCACCGCCGCCGCAGGGGCCATCTCCCGCACCGCGGCCACACCGGGATCGTCGGCCCCGCCTCCGACGAGCACGGCCGCCTCCAGGCCGGTCGCGCCGCTGGACACCGCCGCGGCGAGCGCGGCCTGCAGTGCGGTCAGCGGCAGAGCCGCCAGCCCGACGGGCGCTCCGGCATACGTGCGGCCGTCGAGGTCGCGCACCGCGGCCCCGCTGGTCGCCTCTGCCCGCGCCATAGCGCCACGGGCGAGCACCACCAGTTTGGCGTCCTCGGCGTCGAGCTCACTCATTCGCTGTCCTGTTCGTCGTCCTCGGGTTCGGGCTCGACCCGGCTGACCAGCACGGTGCCGATGCGGACCCGGCCACGCGGGTCCGGGCCGCCCTCGGCGCGCAGCAGCAACCCGTCCCAGTTCACCTCCGCACCGGGCAGAGGCACCCGGCCCAGCTCCAGCGCCAGCAGACCGCCGACGGTGTCGACGTCGAGGTCGTCGTCGAATTCGACATCGTAGAGCTCACCGAGGTCCTCGATGGACAGCCGCGACGACACCCGGTACTGGTTGTCGCCGAGCTCCTCGATGGGAGCGACCTCGTCGGTGTCGTACTCGTCGGCGATCTCGCCGACGATCTCCTCGAGCACGTCTTCGATGGTCACGAGGCCGGCGATCGCGCCGTACTCGTCGACCAACAGCGCCATGTGGTTGCGGTCGCGCTGCATCTCGCGCAGCAGTTCGTCGAGTGGCTTGGAGTCGGGCACGAAGACCGGCGCGCGCATGACCTCGGCCACCGAGGTGTCGCGGCCACCGCGGGTCGAGTAGTACGTCCGCTGCACAAGGTCCTTGAGATAGACGACACCGACGACGTCGTCGACGTTCTCCCCGATCACCGGGATGCGGGAGTGCCCGCTGCGTACCGCCAGGGAGGTCGCTTGACCGGCGGTCTTGTCACTTTCGATCCACACCATCTCGGTGCGGGGAACCATGACCTCGCGCGCCGGGGTGTCGCCGAGTTCGAAGACCGACTGGATCATCCGGCGTTCGTCGTCGGCGACCACGCCGCGCTGCTGGGCCAGGTCGACGACCTCGCGCAGTTCGATCTCCGAGGCGAACGGACCGTTGCGGAAACCGCGTCCGGGGGTGACGGCGTTGCCGATCAACACCAGCAGGCGACTCAGCGGCAGCAGCAGCACCGAGAACGCCTGCAGCGGAAGCGCCGTCACCAAGGCGATGGTGTAGGCGTTCTGCCTGCCGACGGTGCGGGGGCCGACGCCGATGACGACGAAGCTGACCACCACCATGATCGCCGCGGCGGCGACCAGGCCCCAGGTCACCCCGAGGTGGCCGTCGAGGTAGGCGGCGAGCAGCACCGTGGCACTGACTTCGCAGGTGATGCGCAGCAGCACGATGAGGTTGATGAAACGGGGTCGTTCCCCCATCACCCGTGACAGCCGCACCGCGCCCGGGCGTTCGTCGCGCACCAGCTCTTCGACACGCGCCATCGACACCGTGCTCAGCGCCGCGTCGGTGGCGGCGAACAGTCCGCCGAAGGCGACCAGCACGATGGCGCCGATGAGTTGTCCCAGGCCGCTCACAGCTGGTCGCGTTCGACGATGTCATCGAAATAGCGGGACTTGTCGAGCAGCCTGCGGTCCTTCTCGGTCTGGCGGTCCAGGTGATAGGCCTGCACCTGTTCGGCCACCCACTCCTCGAGCAGCTCACGCTGCAGCGCGAACATCTCTTTTTCCTCGTCCGGTTCGGCGTGGTCGTACCCGAGCAGGTGCAGCACCCCGTGCACGGTGAGCAGGGCCAGTTCCTGGCCCAGCGAATGTCCCTGGTCGGCGGCCTGCTTGCCGGCGAACTCCGGGCACAGCACGATGTCGCCGAGCATGGCCGGCCCGGGCTCCGGCGCGTCGGGACGTCCGCCGGGCTCGAGTTCGTCCATCGGAAAGCTCATCACGTCGGTCGGACCGGGTAGGTCCATCCAGCGCATGTGCAGGTCGGCCATCGCCGCGCTGTCGAGCAGCACCATCGACAGTTCGGCGGCGGGGTTGACGTCCATCTTGCGGATCACGAATCGGGCGACGCTGATCAGTTCCTCTTCGGAAACGTCGATGCCCGATTCGTTGGACACCTCAATGCTCATCGTGCGTGCTACCGCCTCGGCCGACCGGTCGGGCCCGACGCCCGGCGTTGGGCCCGGTTCATCAGGGTCGGCTCCTCGGAGCGCGCGTAGGCGTCGACGATCTCGGACACCAGTCGGTGCCGGACCACGTCGGCGCTGGTGAGCTCGGCGAAGTGGATGTCGTCGATGCCGTCGAGGATGCGCATCGCCGCACGCAATCCCGACGCCGCCCCACCGGGCAGGTCGACCTGCGTGATGTCGCCTGTCACAACGATTTTCGAGCCGAAACCGAGCCGGGTCAGGAACATCTTCATCTGCTCGGCGGTGGTGTTCTGCGCCTCGTCGAGGATGATGAACGCATCGTTCAGGGTGTTATGGGTCAGCAGAAAATCCTCGGTGACATACAGCGAATCCGCTGCCGCGACTCGAATGCAGACGGCTTCCTCTGTGCCCACCGGCTCGATTCGATCGATGAAGCGCATCGGTCTGCCACCGCCGGTGGCGTCGTACTTGGCAATTTTGCGCGGCAGGCGGAACGGGACGATGCCTTCGGGGAGGCGGATGTCGAGAATGTGCTCATCCGCGATGTGGTGCACCTCGCGCCCGCGGGCCAGCCCAGGCTTGCGTCCCAGTGCCTTTCGCGTGCGCCGGTAGACCACGCCACCCAGCGAGCGAACAAGGAATGTCACATCCTCGGCAAGCTGCAGGGACGCCGTCCCAAACTGAATTCGGCAGGTGCGGTTGTCCTGCGTCACCGGACCGCCGTCGCTGTCCAACAGCCCTTGCAGAACGGCAAGCCGCACTTCTGGCGCGTTGGCGAGATACTCGAACGGTACGAATTTGTCATCCGACTTCGTCCCCGCCAACGACAGCCGACGTAAACCTTCCGTCAGCGGGTTCTTGCTTCGCCCGCCTCGTCCCTTAGGGCCAACCAGGACATAGTCGACGTCCGACTTCCGCCGCACGATGATGCCGGGTATGAGCTGCTGTAGTGCATCCGCAAGTTCAGGATCTGTAGTCGCGAAGCTGGGCGAGGTGCGCAGCGATAGGCATCCGTCGCCGATCAACAACCCGAGTGCATAGGGATCGATCGGCACTGGTTCCGATTCGAAGGCGACTGGAGCACTCAACAGCGGCAACTCGTAGCGGTGATAATGCGCCGCCCTGAGGTTGCCGATCATCTCCTTGGTCTCGAGCACCCGCATCGGCTTACCGCGACGCTTGCCGTGCCGGGTCTGCACTGCCCAAAGGTGGTCGCCCGAAGCAAGTGTCGAGGCGCCATCCTGGGTGTGCACCCGATAGATCTCTTTGAATCCTTGCAGGTAGATACCCAAGACCTCAGTGGGTCGGCCATCGGAGCCGATGACTGCGTCCCCCACCTTCAGGTCCCCGATCGCCCGGAAGCCCCTGGGTGTCAACACGCGAGTGGACAGTGGCTGCGCTCGGCCACGCATGTATGCCAGCGGCGCCACCTCGATGACCCCGGCACCCATCAGCTTCGGGATCAGCTCGGGATCCATCATGTCGTGCAGCGCGTCGTAGAGCGGGCGCAGGTAGGGGTCGATCTTCTCACTCAGCGTGCCGGGCAGAAAGCCCAGGCGTTCGCCGGCTTCAACCGCGGGCCGGGTCAGGATGATGCGGCTGACCTGTTTGGTCTGCAACGCGCTGACGGCCTTGGCCATGGCGAGATACGTCTTGCCGGTGCCGGCCGGGCCGATGCCGAACACGATGGTGTGGTTGTCGATCGCATCGACGTAGTGCTTCTGGTTCAGCGTCTTGGGCCGGATGGTCTTGCCGCGGCGCGACAAGATGTCCAGGGTCAGCACTTCGGCCGGGGAGGCTTCGGCGGCACCGGTCAGCATCGCGACGCTGTGCGCGACGGCGTCGGGCGTCAGCCGCTGTCCGCTGCCGACGACCTCGACGAGTTCGGAGATCACCCGCTCGGCCAGCGCGACGTCGGCGGGCTCACCGGCCAGCGAAACGGCGTTGCCGCGGACATGGATGTCGGCGGCGAGCAACCGCTCGAGAGCACGCAGGTTTTCGTCGGAGGACCCCAGCAGGCCCATGACCAGATCGGGCGGAACTGTCATGCTGCTCCGGACTGACTCCGAGGCGGCGTTCGTCTCGCGGGGCGTCACGTGGAGTTTTCTGCCTGCTTCCTGGGTTCTGGGTCGGGTCAGCCCAGTTTAGCGCCGCCCACCGTCACCACCCAATGCGTATTACCGGCGCCCTGCCGTCGTGCCCACGGGCGTGCGAAGCGGCCGGTTGCGCACCACCTGCGGCCACCAGAACCAGCGGCCCAGCAGCGTCGCGATCGCCGGCATCATGAACGCCCGCACCACGAAGGTGTCGAACAACAGACCGAGCCCGATCGTGGTGCCGACCTGGGCGATCACCCGCAGGTCGCTGACGACCATGGAGGCCATCGTGAGGGCGAACACCACGCCCGCCAGCGTGACCACGCTGCCGGTGCCCCCGATCGAGCGGATGATGCCGGTCTTGATCCCGGCGCCGATCTCCTCCTTGAACCGCGACACCAGCAGCAGGTTGTAGTCCGATCCGACGGCGATGAGCGCGATGATGGACATGACCAGCACCATCCAGTGCAGTTCGATGCCGATGATGTGCTGCCAGATCAACACCGAGACGCCGAACGACGCCCCCAGCGACAGGATCACGGTGCCGACGATGACCAGCGAGGCGACCAGGCTGCGGGTCAGCAGCAGCATGACCATGAGGACCAGGGTCAGCGCGGCGAGGATGGCGATCATCATGTCGTAGCGCGACCCGTCGGACATGTCCTTGAATGTCGCCGCGGTGCCGCCGAGCTGGATCTTCGCGTCCTCCAGCGGTGTGCCCTTGAGCGCCTCGATGGCGGCGATCTTGATCGGT
The DNA here is from genome assembly GCF_010728325.1 of Mycolicibacterium poriferae. Next base: position 4,200,981 of record NZ_AP022570.1, read on the forward strand.
TCGACCCGCGCGAGCGCCTCGGGTGAGGTCGGGTCGCCGCGGTGGGAGACCAACAGTCGCACGGTCTTGCCGTCGGGTGAGAAGAAGCTCTCCATCGCCTGCTGGAAGTCCTTGTTCTCGAACACCTCCGGCGGCAGATAGAACGAGTCGTCGTTGTTGGCCGCGTCGAACGACTTCCCCATCGCCGTGGAGTTCTCGCTCATCTCGTCCATCTGGTCGTAGAACCCGCCCATGGTGGCGTAGGTGGTGAGCATCATGTGCCGCATGCTCTCCATGGTTTCGATCATCGGCGGGAACGTGGCGAGCATCTGCGGCAGCAGCGACCGCATGGTCTCCATGTTCACCAGCGCCTTGTCGAACGAGTCGGTCATGGTGCTGATGCCGTCCATCGAGTCGAACAACGACCGGAACGTCCAGCACATCGGGATGTTGTAGCAGTGCGGTTCCCAGTAGAAGTAGTTCCGGATGGGGCGGAACTGGTCGTCGAAGTTGGCGATCATGTCGCGGATCTGGTGCACCGTCTGCTGCATGTCGTTGAAGTCGTCGATCATCACCGTGGTGACGTTCGACAACTGCGTCATCAGGCCGTACATGGTGCGCATCGTGCCGATGGTGCGGGCCAGCTCGTCGGCCTGGCTGCGCATGTCCTCCATGCGGTCCTGCATCAGCTTCATGTTCTGCTGCTGGCCGACGCCCTGCATGCTGATCAGGAACGGGATCGAGGTGTTCTCGATCGGGGCGCCGTCCGGGCGGGTCGGCGCCTGGACCCGCGCGACCCCCTCGACACCGAACACGCGTTTCGCGAGACGGTCCAACACCAGGAAATCTGTCGGGTTACGCAGGTCGTGGTCCGCCTCGACGAGCAGGATCTCCGGGCTCATCCGGGACAGCGAGAAGTGCTCGGTGGCGGCCCGCAGGCCGGCGTTCGCCGGAATCGAGTCCGGGACGTAGCGGGTGTCGTCGTAGCTGGTCTGATAGCCGGGCAGCGCGGCCAACCCGATGAAGGACAGCGCCAGCGATGCGACGAGGATGGGCCCGGGCCAGCGGACCACCATGGTGCCGACGCGACGCCAGGCGCGGATCCGCATGGCGCGCTTGGGTTCGAGCAGGTCGAACCGGCTGCCCACGGTCACGATCGCCGGGCCGAGGGTGAGCGCGACGGCCATCCCGGCCAGCGTGCCCACCCCGCAGGGCACACCCATGCTCTGGAAGTAGGGCATGCGCGTGAACGACAGGCAGAACATCGCGCCGGCGATGGTCAGACCCGAACCCAGCACGACGGGTGCCGTGCCGTGGAACATCTCGTAGTACGCCTCTTCGTGGGTGGCGCCCGCGGTTCGGGCTTCCTGGTAGCGCCCGACCAAGAAGATCGCGTAGTCGGTACCCGCTGCGACGGCCAGCGAGATCAGCAGATTCGTCGCGTACGTCGACAGCCCGATGAGCTCGTAGTGCGCCATTGCCGCGACGACGCTTCGCGCCAGACCGAGCTGGACGAGGACCACCACGAGCAGGAGCAGCACGGTCGGGATGGAGCGGTAGAAGAACAGCAGCAGCACGATGATCACGCAGAAGGTGACCAGCAGCACCAGCGCCATGCTGCTCTCGCCGGCGATGTTGACGTCGGCGGTCATCGGCGCGGGCCCGGTGACGTGCACCCGCACGCCGGGCGGCGGCGGTGAGTTGGCGACGATGTCCCGCACGGCCGCGACGGCCTCGTTGGACTCGGCCTCGCCCATGTTGCCGGCGAGGTTCAGCGTGGCGTACGCCGCGCGGCCGTCGGAGCTCTGCGCCGCGGCCTCGGTCAGCGGGTCACCCCAGGTGTCCTGAATGTTGCGGACATGCTCGGGTGCCGCCTCCAGCTTGTCGATCAGCTGATCGTAGTAGGCGCGGGCGTCGTCACCGAGGGGCTGATCGTTCTCGCTCTCCAGCACGATCAACGCGACCGAATCCGACTCGGACTCCTCGAACAGTCGGCCCATGTCGGACATGGCCTGCATCGACGGCGCATTGCTCGGGCTCATCGAGACCGAGTTCTTCGCGGCGACGACCTCCAGCTGGGGTACCAGCACGTTCAGCGCCACGAGCAGCAGCGTCCAACCGAGGATGATGGGTATGGCCAGCCGCCGGATCCACCGCGCCAGGGACCGCGGCCGGCGCAGCTCTTCGCTGCGGTTGCCGGCGGCGTTCATCACGCCGCCTTCGTGAAGCAGTAGATGTAGGCGCTGACGTTGGTGATGGTGCGTTCGTCCTTGACCTCTCCGTCGGCGGTGATCCGGCATCCGATGAAGTCACCGTCGCCCTGCGCCACGACGTTTCCCGACATCGCCGGAGAGTCGGTCTCGACGTCGATCGACCACGGCAGGGCGGCTCCGACGATCTGGTTGGGGTCGCCCTCGGCGTCGACGTAGTTGATGTCGGCGACCGCGCCCGGCTCACCCCAGACCTCGTAGCGCACGATCTTCGGATCGGACTTGTTCGCGTCCTCGGTCATACTTCCGCTGTAGGTCGGCAGCGGGTTGGCCGCGAACATGCTCCGCAGCCGCCAGACGGCGAAGCCGCTGACGACGAGCACCATCACCAGGACGAGCGGCAGCCACGCTCGGGTCAAACGGGTGAGAATCGGGGGTCCCTTCTCTGCTGGCCCACGGCCCTCGACATACAGATCAGCTCAGAAGGGAAGGCTAACCTATCTAGACCGGGGGCAGTGAGCTACCCCGCCCGCACCGAAATGTCAGCGCCCCATCGCCATGTCAGGCGCCCACCGCCATGTCAGCGCGCCCCCAGCGCAAGGTCAGCACCCCCAGCGCGAGGTCAGCACCCCCAGCGCTCCCAGCGCCACCGCCGCTGCCGTCGACGTGCGCAGCACGGTCGGACCCAACCGCACCGCGAGTGCACCCGCGTCGGTCAGCGCCGCGAGTTCGTCCTCGGCGACGCCGCCCTCCGGACCGACGACCAACGTCAGCGACACCGCATCGGCCAGCGGCAGCTCTGTCAGCGATACGGTGGCCGACTCGTGCAGCACCAGCGTCGTCGGGCCCGCCCCAGCGGCCAGCTGCGCCGTCGTGACGACACCCTCGACGGTCGGGATGTGCGGGCGACGAGACTGCCGCGACGCGGCCCGCGCCACCGCCTGCCATCTGCGCACGCCTTTGTCGACGCGGGCGGCCCCGTCCCAGCGCGCGACGCAGCGGGCGGCCTGCCAGGCCACGAACGCGTCGGCACCGGCCTCGGTGGCCAGCTCGATCGCGAGTTCGGAACGGTCCGATTTGGGCAGCGCCTGCGCGACGGTGACGGTCGGTGACGGAGGCGCCACGACCCGGCGGTCCAACACCCGCGCGCTCAGCCGCCCCTTGGCAACCTCGGCGACCTCGCAGTGCGCCACGGTGCCGGCGCCGTCGCTGAGGTCGAGTTGTTCCCCTCGCCGGGTGCGGCGCACGTTGGCGGCGTGGAAGCCCTCGTCGCCGTCGACGACGACGACGTCACCCACGCCGGGTACGGCGTCGACGTAGAAGAGACTGCGCACTGCCGCTAGCGGCCGGTGAACGTCTCACGCAGCCGCGAGAACAGACCGCCGGCGCCGTGCGACGAGTTGTTCGACTTGGCCGAGCGCACCTCGGCGGTGTCGCGGCTGCGTTCCTGCAGGGCGCGCAGCAGTTCGACGTCCTCATGGTCCAGCCGCGAGGGCACCACGACGTCGATGTGCGCATGCAGGTCGCCGCGCACCCCGGAACGCAGGTGCGGCATGCCGTGGCCGCGCAGCGTGGTGACCGCGCCGGGCTGCGTGCCCGCGGCGACGGTGATCTCCACCGGACCGTCCAGGATGGCGTCGACGGTCACACTGGTGCCCAGCGCGGCGTCGACCATCGGCACCGAGACGGTGCAGTGCAGATCGTCGCCGTCGCGCACGAACACGTCGTGCGGGCTCTCGTGAACCTCGACGTACAGATCGCCGGCGGGTCCGCCGCCCGGACCGACCTCGCCCTGCGAGGCCAACCGCACCCGCATGCCGTCGCCGACTCCGGCGGGGATCTTGACGGTGATCTCGCGGCGGGCACGCACGCGACCGTCGCCGGCGCAGCGGTTGCACGGGTCGGGGATGACCTCGCCGACGCCGCCGCACACCGGGCACGGCCGCGACGTCATGACCTGCCCGAGCAGCGAGCGCTGCACGGTCTGGATCTCCCCGCGCCCGCCGCAGGTATCGCAGGTGACCGGGGTCGAGTTGCCGTGGGTGCCCTTGCCGTGGCACAGGTCGCACAGCACCGCGGTGTCGACCGTGACCTGCTTGGAGATCCCGGTCGCGCACTCGTCGAGGGTCAGCCGCATCCGCAGCAGCGAATCCGAGCCCGGCCGGACGCGTCCCACCGGGCCACGCCCGGCGGTGCCGCCGCCGAAGAACGCCTCGAACACATCACCCAGGCCGCCGAAACCGGAGAAACCACCGGCGCCGCCGGCACCTGCGGCCGAGGCCAGTGGATCACCGCCCATGTCGACGATGCGCCGCTTCTCCGGATCGCTGAGCACCTCGTAGGCGGCGCTGATCTCCTGGAAGCGGGCCTGGGCACCCTCGTCGGGGTTGACGTCGGGGTGCAGTTCACGCGCCAGTTTGCGGTAGGCGCGCTTGATCTCGGAGTCGCTCGCACCCTGGCTCACTCCGAGCAGCCCGTAATAGTCGCGTGCCACGCTTGTACCTTCCCACCCGTTGACTCGACGCTACGCCGGTCAGCGGTTACCTAAGACTTCGCCAATATAGAGAGCAACAGCGGCGACGTTGGCGATGGTTCCCGGATAGTCCATCCGTGTGGGACCCAACACACCCATGCCGCCGAACACCTTGCCCGAACTACCGTAGGCCGTGCTGATCACCGAAGTGCCGGCCATCTGCTCGGCCTCGGTTTCGTGCCCGATGCGGACGGTGACCTTCCCGGCCTCCTGCTGCTTGGCCAGTAGCCGCAGCACCACCACCTGTTCCTCGAGCGCTTCGAGCACCGAGCGTAGCGAGCCGCCGAAGTCGGCCGTGTTGCGCGTCAGGTTGGCGGTGCCGCCGAGCATCAGGCGTTCCTCGCTGTGCTCGACGAGGGTCTCCACCAGCACCGTCGCCGACCTGCCCACTGCGTCGGCCAGACCACCGCTGCCGTTGAGGTGCGACGCCAGGTCGGACACGGCGATCGACGCAGCGGCAAGCGGCTTGCCCTCCAGCGCCTGGCCGAGCAGATCACGCAGTTGGGTCATCTGCGTGTCGTCGATCGTGTCGCCGAGTTCGACGATGCGCTGATCGACCCGGCCCGAGTCGGTGATCACCACGAGCAGCAGCCGCGCCGGGCTGAGCTGCACCACCTCGAGGCGCCGCACCGTCGACGTGGACAGCGTCGGGTACTGCACGACGGCCACCTGGCGGGTCAGCTGCGCGAGCAGCCGCACCGCGCGGCGCAGGACGTCGTCGAGGTCGACACCCGATTCGAGGAAGTTCAGGATCGCGCGACGCTCGGCACCGGACATGGGCTTGACGTCATCGAGTCGGTCGACGAACTCTCGATACCCCTTCTCGGTGGGGACCCGGCCCGAGCTGGTGTGCGGCTGGGCGATGTACCCCTCGGCCTCCAGGACGGCCATGTCGTTGCGGACCGTCGCGCTGGACACCCCGAGGTTGTGCCGCTCCACGAGTGACTTGGAACCGATGGGCTCCTTCGTGGCGACGAAGTCGGCGACGATCGCACGGAGCACTTCGAAACGACGGTCATCGGCGCTGCCCACTGTTCACCCACCTCTCAGGATGTGTCCTGGTCGCGTTCATTTTACGGTGACGGTAGGCCTGGGCACCGACCGAGCGGTCCGCGCCGCCGCCGCGGCCGGGTTACTGTGCAGGCCGGGGTTGACCACGCAGGGGCACGGGGCGAGCGAAGGCACGGCGATGATCTTCAAGGGAGTCCGCGACGGCCGACCCTACCCCGACCACGGTCTCACGCATCGGCAGTGGGCGCAGATCCCGCCCCGCCAGATCCGCCTCGACGAGTTGGTGATGACGACGACGGTGCTGGCCCTGGACCGGCTGTTGTCGGAGGATTCCACGTTCTACGGCGACCTGTTTCCCCACGCCGTGCGGTGGCGCGGGGACATCTACCTCGAGGACGGCCTGCACCGAGCAGTGCGCGCGGCGCTGCGCAACCGCACCGTGCTGCACGCCCGGGTGTTCGACATGGACCCCCGCTGATCGCGCTCCCCGCCCGTGGTGCGAGGGCGCGTGTCTGTGCAGCGGCATGCCGCAAAAAGTGGCATCTCGCGCGCGCTCGTCCCGCTTGCGCACTCTTGCTTGCCTACTCCCGCCCGCGCCCGCGCCCGCGCCGGGACAATGATGGTCGTGACGGGACTGTCTTGTGAGCGGGCGATCTGAGTGACCGAGCGCGACGTTGTTGCCACCGCGGAAGCCGTGATGGCGTTGATGGCAGCCGATGGGTTCGCCGATGTCGTCGATATGGTCCCGTCCTCGCTGCGCGAGTTGGTGTCGGCTGAATCGCTACGTGACTCGTGGCAAGAGCTGACCGCGACGCACGGATCGGTCGTCCAGATCGGTACACCGTCGACCGAACCGGCGGGCGCGGATCACACGCTCGTGAGGATCGGGGTGACGTGTGAGCGCGGCGCCTGTGCCGTGCTCATGGTCGTCGACGCGGCACGCCGGCTGCACGGGCTCCAGTTCGCCCCGCCGGAGGCGGCCGAGCCGTCGCAGCCATGGGAAGCGCCGCCGTACGTGGACTCGGCCGCGTTCACCGAGCACGAGGTCACTGTCGGCGAAACGCCCTGGGCGACGCCGGGAACGCTCAGCCTGCCGCAGTCATCGAGTCCGGGGCCGGCCGTCGTCCTCCTCCCCGGGTCCGGGCCGTCCGACCGGGACGTCACGATGGGCCGCAACAAGATCTTCCGGGATCTCGCATGGGGGTTGGCGAGCCACGGAATCGCTGTGCTGCGCTTCGACAAAGTCACCTACGTCCATCGCGACACGCTGGATAGACGCACCTTCACCGCGTTCGACGAATATGTCCGACCCGCGGTCGCCGCCGTGCACCTCCTTCGCGAACACCCTCTTGTCGACGGTGACCGGATCTTCGTGCTCGGGCACAGTCAGGGCGGCATGATGGCGCCCCGCGTCGCGGCGGCCGAGCCGTCGGTGGCTGGGTTGGTCGTGCTCGCCGGCGCGACCGAGCCGATGCACCGTTCCTTGCTTCGCCAAGTTCGCTACCTCGCCACCGTGCACAAACCGGCCGCGGACCCCGAGGCCGACCCAACCGTTCAGACCATCACCCGACAGGTGGCGCTGATCGACGACCCCGACCTCTCCCCGTCCACTCCCGATCACCTTCTGCCGCTGGGCGTTCCGGCGCAGTACTGGCTCGACCTCCGCGGTTACGACCCGGTGGCGGCGGCCGCTCAGCTGGACCTACCGATGCTCATCATGCAGGGCGGACGTGACTACCAGGTCACCGTCACCGAGGACCTGCTCGGCTGGCAGAGCGGCTTGGCCGACCGTGACGACGTCACGATCCGCGTCTACCCCGCAGACGACCATCTGTTCTTCTCCGGATCAGGTCCCTCGACCCCCGCCGGATACGAACCGGCACAGCATGTCGACGAGGCAGTTGTCAGCGACATCGCGCGATGGATCAGCGGCACGACGCGCTAATACGCCCGCGCCCGGCGTTCTTCACATCCGTTGCGGCGCGCGGGCGAGCTTTGCACAGACCGTGCTGACGACCGGAGGTTTTCCACCGTCAAACGGGAGGTTATCCCCCGTGACACTGCCGTTTTCGATGATCATGCTTTCCTCATGGACCTCGCACAGTCGATGAGCGAAAATCTCTCGGGGACCACTGCGATGGGACGCCGCAATTTTCTGGGCGCTGCTGCTGCACTTGGTGCCGGCGTCGGGTTGTCCGCGTGTACCACCAGATCCGATGAGCCCGCGACGAAGATGTCGGATATCTCGTTGCGAGACCGGGATTTGCCATTCATCGCCACGGAAGAGACCTACACCACCCGCGAACTCATTGCCCTGAACGCGATCAACGCTGATCACGCGGAGTACCTCGAGGAAACTGGTCTTGCCGATCTCGGGGCCGGCCGCATCGGTGCAATGGATGAGGCGGGTGTCGATGTTCAGATTCTCTCGGCACATACCCCGGGCGTGCAGGATCTCGCCGGACAGCAGGGCAACGATTTCGCGTATCGCCTCAACAAGATGATCGCCGATGGTCCGATGACCGCCTATCCGGGGCGCTACCAGGCCTACGCGACCCTGCCCCTGCAGGACCCCGAGGCATCTGCGGACGAATTGGAACGCGCCGTCCGCGAGGACGGTTTCGTCGGCGCCATGACCAATGGGTTCGTCGGCAGCAAGTTCCTCGACCATGAGGATTTCGAGCCCGTTCTGGCACGTGCCGAGGCACTTGATGTTCCGATATATCTGCACCCGGGATTT